>NZ_JBHWWF010000023.1:0-47875 GCF_042736455.1 Streptomyces sp. NPDC060064
GCCTGTGGTCCGGCTCGTACTTCGCCGGGTCGGTGGGCGGGGCTCCGCTGTCGATCGTCCGTCAGTACATCGAGCAGCAGAACCGTCCGCTCTAGTCTGCCGGTCAGAGCAGCGTTCGGAATCGCTTCACCACCGGGCTGAAGCCCAGTGCACTGCGATTAGTCCCGGTAGCAGCCGGGGACGGTGCCCGGGGCCGGGGGCCGCAGACCCAGGTTGGAGGGAGCGTCGACGACCACGATATTCCGCATGCGGTACATCCTCACCGCCGTACTCTGCATCTTCAATGCGTTTCTACGGAGTGTTCGACGAGCGGAAGGCAGCGGCAGAGATGAGCACGCGGCACACGTATCGGGTGATCGTGCGCGGGACCTGGGACGGGCTGACGGACGAGTCGCGCGGCCGTCTGCTCGCCCACGTGGACAACCACGGCCTGACGCAGATGCGGTTCACCGAGGAGGGCTCGCTCACCTACGACCGTGCGCTCAAGCACTTCTCGGTCCGCTATGTCGTCGTCTCGGACGCGGCGGACGGCGAGGAGATGGCCGCGGTGATCGCCGAGGACCGGGCGGAGACGGCGCTGAAGGCTCTCGGCTGCGGCTTCGGCGAACTGCGCTCGACGGTGACCGACATGGACACCATGAAGATCAACCGCAAGGGTCGCTGAGGGCCGGGGCAGTGGCGCGTCAGCGCTTGAGCATCTCCGTTGTGACGGCCCAGCGCTCGTGGTCGCGCCAGGCCCCGTCGATGTGGAGGAAGTCGGGCGAGAATCCCTCGAGCCGGAAGCCCGCGCCGCGTACGAGTCCGATCGAAGCCTCGTTGCCCGGCTGGATGTTGGCCTCCAGCCGGTGCAGGCCCATCGGGCCGAAGGCGTACCGCAGGACCAGGCCGAGGCCTTCGCCCATCAGGCCTCGGCCGACGGCGTGCGCGAAGGCGCCGTAGCCGATCGCCCCGCTGCGGAAGCCGCCTTCGACGATGTTGTTGACGTTGATGAAGCCCGCGATCCGGCCGGAGTCACGCGCGCAGACCAGGAAGCCGGCCTTCGTCGGGTCCTCGATGAGTTTCCGCGCGTACACGGCGTACATCTCCGCCGAGGCGGGCGGAAAGAGCCAGGGCCGGTGGTGCTCGGTGCTCAGGTTCGCCAGCTGTGTGAACTCCTCGCTGTCCTCGTACGCGTAGTGGCGTATGCCGACCCGGGGACCCGCGGCGAGGTAGGGGGCGGCGTTGGAGGTCTCGGGCATCGCGCCAGATTAACCGGCTGCTCTCACCCGGCGCGCATGAGCCGGGCCCTGGCCGCCGAACTTCATGCTGCTCGGTGCTTCGCCGTGGCTCATGGGACCAGGACGAACGGATCCTGGTCCCATGAGGGCGGTGGAGCGGGCGGTACGGGTGAGCCGTGTCCGTCCGTCAGTGGTGGGCGAGGACCAGCTGCGGCTCCTCCTCCGCCGCGACCGTCTCCGGGTCGGGACGCCGGATCAGCAGCGAGGAGACAACACCGATCGCGAGCAGCGCGAGGGCCGCGTACATCGCGTGCTGGTATCCGGCCTCGGTGGGCCCGTGCGCATCGCTGCCCGCGGTGATCATCGCGGAGGCGATGGCGATGCCGAGCGAGGCTCCGATGCCGAAGCACGCTCCGTTGAGACCGGAGAGCGAGCCGGGCTTGTCCTTGGGCGCCGTCGTGACGGCGAGACCGTTGAGGCCGGTGAGCATGAAGCCGCCGTACGTCACACCGAGCGCGGCCAGCGAGGTCACCAGGATCCACTGGTTGTCCAGGAAGAACGTGGCGAAGACGAAGATCGCGAGGTTGGCGGCGGCGCCGGTGACCACGACCCTGCGCCAGCCGATCTTCGGGCCGAGCCGGCCGGTCAGCGGCGCGGAGATCACACCGATCAGCTGGATGGGCGTGAGGAAGAGGACGGCGGCGGTGACGGCGGACAGACCGAGGCCGACACGGGCGTCCTGAGAGAAGAGCGGAATGGTCAGTGCGACCGCGCCGAAGGCGCCCCCGAGGGTGCAGACCGTGGTGATCAGCAGCGGCCAGGCGCGGCGGGAGGCGAGCACCTCGATATCGATGACCGGGTTGGCGGCGCTCTTCTGCGAGACGACGAAGAGGACCAGGGCCACGAGGCCGCCGAACAGGAACCCGAGGGTGAGCGGCGAGGTCCAGCCCCAGCTCGCGCCCTGGGCGAGGCCGACGAGGATGCCGGTGAGCCCGAGGGAGAGGGCGGCGATGCCGCGTGCGTCGAAGCGGGCGTCGGCGGTGGTGGGCGGGACATCGGGGACGTACTTCCGTACGCCGATCAGGCCCGCGACCGCGATCAGCGTGGAGCAGACGAAGATGCCGCGGAAGCCGATGGTGTCGGCGATCTGGCCGCCGGCGATGGCGTCGACGCCCGCGAGGCCGCCGTTGACGGCGGTGATGATGCCTGCGGCCTTGCCGAAGCCGGCCGGGGTCAGCAGCTGGTTCAGGGTGAGGAAGGCAAGCGTGAACATCGCGGCTGACATGCCCTGGAGGATGCGGCCCGCGATGAAGATCTCGATGTTCGGGGCGAAGACGCAGAGCAGATTGCCGGCGATCAGGACGAACGCGCTCACCACCATCATGGGCTTGCGGCCGCGCTGATCGCTGAGGCGGGCGAGCGTGACCTGGCCGATGGCCGCCATCAGGAAGAAGAGCGTCTGGGAGAGGCCGGCGGCCGCGGTGGTGGTGCCGAGACGCTCGATGACATCGGGCAGCGCGGGACTGAGCATGGTCGCGTTGATCTGGTAGCCGAGCACGGCCAGCACCATGGCCAGCAGCATGGGCCCGCGGCCCGCCAGATCGGATGCGGCTCCGGAACGTGTCCGGCCGAGCGTGGGTGACATGTCGGCCCCTTTGCCTTGGATGTCATGCCTCGATAGGAACAGCGCAACCAACCTTGTCAGACAAGTTGCGCTCAGACAGACTGGAATCTACGTGCGTAGAACGTCAAGCCCCTCCTGCTGTGAATTAGGCGTGAACCGAAATCGCAGCTCACCCGAGATCCAGCGGCCATTGCTCCGCCGCGCGGGCTCACATAACTTGCTGACAAGTGAGCCGAGGAGGATCAGTGGTAGTCAGCGGGCAGCAGCGAAGGCCGGTCGTCGTCCTGTACGAGCGGATCGCGGACGCCATCCACGAAGGCACCTATCCGCCGGGCTCCACGCTCCCGTCCGAGCCCCGGCTCGCCGCCGAACTGGGGGTCAGCCGGCCCGCGCTGCGCGAGGCACTCCTGCTGCTCCAGGAGGACGGGCTGCTCTCGGTGCGCCGCGGGGTCGGCCGCACCGTCAACGACCGTCCACCGCGCCGCGGCTACGAGCACATCCAGCCGCTGGAGGAGCTGCTGTCCACCGGCTCCCCGCTCCGCGTCCGACCGCTGCTGCGCGCCGTGGAGGAGCCCACCGACTTCACCACCCAGCATCTGCTCGCACCGGCCGGGGCGGAGCTGCGGTTCTGGGAGTCACTGCTGGTCGGGGAAGGTACCGCGGCGGCGCTCAGCCAGGAGTGGGCGGCGGCGGAGCAGGTGCTGGACGAGGTGCATCCGGCCTTCGCCGCGGCACTGCGGGCCGCACCCGCACCGGCCACCTCGATGCTCGCGGTGCTGTCCGCGGCCTCGCGCGGTGTGGCGCTCACCGCACACAGCGGGGTGACGGCGACACTGCTCGGACAGCGCCGCGGAGAGCAGCTGGGCCGGGCGGCCGACACCCCTGCCGTGCTGGTCACACAGGTGGTACGAGTCGAGGACATGCCGATCCTGGCGGCCAAGCACATGCTGCCGACCGGGGCGCCCGCGATGCCCGTACTCCAGTCGAACTGAGCGCTGGCACCGACTGCGGTCGAGCCGGGAGACGGCCGTCACGGCGCCATTCCCGGACGTGCCGTACACTCCCGGGCCATGCACTTGTCTGACATCCTCCGCGCACCCAAGGCCGTTCTCCACGACCACCTGGACGGCGGTCTGCGCCCCGCCACGATCATCGAGCTGGCCCGGGAGTGCGGCTACCGCGAGCTGCCCACCGAGGACCCGGCCGCGCTCGCGATCTGGTTCCGCGACGCCGCGGACTCCGGCTCGCTCGAGCGGTATCTGGAGACCTTCGCCCACACCTGCGCGGTGATGCAGACCCGCGAGGCGCTGCAGCGGATCGCGGCCGAGTGCGCGGAGGACCTGGCGACGGACGGAGTCGTCTACGCCGAGGTGCGGTACGCCCCCGAGCAGCATCTGGAGCGCGGTCTGACCCTCGACGAGGTCGTCGACGCGGTCAACGCGGGCTTCCGCGAGGGCGAGCGTCGCAGCGGCGGCCGGATCACGGTCCGCGCTCTGCTCACCGGCATGCGGCACACCGAACGCTCCCTGGAGATAGCCGAGTTGACGGTGGCGCACCGCGACCGCGGGGTGGCCGGCTTCGACATCGCGGGCGGCGAGATCGGCAACCCGCCGGCCCGCCACCTGCCCGCCTTCCAGCATCTGAAGCGGCACAACTGCCACTTCACGATCCACGCGGGCGAGGCCGTCGGCGCCGAGTCGATCCACGAGGCGGTGCAGATCTGCGGCGCCGAGCGGGTCGGGCACGGCGTCCGCATCACCGACGACATCACGGTCCACGACGACGGCACGGCGGACCTGGGCCACCTGGCCGCGTACGTACGCGACAACCACATCGCCCTGGAGGTCTGCCCGACCTCGAACCTCCAGACGGGCGCGGCGAAGGACTACGCCACGCACCCCATCGACCTGCTGCGCCGCCTCGGCTTCCGCGTCACTCTCAACACGGACAACCGCCTGGTCTCCGGCACCACCATGAGCCAGGAGTTCCAGCACATGGTGGACGCCTTCGGCTACGGCCCGGAGGTCTTCGAGGAGTTCACGGTCGCCGCGGTCGAGTCGGCGTTCCTGCCGCTGCCGGAGCGCCGTCGGCTGATCGACGAGGTGATCCGGCCGGGGTACGCGGCGCTCGGCCGGTAACCCCGGAGGACGCCCGGCGGCTGATCCGCTGATTCAGCCGCCGGTCCGGGGGCGGATGTCCATCACCGTCCTGCGCCTGAGGTCCGCAACCCCGTCCTGCCGAAGGGGAGTTGGAGCACGCGCCGGTGTCAGACCAGCGCGGGCACCTCGAGCGTCAGCGTGCACGCGTCCGCGTCCAGCACCGCCGGCACCCCGAACGGCAACGTCAGCGCGGGCACCCCGTGCCCGAAGCCGAACTCCTCCACGACCGGCACGCCAAGGCCGCCGAGCCGGTTCTGCAGCACCGCACGCACCCGCTCGTACGGACCGCACTCCGCCCACGAGCCGAGCGCGACACCCGCCACGCCCTCCAGCCAGCCGGAGCGCAGAAGCTGGGTGAGGACCCGGTCGAGCCGGTAGTCCTCCTCCCCCACGTCCTCGATCAGCAGCAGACCGCCGCGGGCCGAGGTGCGGGCCTGCGGTGTACCGAGATCGGCGGCGAGCAGACTGACGCAGCCGCCGAGCGTGATACCGCGGGCCCGGCCGGGGACCATCGTGCGGGCGGTCTCCAGGCCGAGCGTCCGGACCGACTCGGGCTCGAAGAGCGTGGCACGCAGCGACTCCTGGGTGCGGGCGTCCTTGAGGAAAGCCGCCGCGCCGACCATGGGACCGTGCAGCGTGGCCAGCCCCATCCGCACGGCGAAAGCCTCATGAAGGGCCGTTGTGTCGCTGTAGCCGACGAGGATCTTGGGGCCGGCCGCGCGGATCGCCGCCCAGTCGAGGAGATCGACCATGCGCTGTGCGCCGTATCCACCGCGGGCGCAGATCACCGCGGAGACGGACGGATCGCACCAGGCCTCGGTCAGGTCCCGGGCCCTTTCCTCGTCCGAGCCGGCGAGATACGAGAGCTCCGGGTGCCGGCCGCGGACATGAGGCATCACGACCGGAACCAGGTCCCAGCTCCGCAGGATCTCCAGGCCCGCTTCGAGCCGCTCTTCGGGGACGGGTCCGCTGGGCGCCACGACAGCGACCCTGGCCCCCGGCCTCAGTCGCGCGGGCCGGGTCAGGGATCGGGGGCCCGGGAGTTGTACCCCGGCAGGACGCGGCAGGGTCACTTCTTGAGCTCCAGCGTGGGGACGTCGCGGCGGATGATGCCGAAGGTCTGGGCGTAGAGGGAGAGTTCGGACTCGAGGGCGCGGACCATCGTGTCGGCCCTGCGGAAGCCATGGCCCTCGCTCTCGAAGGCGATGAACGCGTGCGGGACGCCGCGGCCCGCCATCTGTGCCAGAAACCGCTCGCACTGCACGGGCGGGCAGATCACATCGTCGAGGCCCTGCAGCAGCAGGAACGGCGTGGTGATCCGGTCGACGTGGTGCAGCGGCGAGCGCTCGCGGTAGCGGCCGGGGACTTCGGCGATCGGGCCGATCAGCGATTCCAGGTACTGCGACTCGAAGTCATGGGTCCCGTCGGTGGCCCAGCTCGTCAGGTCGAGGATCGGATAGATGATGGTGCCGCAGGCGTAGACGTCGGTGCTGGTGAGGGAGGCGGCAGTGGTCCAGCCGCCCGCGCTGCCGCCGCGGATGGCGAGCCGCGCCGGGTCCGCCGTGCCTTCGGCGGCCAGCGTCTCGGCGACAGCCGCGCAGTCCTCGACGTCGACGACGCCCCACTGTTCGCGCAGCCGGTTGCGGTACTCCCTGCCGTAGCCGGTGGAGCCGCCGTAGTTGACCTCGGCGACGCCAATGCCGCGCGAGGTGAAGTAGGCGATCTCGAGGTCGAGGACGAGCGGGGCATGACCGGTGGGGCCGCCGTGCGCCCACACCACGAAGGGCGGCAGTTCGTCGTCGGGCGCGATCCGGTCCGGGCTGTGCGGCGGATAGATATGGGCGTGGATCTCGCGGTTGTCGGGGCCGACGAAGGTACGGATCTGCGGCTCCGGGTAGTACACCGGGTCCACCGGATCGTCGTGCGCCGAGCCTATGACCCGGGTCCGCCCGGTACGGGTGTCGAGCTCGACGACCTCGTACGCGCTGCGCGGGCTGGCGGCGACCCCGATCGCCCGGTCACCGTGCACGGCGAGGGTGGACGACCACTCGGTCCAGGGGCCGGCGGCGTCGACGAGCTCGCCGGTCTCCGGGTCGAGAATCCCCAGCGCGGTGGCGCCCTTGCCGTGGATGACGGCGATCAGCCCGTTCTCCAGGGGGTGGAACCACTTGAGGCCGATCTTCCACAGCGGCCCGCCGAACTCCTCCCCGCGGCCGGGACAGAGACCGGTGCGCGGTACGACCCCGGGCACCAGCCCCTCGAGCCGGATGCGCTGCAGCTCCCACCAGTTGCCGAGGTCGGAGACGAAGAGCAGCGAGCCGTCCGGGGCCCAGTCGACCTGGGCGACCGACTCGTCCGTCTCCCCGACGACGGGCCGCACACCGCCGAACGGGCCGCTCTCCGTCACCTCTCCGAGCATCACCACCGTGCCGTCCCAGGGCATCTGCGGATGGTCCCAGGCGATCCAGGCGGCGTGGCGCCCGTCCGGCGAGAGCCGCGGCCCGGTGACGAAGCGGTGCCGGTCGTCGGAGAGCTCCCGCACCGCGGCACGGTCCTCGACGGCCGAGCCGTCCAGCGGCACGGCCGCGATCACCCGGCGTACGTCCGTGGGCGCCGGGCCGGTGAACTCCTCGAGTACGCACCAGACTTCACCACGGTCCAGCCGGAGCTGCGGGTCGACCCAGCGCAGCCCGCCGCCGAGCGCCGACACCGGCGTGAGCGGACGGGGCTCGGCCTCGGGCGTGTCCGGCTCGTACACATACAGCCGCTGGTCGGGGAAGTGGACAAAGACGATGAGCGGGCCGCCTTCGGCGCGCCGGGCTCCGGCCCAGGGCTGGCCCCCGTACTCGATGACCCTGCTGCGGACGTTCCACGGGGCCGGGAGCACCGACTCCTCGCCGCCGTCGACCCGTCTGCGCATCAGGGCCCGCCTGCCGCCCTCGGCGGGGCGTGGCGCGGTCCACCACACCTCGTCGCCGACCATGCCGAGATACTCCGGGCGCCCGTCGTGCGAGGCGGCAAGCGCCGCGTCGATCGGTGAAGGCCAGGTTCCGTAGGCTCCCGTGGGTACCATTACCGATTCCCCCTAGGCCCTATGCGGACCGCAGATAGTGGTCGAGAACCTTTACGCCGAAGTGCAGTGCCTCGACCGGGACGCGCTCGTCGACCCCGTGGAACAGAGCCGCGTAGTCGAAGCCCACGGGCAGCTTCAGCGGCGAGAAGCCGTAGCCGGTGATGCCGAGCCGGGAGAACTGCTTGGCGTCGGTGCCGCCCGGCATGCAGTACGGCACGACCTGGCCGACCGGGTCGAAGCGCTCGACGGCCTCCCTCAGCTTGGCGTAGGTCGGGGAGTCGACGGGGGCCTGCAGAGCCGCCTCGCGGTGGTGGAACTCCCACTCGACGTCCGGTCCGGTCAGCCGGTCCATCGTGTCGTGGAACTCGGCCTCGCCGCCGGGCAGCATCCGCCCGTCGACATACGCGATGGCGTGCCCGGGAATGACGTTGATCTTGTAACCGGCTTCCAGCATCGTCGGGTTGGCGCTGTTGCGCACGGTCGGCTCGACCAGCGCGGCGGCCGGGCCGAGCTTCGCCATCAGCGCGTCCACGTCGAAGCCGTCCGCGTGCACATCGGTCTCGATGCCGTGCAGTACGGCGAGCTCGGCCAGCGCGGCCCGTACGGTCGGGGTGAGGCGCACCGGCCACTGATGCTCGCCGATCCGGGCGACGGCCGCGGCCAGCCGGCTCACCGCGTTGGCGCGGTTGACCTTGGAGCCATGGCCGGCCGTGCCCCGCGCGGTGAGTTTGAGCCATGCCGTGCCGCGCTCTCCGGCCGCGATCGGGTAGAGCGTCATCCCGGGCCCCGCGTGGAAGCTGAAGGCCCCCGACTCGCTGATCCCCTCCGTACAGCCTTCGAACAGGCCGGGATGGTGGTCGGCGAGGAAGCCTGAGCCGTCGACGGCGCTGGCCTCCTCGTCGGCGGTGTACGCGATGACGATGTCGCGCCGGGGCCTGATGCCCGCGCGCGCCCACGCCCGTGCGACCGCGAGGACCATCGCGTCCATGTTCTTCATGTCGACCGCGCCCCGGCCCCACACCACGCCGTCGCGGACCTCTCCGGAGAAGGGGTGCACGGACCAGTCGGCGGGCTCTGCGGGCACCACGTCCAGATGGCCGTGGACGAGGAGTGCGTCGGCGGACGGGTCGGTGCCCTCGATCCGGGCAACGACATTGGTGCGCCCGGGCGTGCGCTCCAGCAGGGTGGGTTCGAGGCCGGCGCCGGCCAGCCGCTCGGCGACATACTCCGCGGCGGGCCGCTCCTGGCAGTCCCCGCCGCCGCGGTTGGTGGTGTCGATGCGGATCAGCTCGGAGGTGAAGGTGACCACCTCGTCGAGTGCCCGGCTGTCCATGGGCGTTGTCACGTCAGCCATACTGCTCCTCCACCGCCGCAGAGACGATCGTCGTGACCGCTTTGAAGGTGCGAATGGCCTCATACATCGTCTCGCTGGTGTACGCGACACGTCGCTCACCGCTGCCTGTCACCCCGGGGACGACCGTCGCGGCCGCCGCGAGATGCTCCGCGTCGAACTCCAGCTCCACGGTGAACGGGCCGCCGCGCACCGGCTCGTGCCGTACGGCGAGTGCCGCGGCCTCCTTCGCGGCGGCGCGGATGTCGGAGGCGGTACGGGCCGGAGTGCGGCACACCGCCGCGTACCGCGACACATGGTCCTTCACCGCGACCTTGCGGGCGTCAGGCGCATAGCCGCCGGCATCCACGCAGGTCAGGTCGTCGCCGGTGACCAGCACCACCGGCACGCCGTACTCCGCGACGACATGGGCGTTGAGCAGGCCCTCGCTCGCCCGCGCGCCGTTCAGCCACACGCCGGTGATGGAGTTGGCGAGGTAGGTGTGTGCGAGCACGCCCTCCGTGCCCGCGCCGGTGTGGTAGCCGACGAAGGCGATGCCGTCCACGTCGCCGTGCTGCACGCCTTCCACCATGGACAGTGACTTGTGCTTGCCGGTGAGCATCTGGGCCCGCTCGTCGAGCCGCTCGAGCAGGAGATTGCGCATGGTCCAGTGCGCTTCGTTGATGAGCACATCATCGGCACCACCGTCGAAGAAACCGAGGGCCGCTGCGTTCACATCGGAGGTGAACATGGACCGGCAGCGCTCCCACTGGGGGGTGCCGGGCAGCACGTCGGCCGGCCAGGTCACACCGGTGGCGCCTTCCATGTCGGCGCTGATGAGGATCTTCACGGCATCACGGTACGCGTCGGCGAACGCCCGGGCCAGGACTGTTGACAGTGCCAGAGGTCTGGTCCGCCGCCGGTCCGGTCGGCCACGGGAGTCCGGCCGGCCGCCGAAACGAGGGGGCCTACGCCTGTCCGGCGCTCTCACGCCGACGGCGGCGGCGCACGACAAGCCCTCCGGCCCCTGCCGACGTCAGGATCCCGTCCGCCGCCGCACCGGGGGCGGAGCCAAGCAGCGGAAGCAGGGCAGGACCGGCGACTGCCGCGGCGCGGGCTGCTCTGCGGAACACGGCACTCCTCTCGTCGGCGGTTGCCCGACCGGGAGGAGTCAGTTCGGGCGTTACCCGTTCCGGCCGACGATCAGCCATTTCGACGGAAGCTCGATTCGCGAGCCGTCCGATGCGTACTCCGTTGTCGTCAGCGGCAGTTCACCTCGAGCGATCACCCCGAGACCCGCCATGGTGAAGAACTCCGCCACGTCCGCGTCGGGCACCGAACCCGGCTGCAGGCCGTGGCGGAACACCGGCTCAAGCTTCGGCGGCGGTCCCGCCGGTGCCTGCGCCAGGGTCCTCAGTTGCTGCCCGGCCGCCTCCGCGAGCTCCACCACAAAGGCGCGACCACGCTCACCCACCAGTAGGGCGATCGAGTCGGCCAGCGCCTGCCGGTCCTCCGCGTCGCACTGGTGGAGCACCCCGCGCATATAGACATTGGTGTCGCCGAGCTCGGCGTGCAGCTGCGCCACCATCGCCCCGTCCACCGCGTCGATCTCCCGGAACCGCGTCTCGCTCTGTTTGTCCTGCCGTCTGGCCAGCTCGATCGCGGCGGCCGACAGGTCCACGCCGAGCACCTGGGGGAAGCGGTCGGCCAGGAAACGGGTCTGTGTGCCGTTGCCGCAGCCGAGATCCACCAGCGTCAGCCCGGGATCCGTCACATGCGGTTCGTAGACCGCGAGATGGGGCCCCGCGGTGAGCGCCGGCTCCGCATCCCAGAAGACCTCGCCCGGCTCGCCGGAGGCCTCGTTCCAGAAGCCCTCCCAGGCGTCCTTGTACCGACTCGTCACGCTCATGACCAGCTCCCCAGGATATGACACGACGTCAAGATCGGTTTATCGCTCACGAGTTACGGCGACAAGTACCCGGGGCATTCCTTTACGTGGCGTTCGAGCCCACAGCCGAGTCCGCGGCGAGTCCGCGACCGAGCCCGCACCCGCCCCGAGCGCGGCTACGGCAGCGCCAGCTCGAACCAGACCGTCTTGCCGTCGGCCGTCCGGCTGGTGCCCCACTCCCGCGCCAGGCTGCTCACCACGCGCAGTCCCCGGCCCAGTTCGGCGTCGGGGCGGGCGTCGAGCAGCGTCGGCAGAGTGTGGTCCTCGTCGGCCACTTCACCCAGCAGGGATCCGGCCCGTACCAGCCGCAGCTCCGCGCGACGGCCCTGCGCGTGCCGCACCGCATTGGTGACCACTTCGCTGACCAGCAGCTCCACGGTCTCCGTCAGATCAGCGAGTCCCCAGGACCGCAGCTGTCCACGGACCAGCCGCCGGGCCCGCGCCGCTTCGCGCGGCTCCAGCGACAGCTCCCAGGCCGCCACCGACTCGGCCTCGATGCCGTTCAGCCGGGCCATCAGCAGGGCGACGTCGTCCTTGCGTCCGCCTCGGACGTTCAGCGAGCGGATGATGGTGTCGCAGGCGTCGTCCATGGAGGCCGCGGGATGGGCCGCGGATTCGCAGAGCGTCGCAAGCCCGACGCCTATGTCCTCGCCACGGACCTCCACCAGGCCGTCCGTGCACATCACGAGGCGGTCGCCGGGTGCCACGGGCACTCGTACGCTCTCGAACGGCACTCCGCCGACGCCGATCGGCGCACCGGTCGGCAGTTCCAGCAGCTCGCTGCGCCCGTCCGCCGCGCGGACGATCACCGGGGGCACATGGCCCGCGTTCGCCATCCGGAGTTCATTGCGGATCGGGTCGTAGACCGCATACAGACAGGTCGCGAGGTAGTGCTCGCCGAGGCGCTGGGCGAGGTCGTCGAGGTTCCGCAGGAGCTGCTCGGGTGGCAGGTCCAGGGCGGCCATGGTCTGTACCGCCGTACGCAACTGGCCCATCATCGCGGCGGAGTTGAGCCCGTGCCCCATCACATCGCCCACCACCAGCGCGGTGCGCGAGCCGGGCAGCTTGACGGAGTCGAACCAGTCGCCGCCGACCCGCCCCAGCAGGGTGCCCGGCAGATAGCGGGTGGCGGTGTCGCAGCCGGCCATCCGCGGGGTGACCTGCGGCAGCATCGAGTCCTGGAGGGTCTCGGCCACACTCTCCTGATAGGTGTACATACGGGCGTTGTCGAGGACGAGCCCGGCGCGGGCGGCCAGTTCGGCTCCGGTGACCCGGTCCATGTCGTTGAACAGAGCGCGCTCCGCATGGCGCAGCAGGATCATGAAGCCCAGCACCACATTGCGCGCCTTCAGCGGCACAACGAGCATCGAACGGTTGGTGATCAGGGGCCGGATGTCGCGCTTCTCGAACTGCGAGGCGATGGCATTGCCCATCTGCTCGCTGATACGCGGCACCAGCACCGGATCGCCGGTGGTCATGCACTGGAAGAACGGGGTGCGCTCGGGGAACGGCATGGATTCGCCGACCGGCACCACATCGTCCCAGCGGCCCGGCTCGTCCACATGCTCGACGGCGACGCGGTGCCACATGGTGGTGGCGTCCGGAGGTCCGTCGGGGAAGCCCTCGCCGGCGATGACCTGTTCACGCAGATAGGTGCCCGCGACATCGGTGAAGCGCGGCACGACGGCCGCGCTGACTTCCTGAATCGTACGGGCGAGGTCGAGCGAGGAACCGATGCGGCCGCTGACCTCGTTGAGGAATTCGAGCCGCTCGCGGACCGCGGCGTACTCGAGATCCTGCTGGAGATCGGCCGTGTCGACCGGCTGCCCCGCCGCTGCCGCCTCCTCTGCGGCCCGTTGCCGCGCCTTGCGCTCCGTACGCCTGGGGACACCCCAGTCCGGGGTGACCGGCACCCGGTCGTGATGGCTGAACTCGAGCACGGGATAGCCCAGGTCCAGGATCTGGGAGACGATCCGCGCCGACTCCTGGACGCTCATGCTCGGCAGGATCTCGGGGAGCCGGCGCGCCAGCTCGTCGAAGCCGGGAAACTCGGTGTGCAGGGCGAATCCGGGCGCGATGCGCTCGACACTCTCGTCCTCGGCGCCGAACTGCGCGGCGTCCGCGGCCAGTACGAGCAGACGCTCGTCGCCCGGACCGATCATGGGGTACGCCCACCACAGCACATCGACCTGGTCGCGTCCGGCTTCGGAGAGGCGGGCCCGGCCGGCCGCGGGGTAGGAGGTGAGGCCGTTCAGCGAGGCGTCGAGGCCGGGGCCCAGGCCGCCGTAGTCGTGGTACGCCTCGTAGTCACCGTCCCCCGCGAGCGCGCCGGTGACCGGGAGCAGTTCGACGGCGGGCTGTCCCACCGCCTGCTCCCTGGTGGGGCCGAAGAGGCGCTTCGCACCGGTCGACCAGTGGGACACCAAGCCGTCGCCGTCCACGACGACCACGGCAAGCGGAATCCGGCCGGCCACGGGATGCTCCCGTGGCGGTGTCGGCGGAACACCACTGTCCATGGGTGGGAGGCTCCTTCCCCGCCGCAAGAATCTGCGGCCTTACCTCTACGGTACGGCGCGGCGCGGGAAGCGCGCCGGGCAACGCCGAAATGGGGTGGTGCGCCCCCGCGCGAAACTGACGAATTGTCAGTCCTCGTGCCCCAGCTGGAGATCGCGCTCGGCCCGTCCGCCGCCCGCGACCTGCAGGACCGTCGCGACCGGCGGATAACCCGCCGCGATCACCGTGTACTCCCCCGACGACAGATCCACGAACCGGAAGCTGCCGTCGGGGCCCGTGGTGAGGGTGTCCACCACATTGCCCGCCGCGTCGAGCAGTGTGACCCGCGCGTCCTCGACCGGACGGCCGCCACCGGCCCGTACGGTGCCGCGCAGCACGGCTCCGCCCGCGAGCTCGATGTCCTGCCGGGTCTCGCGGGACGCCTGCACGCTCACGGTCTGCGCGGCGGGGCGGAAGGCGGGCGCGCTCGCGGCCAGTGTGTACTCCCCGGCCACCAACTCCGTGATCGCGTAACCGCCTTCGCGGCCGCTGCGGGTGGTGACGACGACGTCGCCGCGTACGTCGGTGAGGGTGACGGCGGCGTCGCGTACCGGCGATCCGTCGGCCGTGACGACGGTCCCGGCGAGCCTGCCCGCGCCGCCGAGGACCACATCGAGCTCGACGGGCCGCTCGCCGACGGTGACGGTGACGGCCTGCGGCTGGTGTCCGCCGGCCGCCGCGATCATGACGTACGAGCCGGCGCCCGGCACGCTGAGCGCGTACCGCCCGTCCTCGCCGCTCGCGCCGCGTCCGATCTGCTGTCCCTGTACGTCGATGAGGGTCAGGGCGGCGCGCGGGACGGTGCTGCCGTCGTGGTGCTGGACGGTGCCGCAGACCGGGACGCCGGAGGTGTACGCGGGCGTGGTGCGCGCGGCGCGATCGGCGCGCGCGGTGCGGGCCGACGGGACGGCGGCGGAGGTGACAGCGGGCTCGGCGGCCTGGGCGTTCTGGGACACCAGCGGTTTCTCCTTGAGGAAGAAGGCGATGAAGAGGCCGAGCGCGAGCACCGGCACGAAGTAGAGGAAGATCCGCGGCATCGCGTCCGCGTACGCCTGGATGTAGGCGTCACGCAGCGCGGGCTCCATCGCGTGGACCATCTGCGGAGTGATGGATTCGACGTTCGGAATGGACTGAGTGGGCAGGCCCGCGGCGGCCGGGAGCCGGTCGGCGAGCGCGTCCGTGAGCCGCTTGGCGAAGAGCGTGCCGAAGACGGCGGCACCGACGCTGCCGCCGATCTGCCGGAAGTAGTTGTTGGCGCTGGTGGCGGTGCCGAGGTCGGCGGGCGGTACGGCGTTCTGCACGGCGAGGATCAGTACCGGCAGCACCAGTCCGATGCCGACGCCGAGCACGGCCTGCCAGATGCTGTGGTCGAGCCGGGGTGTGTCGGCCTCAAGGCGCGACAGCAGCCACATACCGACGGCCGAGATCGCGCTGCCGAGGACGGGGTAGATCTTGTAACGCCCGGTACGGCTGATGAGCCGGCCGGAGATGATCGAGGCTCCGACGATGCCGCCCATCATCGGGAGCATCAGCAGCCCGGACTCGGTGGCGCTGGCTCCGTCGACCATCTGGATGAACGTCGGCAGATAGCCGGCCACGCCGAAGAGTGCGACGCCGACGATGGCGCCGACGAGGCTGGTGACGGTGAAGATCGAGTCGCGGAACAGCCGGAGCGGGATGATCGGTTCGGGGGCGAAGGACTCAACGACCAGGAAGAGCAGGATGGTTCCCGCAGCCCCGGCCGCCAGTCCCAGAATGACGCGCGAGCCCCACGCGTACTCGGTACCGCCCCAACTGGTCAGCAGGACGAGGCAGGTGGACGCGGCGGCGAGGAACAGCGCGCCGAGGACGTCGAGCCGGGCTCTGGCAGCAGGCTTCGGGAGCTTCAGCACCGCGGTGACCACGATCAGGGTGACCAGGCCGAAGGGGACGTTGAAGTAGAAGCACCAGCGCCAGGAGGCGTGGTCGGTGAAGAAGCCGCCGAGCAGTGGTCCCGCGACGGAGGCGAGTCCGAAGGCGGCGCCGATGAGACCCATGAAACGGCCGCGTTCCCGGGACGGCACGATGTCCGCGATGATCGCCTGCACGCCGATCATGAGGCCGCCGGCACCGATGCCCTGGATGGCGCGGAAGGCGATGAGCTGGTCCATGCTCTGCGACCGGCCGGCCAGCGCGGAGCCGATGACGAAGACCACGATCGCGAACTGGAAGACGCCCTTGCGGCCGAAGAGATCACCGAGTTTGCCGTAGACGGGCAGGCCGATGGTGGCGGTGAGGAGATAGGCGGTGATCGCCCAGGGCATCCGGTCCAGGCCCTGCAGTTCGCCGACAATCTTCGGGAGGGCGGTGGCGACGATCATCTGCTCGAGCGCGGCGAGCAGCAGCGCGAGCATCAGCCCGATGAAGACGAGGCGTACGCGGCGCGGGCTGAGCGCGGTGGCCTCGGCCGGTCCGGCAGGGTGAGGCGGTGCAGCCGCGGCCGCAGCCGTCTGCTCGTCCTTCACCAGAGTGATGCCGCCCACGTATCTGCTCCCCTCGTCACGCCTGCGCGGCGTAATTCTTCGCATTCCGCGCCAAGGGGGAGCAAGCGGGACGTTATCCGTGCCGGGGGCGCACGACCGGGCCCAACTGGCTCTGGCGGGGCGCACTTCGGGCGCTCATCAGGGGCTTTCCCGCGACCCGTGGCGCGCGGGGCGCATCACGGCGCCGCGGGGAAAACCACTCGAAACGGTGAGCGTGACAGCAACCCCGCAGGGCTACTTCACGGGCTACTTCTCGACCTCGGCCGCCAGCTTGGCGAGCAGCGCGTCGTAGATCCGGCCAAGTCCCTTGGGGGCGAAGGTCTTCTCGAAGAAGCCGCCGATGCCGCCCGCGCCGTTCCAGACGGTGCTGACGACAGCCTTCGACCTGCCCTCGCCGGCCGGGGTGACGGTCCAGGTGGTGACCATCGAGGAGTTGCGGTCCTTCTCGACCAGCTGACCGTCGGTCGGCTCGGTCACCTCGAGCAGGCAGTCGCGGATCCGCTTGCTGGTCGCCTGGAGCTTCCAGTGGACGAGAGTGCCCTCGCCGTCGCCGCCCTCACGGACCTCGTACTCGCTGAAGTGCTCGGGCAGCAGCTTGGCGCGGGTGTTCTCGTAGTCGGCCAGCGCATCGAACACCTTCTCCGCGTCTGCCGCGATGATCCGTTCCGTGGTGGCCTCGACCTGCGCCATTCGCGTTCCTCCAGCACTCGGTTCTTCGGGGGTGCCGCTAGCCAATCACCTCGGGTCCGGCCTCCCAAATCCAGGGTCACCGCACCCGTGGTCACCCTGGGCCGGGGGCGTGGTGGGTTGCTGTGACCGGTGGGTTCCCCTGCGGGCATCCGGGGTCACCGCGCCCGTGGTCACCCTGGGCCGGGGGCGTGGTGGGTTGCTGTGACTGGTGGGTTCCCCTGCGGGCATCCAGGGGCACCCCGAAACGGACCGGGGTCGCAAGCGATCAAGGGAACATGTGTTCTATTCTGTGGCCAGTGCTACCGAGGAGGCGCTCATGCGCTGGGACAATCTGGTCGAGAACCCCACGACGGCCGGGGACACTGCGCTTTTCGCTACGTCCGCGGTGACCACCAGGACTTTCGACACCCCCGAATTCCGGGGCATCACCTTCCACGAGATCCGCGCCCGTTCGATCCTGAACCGGGTGCCGGGCGCCTCACGAATGCCGTTCGAGTGGACGGTCAATCCCTATCGGGGCTGCACGCACGCCTGTGTGTACTGCTTCGCCCGCAAGACCCACAGCTATCTGGACCTCGACACCGGGCTGGGGTTCGACTCCCAGATCGTTGTGAAGATCAACGCGCCGGAGCTGCTGCGCCGGCAGCTGGCGTCCCGGCGGTGGCAGGGCGCTCATATCGCCATGGGAACGAACGTCGACTGCTATCAGCGGGCGGAAGGGCGCTACCAGCTGATGCCGGGCATCATCACCGCGCTGCGCGACCATGCGAACCCGTTCTCCATTCTCACCAAGGGCACGCTGATCCTTCGCGATCTGGAGCTGCTGCGGCAGGCTGCGGAGGTGACCGAGGTCGGGATCTCCGTCTCGGTCGGCTTCACCGACCCCGAGCTGTGGCGCACGGTCGAGCCGGGCACACCCTCGCCGGAGCGGCGCCTCGACGTCGTACGGACCCTCACCGAGCACGGCATCGGCTGCGGGGTGCTGATGGCGCCGGTCATCCCGTTCCTCGGCGACCACCCGGACCAACTCCGCGCGACCGTACAGGCGATCGCCGCGGCCGGAGCGACGTCGGTGACGCCGCTCGTCCTTCATCTGCGGCCGGGTGCGCGCGAGTGGTTCATGGCGTGGCTGGCACAGCATCATCCGCATCTGGTACGGCGTTACGAGCGGCTGTACGCGGAGGGAGCGTATGCGCCGAAGTGGTACCAGCGCCGGATCACGCGCCATGTCCATGAACTGGCCCGGGAGTTCGGCATAGGCCCGGCCGACCGGGGTGTGCCGCGACGGATCCCGGTACCGGAGGAGCCGGAGCTCGCAACGCCGGAGGCGACGCAGCTGACTCTGCTCTGAGGCGGGCGGGCGGGCCGGGAAATCGATCGGGATTGTCAGTGGTGTGCGCAAGGATGAACGCATGACTTCGCGACTCACGCATGTACAGGCTCCCGAAGGTGTGGCTCCCGGCACGGGATACAGCCATGTCGTCTGGGGCACCGGCCGGTTCGTGGCGATATCGGGGCAGTGCGCCTTCGACCAGGACGGCAAGGTCGTGGGCGAGGGAGACCCGGCGGCACAGGCGCGGCAGGTCTTCGAGAACCTCCGCCGCTGTCTGGCCGCGGCGGGCGCCTCCTTCGACGATGTGGTCAAGCTGACGTACTTCGTCACCGATGTCGCGCACCTTCCGGCGGTCCGTGCGGCGCGGGACGAGGTGATCGACGCCGGACGGCTGCCGGCCAGCTCGGCGGTCCAGGTGGCGGCGCTGTTCCGGCCCGAACTGCTCGTCGAGATCGAGGCGTTCGCGATCACCGGAGAGGAGAGCTAGCGGATGCCGGTACGTATACGGGACATGGGCATCGACGACTGCGAAGCGGTCGCTACGGTCCGGGTCCGGGGCTGGCAGCACGCGTACGCCGGGTTGATGCCGTCGTCGTATCTGGACGCGATGAGCATCGAGGAGGACGCGGCGAAGCGCCGCGCCTTCCTCACGAGGGGTGGCAGGCGGGTGACCAATGTGGTCGCCGAGCGGGACGGCGAAGTGGTCGGGTGGGGCTGCTGCGGACCGGGCCGGGACGAGGAAGCGACGGCGGGTATCGGCGAGCTGTACGCGATCTACGTGCTGCCGGAACAGATATCCACGGGCGTGGGGCGGGCGCTGATGGCGGAGCTGACGGAGCGGGCCACGGCTCACGGGTTCCCCGAGATGCGGCTCTGGGTCCTCAAGGAGAACGACCGCGCCCGCAGGTTCTACGAGAAGGCGGGCTTCACACCCGACGGCGCGGAGGAGCCGTTCGAGGTGGACGGCGTCGCGGTCCCGGAGGTTCGGTACGCCCGCACCCTGTCCGCGTAGAGCCATACGCGGTCGGGCGCGAGCCCGCACCACCGGGCGGCCCGCACCCAGCCGCGCCGCCCAGCCGGTTCAGCTCGGCCCAGCCGCCCACCTCTCGGCCCCTCAGCACAGCCGCTCAGTCCAGCCGGGCCAGTGCCGCCTCCGCCGCCGCCATGAGCCGGGGGTGCGTGCGGGCCGAGCGGAGAATGCCGGCCGCTCGTTTGTCGCCCAGTGCGCCGAGGCCCTCGACACAGGCCAGGGCCACCCGCCAGTGCGGGTCACCCGGAGCGAGCCTGCGTCGCAGGACGGTGATCAGCGCCGGTACGGACTCCGGCGCGCGCAGCCGCGTGAGCAGCCGGACCGGGAGCAGGGCGTAGGCGACGCGCAGCTCATTCGTGGCGAGCGCGGCCGCCGCCCGCGGCGTGCGGGGGTCGTTCAGCCTCGACAGCGCGTGTGCCGCCGAGACACAGCGCGCGGGATCGCGGTGGTTGAGGAGCAGTACCAGCGCCTCGAAGGCCCGCCGGTCCCCCGCGCAGCCCAGCCGGAAGGCGGCGATCTCCCGTGCCCACAGAGGCCGTTCATGTTCGGTGAGGACTCCGGCGAGCTCCTCCCGGTCCTCGGTCACCAGTAGCCGTTCATACGCCACCGAGCCGCCCGACTCACCGCGCAGCCGTCCCGCGAGCGACCGTAACTCCTCGTCCATGGCGGCCAGCGTATCGGCGAGAGACCGGCGAAGGACCTGCCAGGAACCAACCAGGATCCAACCAGGATCCAACCAGGGATCAACCAGAGGCCGGCCGGAGACCGGCAGAAACCGGCCAGAGACCGGCGATCCAGATCACACGCCCAGGTCTGGCGTGCTCGTTACTAGCGAGTTAAGCTCAGGTGAGCGGGTAACCCCCGCGGCTCACGGTGGCCTGGTGACGCAGCCGCCGCGAGTGCTTTGTCGGTTCGGTAGTTCTGCACCACGTACGACGTGACTCAGGGACAGAGTCCGTCGGCGCCGCACCACGAGACGCATTTGCCGTGCGCCGAATTTCCGTGCGCGGTTCTGCGCAGTCATGCCGCCAGGCACGCGCCCTTCGGCGTTCCCGCTCGCGCGCGCTCCTCATCAGTCGTCACTCATCCCTGGAGTCCCCCGATGGACACCCCTCTCCACACCATTGCCGTCGTCGGCCTCGGCACCATGGGCACCGGCATCGCCGAAGTCCTCGCCCACGCCGGCCGTGAGGTCATCGGCATCGACATCAGCGACAGCGCGGCCCGCCACGCCGTCACCGCGCTCGAGACCTCCACCGCTCGCGCCGTGGAGCGCGAGCGGATCACCGAGGAGGAGCGCCGGAACACCCTCGCCCGCTTCCGTACCTTCTCCGATCTGCACGCCGCGGCCGAGGCCGATCTCGTGATCGAGGTCGTGCCCGAGTCGTACGAGGCCAAGCAGCAGGTCTTCCGTGCGCTGGACGCGATCGTCCGCCCGGACGCGATCCTCGCCACCGGCACCAACGCCCTCTCGGTGACCCGGCTCGCCGCCGACTCCCAGCACCCGGAGCGCGTGCTCGGGCTGCACTTCTTCAACCCGGCCCCGGCCATGAAGCTCGTCGAGGTCGTCTCCTCGGTGCTGACCTCCCCGCTCGCCGTCGAGACCGTCACCGCGCTCGCCCGCGAGCTCGGCAAGGAGCCCGTCGCGGTCGGCGACCGCCCCGGTTTCGTCGCGGACGGTCTGCTGTTCGGCTACCTCAACCAGGCCGCCGCGATGTACGAGGCCAAGTACGCCTCCCGCGAGGACATCGACGCCGCGATGAAGCTCGGCTGCGGACTGCCGATGGGCCCGCTCGCCCTGCTCGACCTGATCGGCATCGACACCGCCCGTACCGTCCTGGACGCGATGTATGCCGAGTCCCACGACCGGCTGCACGCGCCCTCCCCCATCCTCAAGCAGCTCAGCGAGGCGGGCCTGACCGGCCGCAAGGCGGGCCGCGGCTTCTACTCGTACGCCGCTCCTGACACCTCGGTGCTGGTCCCGGACGCCCTCACGCCTCAGCCGGAAGCGGCGGCGTCGGCCGGCCGCGAGGTCCGCTCCGTCGGCGTGGCCGGCTCCGGCACCATGGCGAGCGGAATCGCGGAGGTCTTCGCCAAGGCCGGTTACGACGTCGTGCTCGCCGCCCGCAGCCCGGAGAAGGCGGAGACGGCGAAGGCCCGTATAGCCAAGTCCCTTGCGCGCTCGGTCGACAAGGGCCGGATGACGGCCGAGGCCAGTGCGGCGACCCTGGCCCGGATCACACCGGCCGGTTCGCTCGACGCCTTCGCCGAGGTCGACCTCGCCGTCGAGGCCGTGGCCGAGGATCTGGAGATCAAGCAGGCGCTCTTCGCCACCCTCGACAAGATCTGCAAGGAGGGTGCGGTGCTCGCCACCACCACCTCCTCGCTGCCCGTCGTCGCCTGTGCCCGCGCCACCTCGCGCCCGCAGGACGTCATCGGGATGCACTTCTTCAACCCCGCCCCGGCGATGAAGCTGGTCGAGGTGGTCCGTACGGTGCTGACCTCCGACGAGGTCCACGCCACCGTCCGCGAGGTCACCACGAAGATCAAGAAGCACCCGGTGGACTGCGGTGACCGGGCCGGCTTCATCGTCAACGCCCTGCTCTTCCCGTACCTCAACAACGCGATCAAGATGGTCGAGGAGCACTACGCCACGCTCGACGACATCGACGCCGCGATGAAGCTCGGCGGCGGCTATCCGATGGGCCCCTTCGAGCTCCTCGACGTGGTCGGACTCGATGTCTCGCTCGCCATCGAGAAGGTTCTGCACCGCGAATTCCGCGACCCGGGCCTGGCCCCGGCGCCACTGCTCGAGCACCTGGTGGCTGCGGGCTGCCTCGGCCGCAAGACGGGGCGTGGCTTCCGCGAATATGCCCGGCGCTGATCGCGGCGCGGGCTGGGGTGGGCTGCTCGGCCCTTCGGGCGGCCCGCCCCCGCAGGCGCGCTCTCCTGCACGGATGCAGTACGTTCAGGTCATGCCCCAGCCCGCCAAGCCCACCCGCGCCAAGGCCACTCCCGACGCTCCGGAAAGTGCGGCAGGCAGCCGCGCCGCCGCGCAACGCCTCAAGATGCGGCGCGAGTTGGCGGCCGCGGCGATGGAGCTGTTCGCGACCAAGGGGTACGAGGCGACGACCGTCGACGAGATCGCGGCCACCGCCGGGGTCGCCCGCCGGACCTTCTTCCGCCACTTCCGTTCCAAGGAAGAGGCGATTTTCCCGGACCACGACGACACGCTCGTACGGGCCGAGGCGGTGCTGAACGCGGCCCCGGCCCATGAGCATCCGCTGGACACCGTCTGCAGGGGAATCAAGGAGGTCATGCGGATGTACGCGGCCTCTCCGGCGGTCTCCGTCGAGCGCTACCGGCTGACCCGTGAGGTTCCCACGCTGCGGGAGCGGGAGATCGCCTCGGTGGCCCGCTACGAGCGGCTGTTCACTCGCTATCTGCTGGGCCACTTCGACGAGCGCGACCACCACGACGGCAACGACGACCCGCTGCTGGCGGAGGTGGCCGCGTCCGCGGTCGTCACGGCGCACAACCATGTGCTGCGCCGCTGGCTGCGGGCGGGCGGCCAGGGCGATGTGGAGTCCCAGCTGGACCACGCGTTCGCGATCGTCCGCGACACCTTCGGCACGGGCATCGGGGCGGGCCGCACCGCGCAGACCGAGCGACCGGGTCCCGCGGCGGTGTCGGCGCGGACCAGTGGCGACGTCCTGGTGACGGTGGCCCGTACCGACGCGCCGCTGGACGAGGTCATGCGCACCATCGAGCGGGCCCTGGGCGACCGCAGGGCCTGACCCCGGGGCCCTCCGTCCCCCGGACCCCCGCGCGGGGGCTCCGCCCCCGGACCCGCGCGCCTCAATCGCCGGCGGGGCTTGATTTGCCCGGGCATATCCAGCCCCGCCGGCGATTGAGGACACACCCCAAGGGTGCGTCAGCCGGACACCCCCGGCGGCGGTGCGCCAGGAGCGTTCCCGGTACACGGAGTCATTGCTCGGCACGCTGCGTGAGCGCGGCGACCGGGCTGCGCTGCGCGAGACGCCGATCGCCTGGAGCGAGGGCGGTTTCAGTCTGCTGCGCGCGGCGGAGCGCCTCGGAGTGCTCGCAACACGCTGCTGTACCGGCTGGACAAGATCGAGCAGTTGTCGGGGCAGCGGGTGCGCGAGCCTGGTGCGGCGATCGTGCTGTATCCGGCGTGTCCGGGAGACCTGCTGTACGCTCCGCACCACAGTCGGCCAATCCCTCGATGAGTCAGCCCCCTTGACGCGCCATCAGTTCCATCGCCCTCGAGCCGGCCGGCACCGTCAGCGGCGTCGATCCACGCCGGGGCGCGAACCAACTGCACCCAAGAGCACACAGAACGTGACGGACCTCCGCTTACGAGGCGGTCGTTTGTTGCTCATACGTGCCCGCCAGATGACAAGCGAGAGAAATTCCTGGCACCGAGTGTCTTGCGGGCTGGCACGGGGTGCCATACGTTGATGTTGTCCGGGCGGCCGGCGTGCAGAGACCTTTCGTACGCCGGCTGTCCCCGCAAACCATCGGTTTGTGCGCCCGGACGCCTGCGTCACAGGCAACCTCACGCGCCCACCAGCGCTGCCAGCAGCACCACCCGCCGAACCGACGGCACACCTCCACAGCAGCAGCACCCCGACGTTTCCCCTCAGCGTTCCCTCAAACGCGCTTCGCCGGAGGCACCCCGTGAAGGAAATCCTGGACGCGATCCAGTCGACCGACAGCAAGTCTGCCGACTTCGCCGCACTGCCCATCCCTGAGTCCTACCGCGCGGTGACCGTGCACAAGGACGAGGTCGACATGTTCGCCGGTCTCGAGACCCGCGAGAAGGACCCGCGCAAGTCCCTCCATCTCGAGGACGTGCCGGTGCCCGAGCTCGGCCCGGGCGAGGCCCTCGTCGCGGTCATGGCGAGCTCCGTCAATTACAACTCCGTCTGGACCTCGATCTTCGAGCCGGTGTCCACCTTCGGCTTTCTCGAGCGCTACGGAAGGCTCTCCGAGCTCACCAAGCGCCACGACCTGCCGTACCACATCATCGGTTCCGACCTGGCGGGCGTCGTGCTGCGCACCGGCCCCGGCGTCAACGCCTGGCAGCCGGGCGACGAAGTCGTCGCGCACTGTCTCTCGGTCGAGCTGGAGTCCTCGGACGGCCACAACGACACGATGCTCGACCCGGAGCAGCGCATCTGGGGCTTCGAGACGAACTTCGGCGGCCTCGCCGAGATCGCTCTCGTCAAGTCCAACCAGCTGATGCCCAAGCCCCAGCACCTCAGCTGGGAGGAGGCAGCGGCTCCGGGGCTGGTCAACTCCACCGCGTACCGCCAGCTCGTCTCGCGCAACGGCGCGGGCATGAAGCAGGGCGACAACGTGCTGATCTGGGGCGCCAGCGGCGGTCTCGGCTCGTACGCCACCCAGTTCGCGCTGGCCGGTGGCGCCAACCCGATCTGTGTGGTCTCCAGCGCGCAGAAGGCGGACATCTGCCGCGCGATGGGCGCCGAGGCGATCATCGACCGCAACGCCGAGGACTACAAGTTCTGGAAGGACGAGCACAACCAGGACCCGCGCGAGTGGAAGCGCTTCGGCAAGCGCATCCGTGAGCTGACCGGCGGCGAGGACGTGGACATCGTCTTCGAGCACCCGGGCCGCGAGACCTTCGGCGCCAGCGTGTACGTCACCCGCAAGGGCGGCACCATCGTCACCTGCGCCTCCACCTCCGGCTACAACCACGAGTACGACAACCGCTACCTGTGGATGTCGCTGAAGCGGATCATCGGCTCGCACTTCGCCAACTACCGCGAGGCGTGGGAGGCCAACCGCCTGGTCGCCAAGGGCAAGATCCACCCGACGCTGTCGAAGGTCTACTCCCTCGAGGACACCGCCCAGGCCGCGTACGACGTGCACCGCAACCTGCACCAGGGCAAGGTCGGCGTGCTGGCACTGGCACCCCGCGAGGGTCTGGGTGTGCGCGACGAGGAGCTCCGCGAGAAGCACATCGACGCCATCAACCGCTTCCGGAACATCTGAGGCCCTTAGATGACTGAACGTCAGAAGGACCGGCCCTGGCTCATGCGGACGTACGCCGGTCACTCGACCGCCGAGGCGTCCAACGAGCTCTACCGGCGCAACCTCGCCAAGGGGCAGACCGGCCTGTCGGTCGCGTTCGACCTGCCGACGCAGACGGGCTACGACCCCGACCACATCCTCGCCCGCGGTGAGGTCGGCCGGGTCGGGGTCCCCGTCTCGCATCTCGGTGACATGCGCCGGCTGTTCCAGGACATCCCACTGGAGCAGATGAACACCTCGATGACCATCAACGCCACCGCCATGTGGCTGCTGGCGCTCTATCAGGTGGTCGCCGAGGAGCAGGGCGTCGACATCACCAAGCTCCAGGGGACGACGCAGAACGACATCGTCAAGGAGTACCTGTCGCGCGGGACGCATGTCTTCCCGCCCGGTCCTTCGCTCCGCCTGACCACCGACATGATCACGTACACGGTGGCCAACATCCCCAAGTGGAACCCGATCAACATCTGCAGCTACCACCTGCAGGAGGCGGGCGCCACTCCGGTCCAGGAGATCTCGTACGCGATGTCCACGGCGATCGCCGTGCTGGACGCGGTACGGGACTCCGGCCAGGTGCCGGCGGAGAAGTTCGGCGATGTGGTCGCACGTATCTCCTTCTTCGTGAACGCGGGCGTCCGCTTCATCGAGGAGATGTGCAAGATGCGCGCCTTCGGCCGTATCTGGGACCAGGTCACGCGCGAGCGGTACGGCATCGAGAACGAGAAGCAGCGCCGCTTCCGCTACGGCGTCCAGGTCAACTCCCTCGGTCTGACCGAGGCCCAGCCGGAGAACAACGTCCAGCGCATCGTCCTCGAAATGCTGGCCGTCACGCTCTCCAAGGACGCGCGCGCCAGGGCCGTACAGCTCCCGGCGTGGAACGAGGCCCTGGGTCTCCCACGGCCCTGGGACCAGCAGTGGTCGCTCCGTATCCAGCAGGTGCTGGCGCACGAGAGCGATCTGCTGGAGTACGAGGACATCTTCGAGGGCTCGCATGTCATCGAGGCCAAGGTGGAGTCCCTGGTCACCGAGTGCCTCGCCGAGATCGGCCGGATCCAGGAGATGGGCGGCGCGATGGCGGCCGTCGAGTCCGGCTATCTCAAGTCGCAGCTGGTCTCCTCGCACGCCGAGCGCCGGGCCCGGATCGAGGGCGGCGTGGAGAAGATAGTCGGCGTCAATATCTTCGAGACCACCGAGGAGAACCCGCTCACCGCGGACCTCGACACCGCGATCATGACGGTCGACCCGGCGAACGAGGCGCGCGTCGTCGCAAAGCTCCACGAGTGGCGCGACAACCGCGACGAGACCCGGGCGAGCGAGGCCCTGGCCACGCTGAAGAAGGCCGCCGCGGGCTCCACCAACCTGATGGCCGCCACCGTCGAGTGCGCCCGTGCGGGTGTCACCACCGGCGAGTGGTCGTGGGCGCTGCGCGATGTGTTCGGCGAGTTCCGCGCGCCGACGGGCGTGAGCAGTGCGCCGGTCGCGGTCACCGCCGAGAAGGGCACGCCGCTCGCTCTCGTACGCGAGAAGGTGTCCCGTACGGCCGACGAGCTGGGCTCCGGAAGGCTGCGGCTGCTGGTCGGCAAGCCCGGCCTGGACGGTCACTCCAACGGCGCCGAGCAGATCGCCGTACGCGCCCGTGACGCGGGCTTCGAAGTGGTCTACCAGGGCATCCGGCTCACGCCCGAACAGATCGTCAACGCCGCGCTCGCGGAGGACGTCCACTGTGTGGGCCTCTCGATCCTCTCCGGCTCGCACGCCGAGCTGGTCCCCGATGTGCTGGACCGGCTGCGCGAGGCCGGCGCGGCCGATATTCCGGTGATCGTCGGCGGGATCATCCCGAACGCCGACGCCACCGATCTGAAGGCGGCAGGCGTCGCCGCCGTCTTCACCCCGAAGGACTTCGGCATCACGGAGATCATCGGCCGTATCGTCGACGAGATCCGGAAAGCGAACAAGCTCGACCCTCTGGAGGTCCCCGCATGACCACGCCCGTGAACCGTCTCCGTCCGCGGCGTTCCTGCCTCGCCGTGCCGGGCAGCAACCCGCGCTTCCTGGAGAAGGCCCAGGGCCTCCCGGCCGACCAGGTCTTCCTCGACCTGGAGGACGCGTGCGCGCCGCTCGCCAAGGAGGGCGCCAGGCACACCATCGTCGACGCGCTCAACAACGGCGACTGGACGGGCAAGACCCGGGTCGTGCGGGTCAACGACTGGACGACGCACTGGACGTACCGCGACGTGGTGACGGTCGTCGAGGGCGCGGGCCCCAATCTCGACTGCATCATGCTGCCGAAGGTCCAGGACGGCACCCAGGTCAAGGCGCTCGACCTGCTGCTGACCCAGATCGAGAAGACGATGGGCTTCGAGGTCGGCCGGATCGGCATCGAGGCGCAGATCGAGAACGCCAAGGGCCTGGTGAACGTCGACGAGATCGCCGCCGCCTCGCCGCGTCTGGAGACCATCATCTTCGGCCCGGCCGACTTCATGGCCTCCATCAACATGAAGACGCTGGTCGTCGGCCAGCAGCCGCCCGGCTACGGCGCGGACGCCTACCACTACATCCTGATGCGGATTCTGATGGCGGCCCGTACGCACGACCTCCAGGCGATCGACGGCCCCTTCCTGCAGATCCGCGACGTGGACGCGTACCGCGAGGTCGCGGGCCGTGCGGCGGCGCTGGGCTTCGACGGCAAGTGGGTGCTGCACCCCGGCCAGGTCGACGCCGCCAACGAGGTCTTCTCGCCCTCCCAGGAGGACTACGACCACGCCGAGCTGATCCTGGACGCCTACGAGTGGTGCACCTCGGAGGCCGGCGGTAAGAAGGGCTCGGCGATGCTCGGCGACGAGATGATCGACGAGGCCAGCCGCAAGATGGCACTGGTCGTCGCGGGCAAGGGCCGCGCGGCGGGCCTGCAGCGCACGTCCAAGTTCGAAGCCCCGGAGGCGTAAGCGATGCAGTTCGGACGCACATACGAAGAGTTCGAGGTCGGCGCGGTCTACCGGCACTGGCCCGGGAAGACGGTCACCGAGTACGACGACCACCTCTTCTGTCTGCTCACCATGAACCACCACCCCCTCCACATGGACACCAACTATGCGGAGAAGACGACCGATTTCGGGAAGAACGTCGTCGTCGGGAACTACATCTACTCGCTGCTCCTCGGCATGTCGGTCCCGGATGTCTCCGGCAAGGCCATCGCCAACCTGGAGGTCGAGTCGCTCAAGCACGTCGCGCCGACCTTCCACGGCGACACGATCTACGGCGAGACGACGGTCCTCGACAAGACTCCGTCAAAGTCCAAGAACGACCGCGGGATCGTCTACGTCGAGACCAAGGGCTACAAGCAGGACGGCACCCTCGTCTGCGTCTTCCGGCGCAAGGTGATGGTCCCGACCGAGACGTACATCAAGGAGCGCGGCGGCGAGCAGCCCGGCCGCCCGGAGCTGAAGGCACAGGAGAAGTAGCCATGAGCCGACTCGCCCAGACCCACGGTCTGACCGACGTCCAGCAGGAAATCCTGGCCACCGTCCGGGATTTCGTCGACAAGGAGATCATTCCTGTCGCCACCGAGCTGGAGCACCGCGACGAGTACCCGACGCAGATCGTCGAAGGCCTCAAGGAACTCGGCCTGTTCGGGCTGATGATCCCGGAGGAGTACGGCGGCCTGGGCGAGTCGCTGCTCACCTACGCGCTGTGCGTCGAGGAGATCGCGCGTGGCTGGATGTCCGTCTCGGGCATCATCAATACGCACTTCATCGTGGCGTACATGCTCAAGCAGCACGGCACACAGGAGCAGAAGGACACCTTCCTGCCGCGGATGGCGCTGGGCGAGACGCGTGGCGCGTTCTCGATGTCCGAGCCGGCTCTCGGCTCCGATGTGTCGGCGATCACCTCCAAGGGCGTCAAGGACGGCGACGAGTACGTCCTGACCGGCCAGAAGATGTGGCTCACGAACGGCGGAACGTCCAATCTGGTCGCCGTTCTGTGCCGGAGTGACGAAGGACACCCGGAGGGCACCGCCCCCCATAAGTCGATGACGACCTTCCTGGTCGAGAAGGAGCCCGGCTTCGGAGAGGTCCGCCCGGGCCTCACCATCCCCGGGAAGATCGACAAGATGGGCTACAAGGGTGTCGACACCACCGAGCTCATCATGGACGGACTGCGCATTCCGGCCAATCGGGTACTCGGCGGCACCACCGGCCGAGGGTTTTACCAAATGATGGACGGCGTCGAGGTCGGCCGCGTCAATGTCGCGGCACGTGGCTGCGGAGTGGCGCAGCGTGCGTTCGAGCTGGGCGTCTCGTATGCGCAGCAGCGTCACACTTTCGGCAAGGCGATCGCTCAGCACCAGGCCATTCAGTTCAAGCTGGCCGAGATGGCTACCAAGGTCGAGGCCGCTCATGCGATGATGGTTAACGCGGCACGCAAAAAGGACTCCGGGGAACGAAACGACCTGGAGGCAGGGATGGCGAAGTACCTCGCCTCCGAATACTGCAAGGAAGTCGTCGAGGACGCCTTCCGCATCCACGGCGGTTACGGCTTCTCCAAGGAGTACGAGATCGAGCGCCTCTACCGCGAGGCGCCGATGCTGCTGATCGGTGAAGGTACCGCCGAGATCCAGAAAATGATCATTGGTCGCCGGCTGCTGGAGGAGTACCGATTCCAGGGTTGATTGTCGCATTTGAGTCGGTACGGCCGCGAAGAGAGTCACACCGTGTCATCATCTTCCGGCCGCCGACTCGATTGCTGGCTTACCCAGTTGCGGCTCGCAACCGATAACATCGCCCGAAAGCCGCCGTCCCCCGTTGCCAGCGCGGCATCATCCGCTACGAAGGTCATCCATGCCCCACAGCCAAACCTCTGCACCACGCGGCCGCGTCCGCCTCGCGCGCGGAGCATCGCCGTGGCTTCTGCCGACCGTCGCCACCGCCGCACTCAGCTTGGCCCGATCGCGTCGCTCCAGGCGCGCCGCGGCCATCGCCGTGCCCACCACCGCGCTCGCGGCGGGCATGCTGTGGTTCTTCCGCGACCCTGAGCGCGAGATCACACAGGGCCGGGTCATCTCGCCCGCCGACGGTGTGGTGCAGAGCATCATGCCGTGGAAGGACGGACGCACTCGCGTCGCGATCTTCATGAGCCCGCTGAACGTCCACGTCAACCGCGCTCCCCTCGCGGGCACCGTGACGTCCGTCGAGCACATCCCCGGCGGTTTCGTTCCCGCGTTCAACAAGGAGAGCGAGAACAACGAGCGCGTTGTCTGGCACTTCGACACCGAGCTCGGCGACATCGAGATGGTGCAGATCGCGGGCGCAGTCGCCCGGCGGATCGTGCCGTATCTCCCGCAGGGGACCAAGGTCGAGCAGGGCGAGCGCATTGGTCTGATCCGCTTCGGATCGCGCGTTGACATCTACCTTCCGGAAGGTGTCGACGTCGCTGTCGAGGTCGGTCAGACCACGACCGCGGGGGTGACTCGAATTGACCGTGATTGATCCGGACACACAGGCCGGCTGGGCCGCAGAGGCCGAGGCCGAGGACGACGCGGAGGACATGCCGCTTTCTCTGCGGCTGTCGATAGCGGACACCCTCACGCTGGGTAACGCCACGTGTGGCTTCATGGCGGTGTACTTCACCACCACCGGGATCCTCATCCCGCACCTCACCGGCAGCAACGAGAGCGGCATGGCGCGCAACAGCGCCGCGACCGCCGTGATCCTGATGCTGCTGGCGGCGATCTTCGATCTCTGTGACGGGCTCGTGGCGCGCAAGCTGCGCAGCTCGCCGATGGGCGCGGAGCTGGACAACCTCTCCGACCTGATCAGCTTCGGGCTGGCCCCGGCGTACTTCGTACTCGTGTACGGAATGGTCGCGGACGACGCCCAGCAGAAGGTCTCGGCGGTGGCCGCGATCGTCGTGCTGCTGGCGGTGGTGCTGCGGCTTGCCAGATTCTCGTGCGTGACCATGAAGGACGGCATGTTCCAGGGCATGCCGAGCCCCTTCGGTGCGCTCACGGTCGTCTCGATCATCCTGCTCGAGCTGCCGTTCATCCCGACGCTGCTGGCGATCATCGGTACGGCATGGCTGATGGTGAGCCGGGTCGAGTACCCCAAGCCGCGAGGTGTCCTCGCGGTGGCGATGCTCGGCTGGATCGTCTCGGCGATGGGAATGCTGGCGGCGTGGGCGTTCGACGCTCCGGGCGGTCAGGTGCTCCTCCAGACCGGCTGCGCGCTGCAGATCGTGATGGCGGCGACGATTCCGCTCTTCGCGACGGCACGGCGTGTGAACACGTTCCGCGACAACCGCCGCGAGAACCGCGAGGCAAGGGCTGCTCAACTCCCCTAGAGCAGTGCATGTGCATGACGAGGGCCCGGGTGGGATGCGCACCCGGGCCCTCGTCATGTCCGGTGGCCGACACCGATCCGGTCACCGCGGCCTCGCTGCTGGACGACGGCACGGAGCTGCCGGTGCTGCGGCCGGTCGCGATCGGCGGAGAACGGCTCCGGCTCGACGCGCAGATGCCGCTGGGGCGGGGGCTCGCCCCCGGCGCGCGGCTGATTCAGCGGGTACGGGCCCACCGAGGTCGCCGGGTGCGAGACCTGGTTCGAGACGCCGGCTGCTGGAGCCGGGGCCGGGGCCGGTCGAGGATCCCGCGCGGCACGCCTGTCTCGGGCAGCCGTTCCCCGGCTGCGCAGCGCAGATCCGCAAGGGGCAGATCTGGCTCGCACCGCCCGGCGGCGGTGACACGGTGCCCACCGGGGATCACGGGACGGCTCGGGCCCGCGTGAATTCCGGGGCCGGATGTTGCGCCGTGTCACGGTGGACGGCTGATCGCCTATGCCGACGCGCGTCAATCGCCGGACGGGCTTGATTTTCAAGCCCGTCCGGCGATTGAGGACATGCGGCCGAAGGTCGCATACGGGGGTCTGGGGGCGAAGCCCCCTGGTCCGCGCCGCTATGCCGGCGCAGGGAGCGGGGGCTTGCCGCCAGAAGGGTGACTCAGCTTCCCGACTTGTACGACTCCGCCGACTTGGACACCGCCGCCGGCCGCACCACCTTCAGACCCCCCGGCACCTTGAGGTCCGGCTTCATGATCAGACTCTGCCGGGTCGACGGCGCCGCCGGGTCCGAGAAGTTGTTCGTGATGCCGAAGCCGTTGTCGTACGAGGAGACGGTGAGCAGCGCCTTGTCGATGCCCTCTCGAGTCAGGTCCTTGGCCGCGCAGGCCTTCTTCAGCACCTCGCCGTAGACGCTCGCGGCGGTGTAGCCCGCGACCACGCCGTTGTCGAGACCGTCCTTGGGGTAGGCGGCCTTGTACTCCTTGGCCAGCTTCGCCGGGCCCGCGCCCGGGTCGCCGATGGGGAGGGTGGAGGCCGCGACGTAGTAGTCCTTCGTCAGCGCGGCCGCCGCCGGGGTACCCAGCAGCTGCGGCGCGAAGGCGGAGTTGTTACCGATCATGGGGACCTTGAAGCCGCCCGCCGCGGCGACACCGACCAGCGAGGCCGCCTGGCGAGGTCCGGCGCTGATCAGGACCGCCTTGACGCCTGCCTTCTTGAGCGCGGCGACCTGGGCGGACATGTCGTTGTCGGTCGGCTTGATCTTCTGCTCGACGACGGTCAGACCCGCCTGCTTCGCAGCGTACTTCGAGCCCTTCAGCGCGTTCTCCCCGAAGTCGCCCTCGAAGTAGACATGACCGATCTTGTCGCCCTTGGCGATGCGCTTCTGGCTGAGCAGATAGTCGACCGCGTTGATCGTCTCGATGTCGTACGTCGCTCCCACGACCCGGATGTACGGGCTGCCCAGCAGCGATGCCGACCAGGCCTGGGGCACCACGAGTGCCTTGTCCTGGCCGTCGATACGGCCCTTGACCGCGGCGACGAAGGGCGAGCCGATGAACTGGGAGAAGCCGACCACCTTCGGTTCGAGTTCGGTGTACGCGGCGACGGCCTTCTGCGGGTCGTAGCCGTGATCCCGAACGGTGAGCTCGATGGTGCGGCCGCAGATGCCGCCGGCCGCGTTGGTCTGCTTCGCCCACAGCTGCTGCGCCTGGGTGACGCTCTTGCCGAGCGAGGCGTAGACGCCGGTCATGTCGGTGAGCACGCCGAGGTTGATGGTCTTGGCCGTGACGCCGTCACCGGTCTTCACCCCTCCGGCGTCCTTCTCACCGCCGCCGCCGTCGGTGGCCTTCGAGCTGCATCCGGCGAGGCCGGCGCTGGTCAGGGTCAGGGCGGCGGCCAGCGCCGCCGCGTACAGACGTGGCTTCATTACTTCTCCCGAGAGGTGATGAGACGGGTGAGTCCGCCGGGCAGGAAGAGGACGACCGCGACGACCGCGGCGCCGTAGAGATACCGCGATGCCTCGCCGGGTGAGACGCCGCCCGTGCCGGGGGCGGAGACCAGCGGGAGGGTGTCGCTGTAGTGGGTGAGGAGCTGGGGCAGCAGAGAGACGAAGGCCGCGCCGACGACGGCGCCGGCGACCGTGCCGAGACCCCCGATCACGATCATCGCGAGGAATTCGAGCGACAGGATCACACCGAAGTACTCGGGGACGGTCCGCTGGAAGACCAGGGCGATCAGTACGCCGGCGAGTCCCGCGTACATCGAGGACAGGACGAAGACGGCGGCCCGGTAGCGGGCGACCGGGACGCCCATGACACCCGCGGCGATGCGGTGGTCGCGGATGGCGTTCATGGCGCGGCCGGGGCGGCCACGTAGCACTCCGCGGGCGAAAAGGCCGCAGCCGATGAGGGCGAGCAGTGCCACGTACCAGAGCTTCTCGGCGGACTGGAAGGGGACGGCTGCGATGACCGTCTCGCTGTCGTCGAAGTCGATGCCGAAGAGCGAGAGGGGCGGAACCGCCCGGCCGTTGAAGCCTCCTGTCAGATCATGAGCGTTGAAGAGGACGTGCTGGCCGATGAAGATCAGCGCGAGCGTGGCGATGCCCAGATACGCGCCGCGCAGCCGTCCAGCGATGGGGCTGAACAGGCCGCCCGCCGCGCCCGCGACGAGCACCGCGAGTACGGCGGCGAGCCAGGTCGGGAGTCCGAGTCCGATGAGGCGGTGACCGTTCTCCTCGCCGCTGTCGCCCGCCAGGACGCAGTAGCTGTAGGCGCCCACCGCCAGGAAGAACGCGTGCCCCATGGACAGCTGCCCGGTGGCGCCGGTGAGGAGGTTGATGCCGATCGCGCCGATCGCGGCGGCCATCGCGAAGAGTCCGGCCTGCAGCCAGAAGCGGTCGAGGTAGAAGGGCAGGGCGAGGAGCAGGACGGTGCCGGCGAACCAGATGCAGGCATTGCGACTCTTCAGGAACGCCCTGGGGCTCTTCACGTACGCCTTGAGGCTCTTTGCCACGTCTGCCTCGGGGTTCTTCAGCGTCTCAGACACGGGCGGGCTCCTTTGTGCCGAAGAGTCCGGCGGGCCTGAGCAGCAGGACCAGCACCATCACCAGATACGGCGCGAGATCGCCGATCCCCCGGCCCAGGAAGGACAGTTCGCTCTGGTAGCCGGTGGCGAAGGACTCGGTGACGCCGACGATCAGACCGCCCGCGAGCGCGCCGGTGGTGGAGTCGAGCCCGCCGAGGATCGCCGCCGGGAAGGCCTTGAGTGCGGCGAGCGAGGTGGCGCGTTCGAGCCCCGGGGTCGGAAACACGGTAAGGAAGAGCGCGGCGACCGCGGCGAGCGCGCCCGCGACCGCCCAGGCGGCGAGCGATACCCGGCCCAGGCGTACCCCCATCAGCGCCGCGGTCTCGGGATTCTCGGCCGCCGCGCGCATCGACACGCCCCACGAGGTGTACCGGAACGCGAGCAGGAACGCGGTGATCAGCAGGGCCGCCGAAACGAAGGCGGCGATACGGGTCTGCGCGATGGTGATGTCCCCGATGGTGACGACGCGGTCGCCCCACGGGTCACCGAGCGCGAGGACGTCCGTGCCGATGCGGCGGGTGAGTTCGGTGGTCAGGAGGATGTCGACGCCGATGGTGACGATGGCCAGGACGCTGTGGTCGGAGCCCCGGTAGCGGCGCATGACGAGGAATTCCACGGCCGCGCCGACGAGGGCCGCGCCCGCGATGCCGACGGCGAGCGCACCCCAGAAGCCGATGTCGTCGTGGAGTACGGCCGTGACATAGCCGCCCGCGAGAAGCAGGGACGCATGGGCGAAGTTGACGACTTCGGTGGCTTTGAAGATGACGACGAAGCCGAGCGCGATCAGCGCGTAGACGGATCCGATGGAGAGTCCGCCGAGGAGTAGTTCGGTGAAGGTCGTCATACCTGGGCCTCCGTTCCTAGATAGGCCTGTACGACGGCCGGGTCGCTCTGTACGTGGGCGGGGGTGCCGTCGGCGATCCGGCGCCCGAAGTCGAGTACGGTCACGGCGTCCGCGAGCCGCATCACCATCCCCATGTCGTGTTCGACGAGCACGATGGATATGCCGAGGCTGTCGCGTACGCCCGCGATGATGGAGGCGGTCTGCCGCCGCTCGTCCGCGGTCATCCCGGCGACGGGCTCGTCGAGGAGCAGCAGCCGCGGCTCCATGCACAGGGCCCTGCCGAGCTCGACGAGCTTCTGCTTTCCGTACGGGAGTGCTCCCGCGGGCCGGTCCAGATCGCCGCCGAGTCCGGTGAACTCCGCGATCTCCCGTACCCGCTCCAGGTGTTCGCGCGCCTCGCGAGCGGCGGACGGCAGCCGCAGTCCGGCGGCGAGGAACCCGGCGCGGGTGAGCCGGTGCCGGCCGAGCAGCAGGCTGTCGGCGACGGTGGCGTGCGGCGGGAGCGCGAGGTTCTGGAAGGTACGGGCGATGCCGAGGGCGGCGATGCGGTCGGGAGGAAGCCCGGTGAGCTCCGTCCCGCCGAAGCGGACGCTGCCGGAGGTGGCCCGGTAGACGCCGGACAGAACGTTGAAGGAGGTGGACTTGCCGGCGCCGTTGGGGCCGATGAGGGCGTGGACGCTGCCGGGCTGGACGGTGAAGGAGACGGAGTCGAGGGCGGTGAGCCCGGCGAAGCGGACGGTGAGGTCGGTGACGTCGAGGGCGGGCACGGCGCCGCCGGATGCGGTGTCGGTCATCGGTGCCCCCTGCCGGATGCGGGCTGCTGCCCGCCGACCGGGGCTGCGCCCCGGATCCCGCGCCTCGCCTGTCGGCCGGTTTCCACCATGCTCATGCCGACCACCTGCTCAGCGCCGGCGCCGCCGTCTGCGCGCGGGACGCATCCGCGGCCGCGTCCTCGTCCACCACTCCCAGATACCGCCGGCGTACCTCGTCCGAGGTGGCGAGCTGGTCCGCGGAGCCCGAGAGGGCGACCTCGCCGACGTCGAGTACGTACGCCGTCGAAGCGAGCCGCAGCGCGATCGCCGCGTTCTGCTCGACCAGCAGGACCGATGTGCCGGCGGCGTTGATCTCCTGCACGGTCTCGGCGATCCGCGCCGCCATCAGCGGGGCGAGGCCGAGCGACGGCTCGTCGAGCAGCAGCAGCCGTGGCCGGGCCATCAACGCCCGTCCCATCGCGAGCATTTGCTGCTCGCCGCCCGACAGCAGTCCGGCCCGCTGGTGGGCACGGTCGGCGAGGACGGGGAAGAGCTCATGCACCCGGGCGAGGGCCTCGGTGCTCGACCGGCGCCCGCCGGTCGAGCCCAGGGCGCCCGCCCGGAGATTGTCCGCAACCGTCATCCGCGCGAAGACCTGCCGTCCCTCCGGGACCTGGACGACGCCCGCGGCGACGACCCGAGCGGCGCTCAGTCCCTCGAGCGGGCGGCCGTCGAAGCGGATGCTGCCGGACGTGACGTGTCCGCGCTGAAAGCCGAGGGTGCGGGAGACGGCGCGCAGCAGGGTCGATTTGCCGGCGCCGTTGCCGCCGAGGACGGCGACGATCGCGCCCTCGGGTACGTCGATGGTGACGTCGCGCAGTGCCCGCACCGGCCCGTAGCCGACGGACAGCGCACGCACTTCGAGTGAGGCGGCTGCCATGCAGACCCCCTTTCCAAGCTTGTTCGAAATTGCCTGTGGGGGCACACGTCAGCACCGGTCGGACGTACCGTCCAGGCGGTATGCCCGACTCGCTGCGGATGACCAGGGGTGCGGCGCGCGCATTGTGCACCGGCACAAGGGCCGGCATCCTCACAGGTCATGGGTGGTCGCAGAGCGCGTGCCGCAGCTGACGGACCAGCTCATCGAGGAACTTCGGGCCCACCCACCACAGTTCGACCTCGCTGTGCCGCCGGACGATTTGGTGGCTCCGCCGCCAAGGGTGACCGGGTCTTGTCCGGTGGCCGCGCTTGGTGGCTCCGCCGCCAAGGGTGACCCGGTCTTGTCCGGTGACCGTTTGGGGTCCGCTCCGGGGTTGCGCCGGGACTGCATGATTTACGGCGCGTTGGGGGTGGTCGGAGGGTGACTGTTCCTTGTGCGCCACACATCACGCTCTACGTCCCGACTCCACCCGCTGCGCGTCCCCCCGCCCGATACCGGCAAGGACCCCGGGTCCGCCTGGGCCGTGTAGGTGTGTTGGGCCTCAGCCACACCTCATCCGCCTCCAGACGGGTCCGGGGCGGCGCACCGGTTTCGGGAAGGGGCGGGGTGGGGGAAGCGCGCCCCCGCCCCGGCCCACCGCCTCAGATCAGGAAGTCCCGCGCAATGCTCGCCGCCACCCGTTCCAGCAGCGGCCCCGCCTCCGCCATGCAGCGGGCCGGGTCCGGTTCCAGTGCCGTGAGGGCGTACGCGCGGCGGATGCCCGCGCGACCCAGCGCCTCCGGTGGCAGGGTCAGGCGGCCGCAGACCGCCACGACGTCGATGTTCTGCGCGCGCGCCGCCGCGGCGACGCCCGCCGGGGCCTTGCCGTGGAGCGTCTGCTCGTCGAGGGAGCCCTCGCCGGTGATGACCAGGGTCGCCCGCTCCAGCGCCGGCGCGAAGCCGAGCACGTCGAGCATGATCTCGATGCCCGGCCGGAAGCTCGCGCCGAGGGCGACCAGCGCGCCGTAGCCGATGCCGCCCGCCGCCCCCGCGCCGGGCAGTTCGGCCTGCTCCGGGCCGAGGACGGAGGCGTAGTGCGCCAGCGCCGCGTCCAGCGTGGCGACGTCCTCCGGTGTCGCGCCCTTCTGTGGGCCGTACACCGCCGGCGCGCCCTTCGGCCCCGTCAGCGGGTTGTCCACGTCGCTCGCCAGGACCAGCTCCACGTCCTTGAAGCGGGGGTCCAGGCCGGACAGGTCCGCGGACGCAAGGTCGCGCAGTCCGCCGCCGCCCGGCCCCACCGGCTCGCCGTTCGCGTCCAGGAAGCGCGCGCCGAGCGCGGCCAGCATGCCCGCGCCGCCGTCCGTCGTCGCGCTGCCGCCGACGCCGAAGACAATCGTCCGCGCTCCCGCGTCGAGCGCCGCGCGCAGCAGTTCGCCGGAGCCGTATGTCGTCGAGGTGAGTGGCGCGAACACGCCGTCCGGGAGGTGCTGGAGGCCCGAGGCCTCCGCCATCTCCACCACTGCGGTGCCTTCCCGCAGGGCGTACGCCGCGGTCAGGGACTCGCCGAGCGGCCCGGTCACCCGGACCTCGCGGCGCTCGAACCCGGCCGCCACCGCGGCGGCGACCGTGCCGTCACCGCCGTCCGCGACGGGCAGGGTCTCGACCGCCAGACCGGGCACCACCCGCTGGAGGCCCGCCGTCACCCGCTCAGCGACCTGTACGGCCGTGAGAGAGCCCTTGAACTTGTCAGCCGCAACGAGCACACGCGCGGGCTGAATAACTGCTCCGTCCGTCACCTTGCTATCCCTTGCTTTCGAACAGGCAGTCGCGCCTCCCCGACCCTATCCGCCAGGTCAGACGGCATGCCACCCCATCATGGTGCGACATTCCGCTATATAGCGGGGTGCTGCTCGGTCGGCCGACGTCCGCGAGCCCTATATCCGGCGCACCGCTCGGGAGCCGTCGCCGACCGGCAGCTGAAAGGCTTCACTCACCCACCACCGCGCGGTTCCGGCGCCCATTCGGTAAACCGGACGTATGGGCCTACAGCACGCCGACCTCGCCGACCGGATCCTCGGTGGTTGGCTGGGCAGAGTCGCCGGCAACATGCTCGGCAAGCCCGTCGAGCGCGGCGACCACTGGACCCGCGACCGCATCGACCGCTATCTGCGCCGCACCGACGCCCTTCCGCTCACCGACTATCTCCCCGAGCCGCCGCCCGACGCGGACGCCGAGGGGTTCGAGCTGCGTCCCGAGTGGCACCAGTGCGTACGGGGCCGGATCCACGGCAGTTGCCGGGACGACGACGTGGACTACAGCATCCTCGGCCTGCATCTCCTGCAGACCCACGGCTTCGGCTTCACGACCGAGCAGGTGGGCGAGGCGTGGCTGCTGCATCTGCCGTTCCTGCAGACCTTCACCGCCGAGCGGGCCGCCTACCGCAACCTCGCGAACGGCCTCAAGCCCCCGCTCACCGCCACCCACGACAATCCCTACCAGGAGTGGATCGGCGCCCTCATCCGCGCCGACATCTTCGGCTGGACCTCCCCCGGCGACCCGCACCGCGCCGCCGCGCTCGCCCGCCGCGACGCGGTCCTCTCGCACACCGGCAACGGCGTGTACGGCGCGATGTGGGCGGCCGCCCTGATCGCCGCCGCGTTCACCGCGAACACCCCGCGCGAGGCGATCGAAGCGGCGCTGGAAGTCATCCCTGCCGGATGCCGCCTCGCCCGCGCGGTACGCCACACCGTCGCCCTGCACGCCTCCGGGACATCCTGGTCCGACACGCTCAGCGAGCTGGCAGCCGAGACGGGCAGCCTCGGCTGGATCCACACCGTTCCGAACGCCGCAGTGATCACGGCAGGGCTGCTGTACGGCGCCGGCGACTTCACCCCGACCATCGGCCTCACGGTCCGCGGGGGCCTGGACACCGACTCCAACGGGGCGACGGCAGGCTCGGTGGCGGGCGTGCTGTGCGGGGCCTCCGCCATCCCGCCGCAGTGGACCGACCCACTGGAGGACCGGGTGCGCAGCGCCGTGTTCGGGTTCGACGGCGTACGGATCAGCGAACTGGCCAAGCGTACGGTGCGGTTGGCGGCGGTCTCCGCCGGTTGAGCCGAAACCGCTGCTGTCGGGGGGCGATATCTGCACAATGGTCAGATGCCTGCGTACATGGAACTCTCACTGTCGGACGGTTCACAGGTTCGCCTCGAGTTGTCCGGGGCCGGAGAGCCCCTCGCCGTACCGTCGCAGAGCAACGGCAGGGCCGATCTGCCGGAAGGGTTCGGTGCGGCCGAGCCCGTGGCGAGCGGCGCCGGACGGGCGGCGACGCTCGCGGCGGACGCACTGCGCACGGCGCTGCGCCCGCTCGGTCCGCTGCTGGACGAGGTCCACGGCGCGGTGTCAGCGTCCGAGAACCCGCCACAGGAGGTCACCGTCGCGTTCGGCGTCGAGATCGGACAGGACCTGAAGCTGGGTATCGTCGGGGCCAACGGCAAGGCCACGATGAGCATTTCGGCGACCTGGCAGACCGGGCAGGCCGCGCAGCCCGGGACACCGCAGCGCTGATGGGCTGGTTCAGAAGACCGGCGGCCACCGCACCCCGCGTCTCCGTGCTGCACGACGGCGCTTCGACCGCCGCCGGCGGCGCCGCACTGCTGTCCGCCCGGCAATTGGTGACCTGCGCACATGTCGTCAATGACGCGCTGGGCCGCGATCTGTACGCCGCGGCGCCGCCGGCCGCCGACGGTCTGCGCCTCGCCTTCCACGGTCCGCAGTCGCCCCAGTACCGCACTGCCCGGCTCTCGGTGTGGGTGCCGCCACAGTGGGGCTCGTCCTCAATGGTCTGGCAGGGCGATCTCGCCGTACTGGAACTCGACGAGCCCGTCCCCGGGTGGCCGAGCCCCGTCGTCTGGCGCGACATGGCTGAGGGGCAGACACTGCGGGCGTGGCACGGCGGCGGGGAGGCCATCGCCTTCGCCGACACCGAAGTGAAACTCCAGGAGGGCCGGTTCGGCTATCTGGACGGTCAGCTGTCCGGCGCCGCCATCGGCCCCGGCTTCAGCGGCGGCCCACTGTGGGCGACGGACGACGCCACGGTCGTGGGCCTGGTCGTGGCCCATGTGATGCCCGGCGACGGGCCGATGAGCCCGCAGACCACGGTGCGGCGCAGCTGGGCGGTGCCGTGGCAGGCGATCCGGGACGAGCTGGAGCGGGCGGGGGCGGCCGAAACCGTCGCCGAGTGCACCGTGCACCAGAGGGCGTACACGACAGCGGTGTGCGGCGACGGCTCCACGGTAGGCCGCCTCACCGCGGAGCTGTGGTCGCTGCTCGGCGACCCGGTGCGCCGGGCGCAGCACGCCCGCACGCTGGCGGCCCGGCTCGGGTACGAGCCCCCGGCCGGTGAATCCGCTCCGTCCGTGGAGGAGTTGGCGCAGCTGCTCGCCTCGGAGGAACGCGCGCTCGCGACGCTCACCGAGTCAGTGGCCCCCACCGTCCAGGGCGGACCGTCCCGCGCCGGGCTCGACCGGCTGCTCGCGCTGGGCAGGCTGACCGGTACGGCCCGGCTGCTCTCCCTCGACGAACACCATTTTCTTTTAAGGGAGTTGGCACTGGCCGCCGTCGCGGACGCCGCGCTGCTGCCGCGGGCGGCCCGCGAGGCGCTGCGGTACACAGTCCCGCCCAGTTCCCTCAGCGGCACCAGGCTGAATCCGCGGGACCTCGATGCAGCGGTGACGGAGCTGGAGGCGTACCGCGACGGCGGGCAGCCCGCGGACGGCATCCCGCCGGTGCCCGCCCTGCTCACCTTGGTGGAGTATGTGGCCGCGGCCACCGCACCGCCGGTGCGCGAGGCCCTGCATGCCTGGTCGGAGCGGGTCGTGGCACGGCTCGGGAGCCACCCGGCCGCGCTGCAGCTGCGCCGCGCGGACGCCGCGGCCTGGGCGGCGTACCGCCCCTCCCCCGTCGTCCGTCTGGTCGCCGAGATCTCCGGTCCGCCCGAGCGGTATCAGTGCGCACTGTGGGAGGTGCGCCAGGACGGCGCGACGGCCTCGCTGGCCACTGCGGACCGGCCGCGCAGCGCGGCCGAGATCGCCCGGCTGATCCGTGAGGCGGCCGAGAACCCCCGGGACGACTGCGGCCAGAGCGTCACCCATGTGGACATCCTCGTCGACCGGGAGGGCCTGCAACTGCCCTTCGACGAGTGGGAGGCGGCCAGTTCGGTGGAGTTTCTGCCGAGGGTCCCGCTCGGGGTGAAGTTCCGTATCGCGCTGCGCTGCCCGGAGGTGAGCGCCCGCGCACCGCGCCGCGAGGCCGAGCTGCGCCGCCGCTGGGAGAGTGCCCACACCGGGCCGCTCGTCGTCGACGAGAGCTGTGCGTCGCCGGAGAAGGTGTACGCGCTGCTCGAGACCAGCCACCGGGACACCGCTCAGGTCGTCCTGCACGGCCCGCGCGCCCCGCGCGAGGCACTGCTCCAGCTCTGTCTGGCCCTCGGCATCCCGGTGGTCCTGTGGGACCGGGATGCCGAGAGCCACGAACACGCCCACCGGCTCGACGACATCGCCCCCGCCGGACCACTGCACCAACTCCCCGAGCGTATACAGCACTTCAGGGCCGGTCAGTACGGAGCGGGCATCCCCTCGCCCGCCCGGCCCTCGCTGGTGTGGGAGAACACGGAGCTGCCACTGCCGGGCGGGCTCGAACTGCTTGACCCCACGGAAGGAGCGGACATCCGATGAACCCCGCCCAGGACAACAATCAGGGCAACGGCGACTGGCGGCTGTTCCGCGGCGACGGACAGGCCCGTACGGTCGACTTACCCGAGGCCCCTCCGTGGCGCCGCTTCGACCCCCCGTCCGCGGCGACAGGGCGTCCGCGGCCCCCGCTGCCGTATCTGATCGGGCGCGCCGAGGCCGATGTCGTCAGCGCCGCGCTGCATCTGCGCCGCCCCCTGCTGGTGACCGGCCAGCCCGGCACCGGCAAGTCGTCCCTGGGGCACGCCATCGCGCACGAGCTGCGGCTCGGCCGGGTGCTGCACTGGCCGGTCAACAGCCGGGCCACCCTCCAGGACGCGCTCTACCGCTACGACGCCATCGGCCGGCTCCGTGAGTCGAACCTCCGGCGTGAGCCGGGCGAGGTCTCCGACGATCTCGGCATCGGCTCGTACGTACGACTCGGACCGCTCGGTACGGCGCTGGTGCCCGGCGCACGCCCGCGCGTTCTGCTCGTCGACGAGCTCGACAAGGGGGACGTCGATCTCCCCAACGATCTGCTGAACGTCTTCGAGGAGGGCGAGTTCGAGATCCCCGAGCTGGCCCGGCTGCCCGAGGAGCAGGCGGCCTCGGTCCGGGTGCTGACGGCCGACCCCGACACCTGGACCGAGGTGGCCAGGGGCCGGGTGCGTTGCTCGGAATTCCCCGTCGTGGTCATCACCAGCAACGGCGAACGCGACTTCCCGCCCGCCTTTCTGCGCCGCTGTGTACGGCTCGCTCTGCCGGAGCCCGACGAGGACAGGCTGCTCGCCATCGTCCGCGCGCATCTGGGCCCGGCGGATCTGGACGGCAACGACGAGCTGCTGCGCGCCTTCCTCGCGCGGCGGGCCCGCGGCGAACTCGCCACCGACCAGCTCCTGAACGCGGTTTTTCTGCGCAAGGGCGGGGTGGACCTGGACGCCGACGGGCTGCTCGACGCCGTACTGCACCGGCTCGGCGGGACGGTGTAGCGCCGGTGTGGGGGGAGCTGCGGCGGATCCTGGCGGACAGCGGGGTGGAACTGTCCCACGAGGAGCTGCTGGATGCGCTGTGGCTGGCCGGACGGCTGCCGGCGGGAGCGTCGTCGGCACTGGCCGAGGCGGGCGCGGTCTCAAAGGCCCCGCCGTCGCGGCAGGAGGCTTCTCCCGGCGAGGACCCGCTCGCCGGCTACCGCCCGCCCATGCTGGAGGAAGCACGGAGCACCAAGCACACAGAGCCGGACAGTCTGCCTCCTTGGGCAGCGCGGCCCGGAGAGTTCCACGGCTCCGATGTTCATGCCGCGCCTGCCGGACGGCTGAGCCCTCGGCGTGACCGGCCCGCCGTCCTCGTACGCGCCCCCGAGGAGAAGGCGCTGGGCTCCGTGGAGCTGCGCCTGGGGCGTGCGCTGCGCCCGCTCAAGCAGCTGCGACCCGACCTCCGGGAGTGGGAGCTGGACGAGCCCGCCACCGTGACGGCAATGGCCGAGACCGGGCTCCCCGACGCGGTCATGCGCCCGGGCCGCGCCCGGTGGCTGGATCTGGTGCTCCTCGTCGACGACGGGGTCTCGATGCTGCTGTGGCAGCGGCTCGCGGCCGAGACGCGGCTGCTGATGGAGCGCAGCGGCGCCTTCCGCGACGTACGGGTGTACGGGCTGGACAGCCGGGGCCCCTCCGCTCCCCTGCTGGGCCGCCGTCCGTACGAGCAGGACAGCGCCCCGCTGCCCGCGTCCGCCGTCACGGACCCGGCGGGCCACACTCTGCTGCTGGCCATCAGCGACGGCGTGGGCGCGGCCTGGCGGGACGGCCGGATGCACGCCGCGCTGGAGCGCGCGGCGCGGGTCGGTCCGACGGCCGTGCTGCACGCGCTGCCCGAGCGGCTGTGGGAGGGCTCCGGCATCCGCGCCGAGGAGTGGGAGGTCACCACCCGCAGGCGTGGCGCGCCCAATCACACCTGGCAGGTCGCTGACCCGGTCCTGCCGCCCGAACTCGCCCCGTACGACGGGGTTCCGGTGCCTGTGCTTGCGCCGACCCCCGAATCACTGGGCGTCTGGGCCCGGTTGGTCGGTTCGCCGGGCACATCGGCGGTCCTTCCGCTGCTCGCGTCCCGGACGCCTGCCCGCCCGTACGCCGCGACGCGCGCGCCCGGCGGGGACGGTCTGCTGCGTTTCCGCAGCGCGGCATCGCCGCAGGCGTACCGTCTCGCGGCCCATCTCGCGGCGGTCGCCCCGGTCTCGGTACCGGCCATGCGACTGGTGCAGGCCGCGCTGGGCCCCGAGGTCGACACGGGTCATCTGGCGGAGGTGTTCCTGGGCGGCCTGATGCGCCGTGCGGAGGGCGACGATCTGCTGCCGCAGCACCGGGGCTTCGACTTCGCCGAGGACACCAGGCGCATGCTGCTCGACACGCTCCCGGCAGGCGATCTCGTACGGACGACCCGCGCGGTCACCGCACGCCTCGCCGAACTCGCGGACCGCTCGACGGACTTCCCCGCCTGGCTGCCGCATCCCTCGGGGACGGACCGGCTGCCCGCGGACGGGCGCCCGTTCGGATGGATGGACGAGCGGCTGCTGCGGCGGCTGGGGGTTCCGCGGGCTGCGGCGCAGCCGCCCGCGGTTCCGCTGCCGTCGTTCGTCGACGCGCCGGACTCCGACTGGCATTCGCTGGGGAGCGCCCATACCGCGGGCCCATACCGCCTGATCGCCCGCCACCGGTACGGCTGGCCGCAGATGGGCCTGTATCTGGGGGTCTCTGAGCACCACCCGGGGTTGGCCGTCATCCGTGTCCCGGACGTGAATCAGAGCTGGAGCGCGGCGCTGGTGACGACCGAGGCGGAGGCGCTGTCGCGGATTGACGGGGTGTACGCACCGCGGCTGCTCGGCCACGACGCCACATCCGAACCCGCCTGGATCGCCGTCTCCTACGTCCAGGACAAGCGCTCCTCCGATCCCGCTCCCAACCTGCGCTCCCTGGTACACCGCCAAGGCGCCCTCGATGGAATGGAGTTCGTGTCCGTGGGAAGGCAGCTGGCGAACGGGATCGCACGAGCCCACCGCAAGGGCGTCATCCATGGCTCGCTGATCCCCGCCTGCGTCCTCGTCCGGGGACGGGAGGTGGAAATCACCGGATGGATGACCGCAACCCTCGACGGCGTGCCCAGTCTCCACCGGACCTTGCTGCGCCAGCAGGCCGAGTACCGGGCGCCCGAGCTGCGCAGCGACGACGACGCACCCAGCGAAGCCGGCGACATGTATGCGGTGGGCCGGATTCTGCTGGCGGCGGCATCCGGCGCGTGGGACTACAGTCCGACCGCGGATCCGCGTTTTCTCCCCTCGGTAGGCCGCGACCACCAAGCACTGCTGCGACGCTGCGTCGCGTCCGATCCCGCGGACCGGCCCACTGCGGAGGAGCTGCTGCAGGCCTTCAACGCCCGAGCCCATGAACGGCCCGACCCTCCGCTTCTGGCCGCGCAGCTCGGCGTGGGCGAGGACCGCCGATCAGTGCTGCTGGACCTCAACGAGCGGGTGTACGGGGGCGATGGCCCGCACGGCCTGCTGACCGGTCCCGATGCCGGGGACCGGCATCGGACTCTCGCCACCGTCGTCCACGGGCTGGCTGAGGCGAACCCGCCGGATGCCGTCAGCTTCGTCTGCGCCTGGCACGGCGACTCCGAGCGCCTCTCCGCGCTCGCCGCCCTGCCGCAGGTGACGTGGGCCCAGGACCTCACAGCACGGCCGGACACGGCGAGTGAACTGCGTGATCTCCTGCACGCGGAGCTGGCGGAGCAGGGCTGGTCGCCGGGCCGTCCCCGGCTCGTGGTCGTCCTGGACGACTACGACCGCATCCGGCGCTCCGGCTCAGAGCTGGACATCGTCGAGACGATCAAAAGCGTTCGCTACCAGGGCGTTCACATCCTCCTCGCGGACGATCCCGCCCGTCGCCGCTCCCGGGCCCACCAGGCGCATCTGACCTGCCACATCGAGCTCACCGGCCCCCGTGGGCACGGCCTCTTCCACGACGGCGTGTCCCAGTCCGTCCCGTTCCGCCCCAGGCCGCTGTCCGCCGAGGAGCAGGCAGCCGAACTCGACGTCGAGCACGACCGTGGGGTTCAGCAGCTGAGGCGGCGCAAGTGGGCGGAAGCGCATGCCGTACTCAGCGACGTCGCCTCCGCGCGGCTGGCGCTCCTGGGCCCCGGTCATCCGGCCACGCTCATGTCACAGTACGAAGTGGGCTTCGCGCTGCTCGGGCTCGACCGGTTCAGGGAGGCGCTGGCCCAGTTCCAGAGCGTCGAGCGGGGCAGGTCTGCGGCCTTCGGCCCGCACCACCCCGACACTCTGGACGTGCGCCAGCAGGGTGCCTGCACCCTCGGTCTGCTGGGCCGGCACCGAGAAGCCCTGTCGCTCTACAACGAGGTGCTGGCGCGGCGTATGAAGGTACAAGGGGCCCGGCACCCCGACACTTTGCACTGTCAGCACAACGTGGCGTTCACCCTGAGCGCGCTCGGTCGGCACCGGGAGGCATACGACCTGGCCGGCCAGGTCCTCACCGCCCGGATCGGGGTGGTCGGCGCCGAGCACCCCGACGCGCTGGTGACCCCCCACGAGATGGCCCACAACCAGCTCCGCAAGGGCGAGCGGATCAGCGCCCAGGAGATGTACAACACCGTGG
>NZ_JBHWWF010000023.1:47885-150199 GCF_042736455.1 Streptomyces sp. NPDC060064
GGGTTCCCCCGGGCGCGCCCTGGCGCCCCCGCGGGCGCAACCCCCCGCGCCCGCCCCCCACCACCCCCCCGGGTGGGGGGGGCCCGCCCCCCCCCCCCCCGACGCTCTGGTGACCCGCCACGAGATGGCCCACTTCCTGCTCCGCATGGGCGAGCGGATCAGCGCCCTGGAGATGTACAACACCGTGGCCAGGTCCCGCGCGCGAGTCCTGGGAGCCGACGACCCCGACACCCGAGCCGCTCAGCGCGATGCCGACCGGGTCCGTACCCAACTCGGCAGCCCACCCTCCGGCGGACGCCCTCCTCGTCCCAAGGGCTGAGCCCTGCATCCCATTACGCTTCCCCGAGTGACTACTCCTGACTACGCCACGTACATCGCCTCCCTGCCCCGCATCCTCGCCGGCGCCGCCGCGCTCATCCGTGACGGCCAGGGGCGGGTACTGATCGTCGAGCCCAACTACCGTGACGGCTGGGCGCTGCCGGGCGGTTAGGCAAAGCATCCATAGATGTCTCAGGACATCAGCTCGGCAGCTACCTTTCGGCTGGAGAGTCGTTAGCCACATGGTCATCTCGTTGTCTCAAGAGGAGCCATGGACTACTTCTTCACGTCACGCGTCACCGCACGGCGCCACTACGAAGCACCATCCGGGATCATCCTGGACGGGACGCAATACACGAGCCGGAGCAAGGCCCTCAAGGACGGGACCCCCTTCTTCCTCGGCACGGACATGCGGCCCCTGGAGCCCCACTGCTCCTTCTTCTACGAACTCGCCAAGACCCTTGAGGCCAAGTCGCTGCGTGACTACACGTACGACTTCCTCGACCTGGACGACTTCCTCTCAAGCCTCGATCCCCCGACCGACCTGCTGTCTGCCACCGAGGACGAACTGATCGCCTACCGCGATCACTGCATCGAGTACCGCGACGAGCCGATGGCGCCGGCCACGTGGAAGCGCCGCAGAGCCACGATCAACAGGTTCTACGACTGGGCGGTCGATGAGGCCAGGCTTCTTGACCGGCGCCCGTACTACCGCAAGAAGAACGGCCGCGACATCCTCAACTGGGGAGCGACCAGCGAGCTCGACGTACGCCATCTGACGTTCGAGCAATGGTGGTTCCTGGACCGGGTCGGCCTGCGTGGGCTGCTGCCCGACGGCAAGGCGGATCCCACCTTCCGCTCCGGCCATGCTCTGCGGGACAGCTGCGGCGGGAATCTCTCCATCACGACGGGCCTGCGGCTGCGGGAGTTCAGCGCGTTGCTCGACATCGAAGTCGGCACTCCCCGTCGGGACGGCTCGGCCAAGGAAGTCGAACTGCAAGCGATCGCCAAGTTCGGCCTGCCCAGGACCACCGAGATCCAGGACGCCACGCTATGTGAACTGGACTGGTATCGAAGGACCGAGCGTGCCGGTTTCCTTCGCAAGGCCGCGAAGAACCTGTACCGGCAGCGCGATGAGTTGTTCGTCGTCGATGACGTCGACATGCGCACGATGAAGGTCAGCGGCATCCAGGACGGTCGGCGACGCACCTACAGGATCAAGGCGATGAAGGCGCCACTGCGGCGAATCACAGTCATTGAGGGCGACCACGGGCTGGAGTCGATGGCTCTTTTCGTCGGGCGCAACGGACGGATGATCAGCAGTCAGCGCTGGGAGCAGATCTTCGCCGGCGCGCACGCGAGAGCGGTACGGATCGCGGCCGAGCACAACCTGCCGCTGGAGATGCCGGGGCAGGTCCGCATCCATGATCTTCGCCATACGTTCGCCGTATACATGCTGGAGCAGTTGACCGAGTTGGTCCGCGCCCAGGACGAGGAGCAGCAGCGCCTCACCGGCCGCGCGCCCGCCTACGCGGCGGACCACGTGTCCCGCAACCCGTTCCTGACCGTCATGCGGCTCCTTGGGCATCGCCGTCCCGAATCGACCATGCGATACCTGACCTACAAGAGAAAGACGAATTTGCTCGTCGCCCGGGCAGTGAAGGACTGGAACGATCAGGACCGTACATACGCAGACCTGGCCGCTCGCCAGGCCGGAGGGTGGGCCGTCTGATGCCGCGCCGCGGAGAACGCCGATCCCGGTCCGCGACGCTACCGCCGCGCCTGCCCGCTCCACGCACCGTCGGCCACGTCGGAGTGCGGGAGCTGACTCAGGTGAAGCGCGGCCGCACCACGACCAGCCAGGTCGATCCGGGAGAGTACGCATGCCGGGCGCTGGTCGCTCAACTCGCCGACGTATGGGTCGAGTACCACCACAAAGCAGCGTTGAAGAACAGTGACAGGTACCTGGGAGCGGTTCGCTCGTTCGCGAAGTTCCTCGGCCCGTATCTGACCGCTCTGGGCCTGAACCCCGCAGACGCCCGCCTCGACACCGATCACATCGACCTCGCCGAAGCCATCTACGCATGGGAGAACGACCTCCTCGCGCAGTTCCCGGAGAACTCCTCGCAGCCATGGCAACTGTCGCGCTCGCTGCTCGCGTTGGTTCACCACCGGGCTGAGCGCGATGCGCGCGTGCCGGAGAAACTGCGTAAGCGCGCGGCGGCGCCACCGACCCTACGCAAGGCCACCGGGGAACCGCTGGACGAGTTCTCCAACTCTGAACGTCTCGCGCTCAAAGGGGCTGCCCAGGACGACCTGAGAGCTCTTGAGAAGCGTCTTGCCCGGGGAAAAGAGCTCCTGAGGGCCGGGAAAGATCCGCGTGAGTTCGGATGGGAGGAACTGCCGAATCTGGTCTGGGCTGCCCGACACCGTCTGCTGAACATGGATGAACTCCGTGTTCACCTCCCTGCGCATGCCAAGCGCTGGCCTCAGGAACTACGGGAAGCGCGGCCGGCCAACAGAGGTGCGCTCGGCGGCTTCTACGGCCTCTTGCGGGGAGTGCATGCCTTGCTCTTTCCGCAGGAGTTGGACCTGCACCCGTTTCGAGTCTTGCTCTTGCTGGCCATGCTCGACTGCACCACCGAGGAGCTGCATGCGCTACGGGTTCCTGACCTGGAGTTCAGCAATCAGGGCGTGCGTATTGTCCAGACCAAGAATCGCGCGGATCGCGTTCGCGCCGACTACCACGTGGTCGATCAGCCCCTGGAGAAGGGCGAGGTGCCTGGGGAGCTCGCCTACGAGGGCCGAGGTGATTGGGATGTCCCTGGTCTGCTGCGACGCCTCGTGACGGCCACCGCGCTGACGCGCGAAGTGTTCGGCGGCGTGCCGTGGCTGTTCACCGCGGTCGAATATGCCAAGAACCGCAGCACCATGGATGCTCGGTTCGCCCGCTTCGTCGACCCGGGTCGCCGCTTCACACACTGGATCGCCTCACATGTCGACGCGGACGGTGAGCCCGCCTTGGCCATCTCCGAACCGCACGCGGCACCCCGGCTTCGCAAGACCGCGAAGACCACGCGCGTCGTTGCCCTGGGAGGCACCTTGTCCGACATGGCGGGGGATGATCACAGCATCCAGGTGTTCCAGGGCCACTACGCCCACGGCACCACCGCGCGGGTCCTGGCCGGAGCGGCGATGAACCGCGCCCAGACGCTCGTGTTCGACCGGCTCGCCGACAAGCCGGTTCTGGTCGACCCGGATGTGCAGTCCCGCCTCGGTGAACCGGAAGTCGCCCAGGCCCTGGGGGTGAGCCCTGAACAGGGGGCCGCCCTGAGCGCCGGTGAGCTCGACATGGGCGTCACCAACTGCAAGAACCCGCACGACTCACCGCACAGCACCCCCGGCAAGCTCTGCCATGTCGCCCCGGCCATGTGCATGGTCTGCACCAACGCAGTCGTGTTCGTCTCACAACTGCCGCAGCAGTTGCTGCTGTCCGACCACATCGAGCGGATGCGACTGACGCAGCCGCCGATGGTCTGGGATGCGGTATGGGGACGCCAAGCCAAGGCGCTGGCCGAAGTGTTCGAGGAATGCGCTGAACACATTCCCACCGCGCGCCAGGCCATCGAGAAGCAGGACATCCGCCTGAATCTGTCGTTGGGCATGCGAACGGAGTACGACCGATGACCATCCTCGCCGCAGTGGACAGGCCGGTATCCCGGGCTTTCGCCGACGACGAACTCGTCTACAGCAGTATGCCTGGGCAGCTCCCCGGCGTTCGCGGGCCGGCGTTCGGGCACATCGACGAGTGGCCCTGCGACTGTCTCAGACGGCCGGCGAACAAGAGTCCGGCACAGTGGAAGTGCGTGTTCCCGCTCGACCCTGTCTGGAACTTGCGCGCACGAGAAGTCGCTTTCAGCATGCTCAATCCCAACCACCAAGCCCTGAGGAACGCGGGCATCTTCCTGCCCAGGAAGAAATGGGCCCCCGCCACGGTGATCAAGGTCTGCTTCAGCGTGTCGCAGCTCGGTGCCTGGGCGCTTCGCGAAGGGATGCCAGACAACCTGCACTTCTGGTCGGTTGAGGACTGGCAGGGCTACATCGACCACTGCGCATCAAGCACGAAACCGGAGTCCGTACGGAGTGCGGTGGGAGCCGTCCGTCACCTGGTCCGCTTCTCCCCCATCCTGACAGGCACCGACCCTCTCGAAGACCCCTGGCCAGGACAGACAGACAGCGACGTGGCCAAGGTCGCCACCTGTGACGGGCTGGCCACACCCTCGATCCCGCCGGAAGTCTGGTGGCCGCTCCTACGGGCCGCGTGGTCCTATATCGACCGATTCTCCGCGAGCATCCTGGACCAACGCGACCGCGAAGCAGAAGGGGCCGCAACAGCCCCGACGGCTCCAGCCACCCTCAGCGCTGAAAGCATCAACCACCAGCTGGAGTTGTGGCTGACCAACCCGGCCAACCTGGTACCCGTCAGCGACCGCGACGCCAGGTTCAATCCGAAGGGCTCCCCCATCTGGAGCTCGTTGAGCCGAGCGGTGACGACAGGGGCCAGCTCCACAGCCTTCGCGACCAAAAACAACAGGCAAGGCATGGAACGTCGACAGAAGGTCCTGCGGATGATCGAAGAGACGGGCCGGATCAGACCTGTGCACCCTGCCGGCGCCAAGCAGTTCGAGCCGGACTACGCCGACTACGGGACCCGCCGTCGCTCATCCCAGGCTATGGACGCCACGCTCCAGAAATGGCTCGCCAATCCAGCGAACCTCGTCCCCGTCCACGCCGAAACGAGTCGGCTCGCTCCCGGGGAGCCGGTGTGGTCAGCACTGGAGGCCCTGCTTTATGACACCTCGGAGCGGGTGGATGTCTTCGGCATCGGCAGTAAACAAGGTCGGCGCCGACGCGATCTGGTGCTGCAAGCCGCAGTCGGCGAGCGCCGGATCGTGTACTGGGACAAGCAACTGGCCAGGGATCTGCGGATGCTTCGGGCATCCTGCTACATCTTCGTTGCAGCGTTGAGTGCGATGCGGGACAGCGAAATCCAGGAAATCCAGCGCGGCGCGCTCACCCAGCACTACGGGGCTCCGGCAATCGGCTCCCGCAAATCGAAAGGGGATTCCTCAAGGCCGCAGGCCAACTGGTGGATCATCGAACCGGTCGCACAGGCCCTGGCGGTGGCCGAGCGGTTGTCCTGGCACGACACCCATGTCTTCGCCACGATGACGCCGCCGAGCGAGGGCGGACCTGCCGGACGAGGACGAGCCGGTATCTCCGCCGCCGACGACATCGACTTCTTCATCGAGACGGTGAACGTCACCCGGCACCTCACTGGCGTGGAGGAAATCCCTCCTGGGCGGGTACGTCCGCACATGTTCCGCAGGACCATGTCGATCATTGCCAGCCAGCAGCCGGACGGCGATATCGCCCTGGGGATCCAGCTCAAGCACGCCGCGCGTAGGGCGCTGGCCAATCGCCTTACCGGCGCCTACGGCAAACCCGATGCCAAGTGGGCGAAGGAGTTCGACACCGATCTGCAGACCGCAGCAGCCCAGAAGCTGGTGGGGCTGCTCCAGGCCCGCCGGACCGGGGCCACCATCGCGGTCGGCCCAGGTGCAACCCGCTTCCACGCCGGGCTCGACAAGGTCAACGCGGTAATCGTGGCGAACTCGACGCTGCGGGCCCAAGTCGCAGATGAGCGACTGGAGATCACCCTCCTGCGGGACGAGTTCGCGAACCTCCACCTGGGCACGGTCAACCACTGCCTCTGGAACGCGCCCACCGCGGAGTGCCAGAACCAACTCCCGCCTGCTCAGCGCGGCCAGGCCCCGCTGCTGGGCGCCTGCCAACCGTCCCGTTGCCGCAATTCCGTCCTCACCTTGTCGCACGAGCGGATCTGGCGCATGGAGGAGGCCGACTTGGTGGAGTTCTTGAAGAAGAAGCTTTCCAAGCCGCTGCGCGAGCAAGCCCAGACCCGGCTCGCCGAAGTCCACTCCGCCACCGCGCAGATCGACAAGCTGAAGGAGAACCTCTGATGCCGGTGTCCGCAGCCACCTCCGCGAAACTCAGGGAAGCCATGGCCCGGCTGCTGGCAGGAGAGCCCCTGCACAGCGACGGCGCGCTCACCAAGGAGAATCTGGCCCGCGAAGCCCAGGTCAGCCACGCCAGCGTCCACCGAGCCGAGGACGTCCTCGCCGAATGGAACGCCCGAATCCCTCAACCGGTCCTCCGTACGCCCGGCGAGGTCCAGCGCGACGAAACCATCGCTGAACTCAAGGCGAAGCTCAGGAAGGCCAACCTGAAGGTCACCGAGCTGCAGAGCAAGCTCGACGCCCTGGCCACGGTGACAGCCAACCTCTACCACGAGAACATCGATCTGAAGAAGAAGCTGAGCAAGCAGCAGAGCCGCCTCACCGTTCTCAATGGCGGAGTATGACGAGTCGGGATACGCACGCTGAGGTGCGTATGTAGCCGAGAAGCACGATGGCAAAGGGCTCGGGAACCGGATTGGGCGGATCACTGAGGCCGAGGGGACATCTGTGGGGTGAACCTCACCGTGTAGGCGCGACCAGGCCGATCTCATAAGCGAGGACGACGAGGTGGACCCGGTCGCGTGCATCGAGTTTGGTGAAGAGCCGTGCGAGGTGCGCCTTGGCCGTGGCCACACTGATGGAGAGATCCTCGGCGATCTCGGTGTTGGACAGGCCGCGGCCCACAAGGGTCAGGACCTCGCGTTCCCGGCCGGTGATGCCGTCGACTACCACCCGGCGTGTGGCGGCGGGTTCGGGCCGTGCGGCGAACTCTTCGATGAGACGGCGGGTGACGCTGGGAGCGATGAGGGCGTCTCCGGCGGCGACGACCCTTATCCCGTCGAGGATGGTCTCCAGCGGCATGTCCTTGACGAGGAAGCCGCTCGCTCCGGCGCGCAGCGCGCCGTAGACGTACTCGTCGTCGTCGAAGGTGGTGAGGACGAGGACGTGGGTCTTCGACTCCGGATCCGCGTTGATCCGGCGGGTGGCCTCGATGCCGTCCGTACCAGGCATGCGGATGTCCATGATGGCGACGTCCGGCCGTAGCCGTTGGACCAGTTCCACCGCCTCGGCACCGTTCCCGGCCTCCCCTACTACCTCCAGGTCGGGGGTGTCGGCGATAAGGACGCGCAGGCCGGTGCGGATCAGGGGCTGGTCGTCAATCAGAACGACACGGATCATTGTCCCGCCTCCACGGGTACCGGCAGCCGCGCTGCCACGCGGAAGCCGCCTTCCGGGCGCGGCCCGGCGCTGAACTCGCCCTGCAGCAGACTGACCCGTTCACGCATACCGGCGATGCCGTATCCGGAATCTGCGACGGTGCCGCCGCAACCGAGGTCGACGATATCGACAGCCAGTTCATTGTGGCGGTAGTCGACCGTCACGCTGCAGTCCCGGGTGCCGGAATGCCGCACCACGTTGGTGACAGCTTCCTGGACTATGCGGAAGGCCGCCAGGTCGACGTCGGAGGGCAGGTCGCGTCGGTCCCCCCGCCATCGGACGTCGACCCGGACCCCGGCGGCCGCGGTCTTCCCAACCAGTTGATCAAGGGCGGCCAGACCCGGGGTCGGGTCGAGCGGCGCGGACTCCTGGTCGCTCTGCCGGAGTGCGCCGAGCATCCGCCGCAGGCCGAAGAGGGTCTCCCTGCTGGTGGCCTCGATGGCGTTGAGCGCGTTGCGCGTCTCGGCGGGCTGGGTGTCCATGACCCGGCTGCCCACGCCGGCCTGGATGGCGATGATGCCGATGTTGTGCGCGACCATGTCGTGCAGCTCCCGGGCGATCCGCAGCCGCTCGGCCGTGACCGCCTGCTGCGTGGCCTGGGCGCGCACCGTGTCTACGTGCGCCCGGTTCTGATGGATCGTGTTGCCAATCAGCCAGGCGATGACGACGGTCGACGCGAGGGCGGCCGGGACCGCGAGGTTGAAGAAGTAACCACTAGCAAGCCGCCAGAGCGTGTAGCCGACCAGCGTGCCGGCCGGCAGCGCGGCGGCGAGTACCGAGGCACGCCGTGAGCGGGTCGCAGCAGTGTAGCCCACGGCCGCGTCAGCCAGGAGGAAGAGTGCGACGGGTGTCTCCCGCACCGGCATTCCCAGGGAGATGACGGTGCCCGCGAGCGCGATGGCCACGGCCGCCAGCGGCGCGCGGAACAGCAGCAGCGCGCCCAGGGTCGTGACGACGGCGGTGACCAGGAGCGGTGCGTCCTCGATGTTGCCGTTGTACCGGAGCAGACGCTGCAGCTCGTCCGGCCGTTGGAACATACGCACCAGGATGAGGGCCGACCAGAAGGCCGCCACCCACACACCCGGTGGCACGCGTTTGAGCCGGGGTGGATAAGGAGTGGCGATCATCGATCGATCCTATCGATGCCCGTCCGCCGGGACATTGGCCCACAGGCGTAATCCCCCGGGCTACCAGCCGGGCTCATAAGTGTGAACCACCGGCCGATGCCGGCTCCGCGCCCTCCCCGGCAGCTTGGACCCCGTGATCGAATCCACCCGACTGACCAAGCGATACGGCGACACCGTCGCCGTCGACAACCTGACCTTCACCCTGGAACCCGGCAAGGTCACCGGCTTCCTCGGTGCGAACGGCGCCGGCAAATCCACCACACTGCGGATGATCCTGGGCCTGAACGCCCCCACCAGTGGGACCGTCACCGTGGACGGGGTTCCCTTCTCGCACCGCCCGCGTGGACTGCGCCACGTCGGCGCGCTGTTGGACGCTCAAGACGTCCACGGCGGACGCAGCGCGCAGGCGCACCTGTCCGCGCTGGCCCGCAGCAACCGCATCCCGTTGTCCCGCGTGGACGAAGTCCTCCAGGAGGTCGGGCTGGCGAAGGTTGCGCGGCGCCGGATCGGGGGGTTCTCCCTCGGGATGAAGCAGCGTCTCGGCATCGCGGGGGCCCTGCTCGGCGATCCGCCAGTGCTCCTGTTCGATGAGCCCCTGAACGGTCTGGACCCCGAGGGCGTGCTGTGGGTGCGTGGTCTGTTCCGTCGTCTGGCGTCCAAGGGCCGCACCGTGTTCGTTTCCAGTCACATGATGGCCGAGATGGAGCACACCGCCGACCGGCTCATCGTCATCGGCCAGGGTCGGCTGATCGCCGACCAGACCCTGGAGGACTTCTCGGCCCGCAATACTTCCCTGGGCGTGACCGTGCACACGCCCGACCTGGAGGCCCTGGAGGCCGTGCTGATCGCCGAGGGTGCGTCGGTGCGCCGGGAGAGCGACCAGGCAGTCCGGGTCACCGGTCTGACCTCGGCCCGGATCGGCGACCTTGCCCACCGGCACCGCCTGGTGCTGCACGAACTCGCCACCCACACCACGTCCCTGGAGTCGGCGTTCATGTCCCTCACCGCCGACAGCGTCGAATACCTCGCAGGAGAAGCCCGATGAGCACAATGACGTTCTCCGGCACCAGGCCGTCCGAGCCCACCGCCGAACCGGTGGCCAGGTTCGTCGACCTGCTTGCCGCTGAGTGGATCAAGATGCGGTCGCTCCGGTCGACTTACTGGGTGCTCGCCCTCAGTGCCGTCGTCGCCATCGCGATCAACGTGAACGCCGTCCGCTCCGACCTGACGTACATCGACCAGCCGCATCCCCCGCTGCCCGGTTTCCCGCCCTTCAAGTACGACCCGCTGTTCCACGGCCTGGGCAGCATTGCCGCCGATGTCATGGCACTGGCCGCGGCTAGTTTCGGCGCCATTACAGTCTTCGGCGAGTACGCCACCGGAATGATCCGCACCACGCTTGCCGCCGCCCCCGACCGGCGCGCGGTGATCACGGCCAAGGTGGCTCTCGTCACGGCGATCACGCTCGTTCTCGGTGTGATCGTCTCCGTGACGTCGTTCTTCACCACCAACGCGATGCTGGCCTCCCGCCACGTCGGACTCTCCATCCACGACCCCGGCTGTCTGCGGGCCGTTGCGGCATACGCGCTGGTCATCCCGGTCTGCGCGCTCATCGGCATGGCGCTCGGCGCCGTCCTGAGACACGCCACGGCCTCGATCGTCGCAGTTGTAGGCATGCTCTTTATCCTGCCCATGCTCTTCGGTGGCGAGAGGTACAGGTTCTTGAAGGAGATCGGCAACCACCTGCCGCTCGCCGCCCAGGGCCGGCTGGCGCTCAACCCCGACTCCAACGCCAGCGTGGGCGCATACCCCGCCACGATCACGGGCTCCTGGATAGCGCTCGCGGCCTGGGCGCTCGTCTCGGTGGCCGTCGCCGTGATCGTCGTGCGGCGCCGGGATGTCTGAGACCAGCTCGGCTGTATGTAGACCCTCTCCGCCCAGTACAGGGAAGCCGAACCAATTCGGTGTCAGGAGGCCATGGCGCGCACTCCGGGTGTCACCTTGCCGCGATCGCGGGGCATATCTCGGCCAGTGATCCTACATAGGTGCGACCCGACGCCTTCCCGGCCAGACAGCCTCCACCTCGTCTTGGACGAGCGTGCTGAAGCCGACAGGATTCTGGAGTCACCGCTGAGACACACGACCCTCATCCATATCTCCTTGAGTCGCGCCGTGCAGCGCGTCCGCTGAGACAGTTGGGGGTTGAGACATGCGAACTGTTCATAAGGGCGGGACCATCGAGTCGGACCGGGGCGAGACCCCCCGGCAGGCGGCCCGGCGGGAGACGCTCGAAGAGATCGGGCTCGATGTGGAGCCGGGCGCGCTGCTCGCGGTCGACTGGGTGCCTGGCGAGTCGCGGCCACCCATCGCCGCGTATGTGTACGACGGCGGGGTGCTGACCGAGGCGCAGTTCGCGGCGATCCGGCTGCAGGAGGAGGAGCTGATTTCCTGGCGGCTGGTGTCCCGTGACGAGATCGGCGAGCACCTGCTGGGGGCGCTGGGGCACCGTGTGCTGGCCGCTCTCGACGCGCTGGAGAGGGGCAGCGGGACGGTGGAGCTGGAGAACGGGCAGCCGCCCGCCTGACCGCGCGGACCGTCAGGCCGGTCCAGGGGCGGGCCACATCGGCTCGCCGCCTCGGGGGACCGCTGCGTAGGCTCGCCGCATGACTCTCGTCGCAATCCTCAGCGGCGCCGGCATCTCCACTGACTCCGGCATCCCCGACTACCGCGGGCCCAACGGCCTGTGGCGGCGCGATCCGGAGGCCGAGAAGCTCGTCACGTACGACTACTACATGGCCGATCCGGAGATCCGCCGCCGCTCCTGGCTGATGCGGCGCGACAGCACGACCTGGCGTGCCGAGCCGAACCCCGCGCACCGTGCCGTCGCCGAGCTGGACCGGCAGTCCGGGTTCGCCGTGCGGGTGATCACCCAGAACGTCGACGGACTGCACCAGCTGGCCGGTATGCCCGACCGCAAGGTGCTCGAACTGCACGGCACGGCACGGACGGTGGTCTGTACGCGCTGCCATGTCCGCTCCTCGATGCAGGACGCGTTGGTACGGGTCGAGGCGGGCGAGGAGGACCCGCCATGCCTGGCATGCGGTGGGATCCTGAAGTCCGCGACGGTGATGTTCGGGCAGCGGCTCGACCCGACGGTGCTGGCCGAGGCGATGGCGATCGCGAAGGCCTGCGAGGTCTTCATCGCGGTCGGTACGAGCCTGCAGGTGCAGCCCGCCGCCTCGCTGGCGGGCATCGCGGCGGAGCACGGGGCGCGGCTCGTCATCGTCAATGCGGAGCCGACGCCGTACGACGAACTGGCGGACGAGATCGTGCGCGAGCCGATCGGCGAGGCGCTCCCGGCACTGCTGAAGCGGCTGATTCCGAGCCCCGCCGACGATTGAGGCGCGAGGTCCGGGGCGGATCCCCGGTTCTTGGCACGGCGAGTCTTCTCAGAACAGTGCGTCGTCCGGCGTGCCGGATTCGAACGCCAGCAGACGCTGCTTGCGGTTGAGCCCGCCGCCGTAGCCGACCAGGCTGCCCGTCGAGCCGATGACCCGGTGGCACGGCACGATGATCCCGATCGGGTTCCTTCCGTTGGCCAGTCCCACCGCGCGGGATGCGGCGGGATTGCCGAGCGACTCCGCCAGCTCGCCGTACGTACGTGTCTCGCCGTACGGGATCTGCCGCAACTGGTCCCAGACGGCTCGCTGGAAGGGCGTCCCGTCCAGCCGCATCGGCAGGTCGAACTCCGTCAGCTCGCGGGCGAAGTACGCATCGAGCTGCCGGATCGTCCCGCCGAACGGGGCGGCCTCGGGTTCACCGAACGTCTCCTCGTCCGGGCGGTGGCGTTGCTGGACCATGTAGAGGCCACTCAGTACCCCGTCGGTGGCCACGAGGGTCAGCGGGCCGTAGGGGCTGTCGACGACCGTGTGCTGCCTGGTCATGGGTGAACTTCCTTACTTGGGGAGGCGGTTGATGGCGTGGTCGTCGGTGGCCCAGAGGTACTGGACGGCGTATGCCCGCCAGGGTCGCCAGGCCGCGGCGCGCCCGGTGAGCGCGGCCGGGGTCGAGGGCAGACCGAGTTCGGCAGCGGCGCGGCGCATCCCCAGGTCACCGGGCAGGAAGGCGTCGGGGTCGCCGAGGGCCCGCATCGCGATCACCTCGACCGTCCAGGGGCCGAATCCGGGCAGCGCGGTCAGCTGGGCGCGCGCCTGCTCCCAGTCGCTGTCCAGGCCGAGCTGCAGCGAGCCGCCGGCGAGCGCGCCGACCAGGGTCGTCAGCGTGGTGCGGCGGCTGCGCGGCAGCGCCAGGGTTTCCGGGTCCAGCGCGGCCAGCGCCTCGGAGGACGGGAAGAGATGGGTGAGGCCGCCCTCGGGGTCGTCGATCGCCCGGCCGTGCGCGGTGACCAGCCGGCCGGCGTGGGTGCGGGCGGCGGCCGTCGAGACCTGCTGGCCGAGCACCGCCCGTACCGTGAACTCCGCGGCGTCCACAGTCCGCGGCACCCGTCGGCCGGGGGCCTTGTCGACCAGCGGGGCGAGCAACTCGTCCGTACGCAGCTGGTCGTCGACGGCTACCGGGTCGGCATCGAGGTCGAGCATCCAGCGGCAGCGGCTGATCGCAATGGTGAGATCGCGTGGGTCGGTGAGGGAGAGCCGGCAGGCGATGTGGTCGGGCCGCGGGGTGAGGGCGACGATGCCGTGTCCGTACGGGAGGCTCAGGGTGCGGCGGTACGCGCCGTCGCGCCACTCCTCGACGCCGGGGACCCCGGTCGCGGCGAGATGCCCGAAGAGGTTGCTGGGGTTGAGCGGCGCGCGGTACGGCAGGCGCAGTGCGATCACGCCGGGCGTCTGCGGCGGTGCGGACCTGCTGTGCGCGGCGCGGGTGCGCAGTTCGCTCGGGGCCAGCGCGAACACCTCGCGGACGGTGTCGTTGAAGGTCCGGATGGAGGAGAAACCCGCCGCGAAGGCGACCTCGGCCATGGGGAGGCCGGTGGTCTCGATGAGGAGGCGGGCGGTCTGGGCGCGCTGGGCGCGGGCCAGGGCAAGCGGGCCCGCGCCCAGCTCGGCGAGGAGCTGGCGCTCGATCTGCCGGGTGGAGTAGCCGAGGCGGGCGGCGAGGCCCGGCACGCCTTCGCGGTCGACGACCCCGTCACGGATGAGCCGCATGGCACGGGCGACGGCGTCGGCACGGGCGTTCCACTCCGGCGAGCCGGGGCTGGTGTCCGGGCGGCAGCGCTTGCAGGCCCGGAATCCGGCCTGCTGGCAGGCGGCGGCGCTCGGGTAGAAGGTCATGTTCTCGACCTTCGGCGGCACCACCGGGCAGCTGGGACGGCAGTAGATCCGCGTGGTCAGTACGGCCGTGAAGAACCAGCCGTCGAATCGGGCGTCCTTCGACTGGACGGCGCGTACGCAGCGCTCGGTGTCGGTGTGCATGGCTCAAGCATCGGGGATGCAGAACGGCTGGAGCTAGCGAGAAAACGACATCAGCCTTGCGCTGCCAGGGCCGTCTCGAACTCCGCGTACGCCTGCTCGTCGAAGAGCACGAACCGTACCTCGGTGACGGGTGCCGCGGCCGCATCGCGCACCGTACGGATCGCGATGCGCGCCCCGTCGTCCATCGGCCAGCCGTAGATGCCGGTCGAGATGGCGGGGAAGGCGACGGTCTCGGCTCCCAACTCGGCTGCCACGCGCAACGATTCGCGGTAGCAGGAGGCGAGGAGGGCGGACCGGTCCTCCTGGCGGGACCAGACGGGGCCGACCGTATGGATCACATGGCCGGCATCGAGGTTGCCCGCGGTGGTGGCGACGGCCCGGCCGGTGGGCAGGCCCTTTCCGTAGTGCGAGGCGCGCAGGGCGCGGCACTCGGCCAGGATCTCCGGGCCGCCACGCCGGTGGATCGCTCCGTCTACACCACCGCCGCCGAGCAACGAGGAATTGGCGGCGTTGACGATGGCGTCGACCTGCTGCTGGGTGATGTCGCCGCGTACGAGGGTGATGGCCGGGCGGTGCTGTGTCATACGGCCATGATGCGTCGCCTCAGCGGGCAGCGCGGAGGCGGCGCCACACCGCCTTCGCCGCATGATGGCCGGACATGCCGTGCACCCCTGGGCCCGGCGGGGTCGCGGAGGAGCAGAGGAAAACGGCGGGGTGCGCGGTCGCGTACGGGACGCGGGCGAGCTTGGGGCGGATCACCGTCTGGAGTCCGGCGTAGGCACCGCAGGCGATGTCACCGCCGACGTAATTGGCGTTGCGCTGGGCGATCCGGGGCGGACCGGCGACGGCTCGGGCCAGCACGAGATCGCGGAATCCGGGCGCGAAGCGCTCCAGCTGCCGCTCGATGACCTCGGTGGCGTCGCCTTCCCAGCCGGCCGGCACATGGCCGTACGCCCACAGGACATGCTTGCCGGCCGGGGCCCTGGACGGGTCGATCACGCTCGGCTGGGCGGTGATCAGGAAGGGGACCTTGGGGTCGCGACCCCCGACGGCGGCGGCCAGGGCCGCCTCGATCTCACCGGCCGTGGGACCGATATGGACGGTGCCTGCGGCGCGGGCCTCCTTCGCGGTCCAGGGCATCGGCCCCGACAGCGCGTAGTCGATCTTGAAAGCGGCGGCGCCGTACCGGTAGTGCTTGTATGCCTGGCCGAGACCGGCGATCCGGGCGAGCGCGGTCGGCGAGGTGTCGAAGATGTACGCGCGGGCCGGAGGCAGCTCGTCCAGCCGCTTCACCTCCGTGCCGGTGTGGATCACGCCGCCCTGTTCCCGCAGATACGAGGCGAGCGCGTCGGAGATCGCCTGCGAACCGCCACGCGGCACCGGCCAGCCCACCTCATGGGCGGCCAGCGCGAACATCAGGGCGACGCCGCCGGTGGCAAGCCCGCTGATGGGGGCGATGGCGTGGGCGGCGAGCCCGGCGAACAGGCCACGCGCCCGCTCGCCATCGAAGCGGCGCGAGAGCAAGCTGGCCGGCTGCAGCGCGGTCAGCCCGAAGCGGGCGAAGCGGTACGGGTCTCGGGGCAGCCCGTCCCAGGGCGCGCGCAGCAAATCGGCGGCGAGGGTGTCCCAGTGGCCGATGTAGGGGGCGACGAGGCGTCGGTACGCTCCCGCGTCACCGGCACCGAAGGACATGGCGGTCTCGCCGACCGAGCGGCTCAGCACGGCGGCCGTGCCGTCGGGGAAGGGGTGGGCGAGCGGTAGTTCGGGATGCAACCACTCGAGGCCGTGCCGCGCCAGGGGCATGGCGGCGAAGGCGGGCGAGCCGACGCCGAGCGGGTGGACGGCGGAGCACGGGTCATGGCGGAAGCCGGGGAGGGTGAGCTCTTCGGTCCTCGCTCCCCCACCGACCGTGTCCATGGCCTCGTACACCGCCACCGAGAAGCCACGGCGGGCCAGTTCGACAGCGGCGGTCAGTCCGTTGGGTCCCGCCCCCACGACGACGGCATCGAGCATCGACGGCACCTTCGGACTCCTTTGTCAGCCGATGGCCAAGGTCCCCAGGATATTCCCGGGCACCGACAGCGGGCGCGGCGGTGGCCTCCGCCGTGATGAATTGCACGACCGCGGGCTGCCTCCGGCGGGGGCGGGGTCTTGTGGCCCGGGTCCGCGGGTGCGGGTTGCCTCCGGCGGGGCGCGTCCGGTCTTGTCGGGTGCGGGTTGCCTCCGGCGGGGTGCGGGTGCTTGTTGCCCGGGCCTGGGGCGTCCGGTCTTGTCGGGTGCGGGCTCCGGTGCCCCTCCGGGCTCGACTCCTCGGGGTCGGCGGCGTACAGGCTCTTGGTGCGTGACCCCGGTTTTGCCGCCAATCCCCTGCGGGGCCGACCCTGCACGGCACCTCCCCACCCGAACGAGACAAGACCGCCCGCCGCGGGGGTACAGCGGTTCGCCGGTGGAAACCACCCACGGAGAGCAACCGACAACGCCCCCGGCCCACCCTCACCACAAGACCGGGCAACTGACGGGGGCGACACTGCACGGCACCTGCCCACCCGGACGAGACAAGACCGCTCGCCGCGGGGGTACAGCGGTTCGCCGGTGGAAACCACCCACGGAGAGCAACCGACAACGCCCCCGGCCCACCCTCACCACAAGACCGGTCGACTGCCACCAACGTCCCCGGCCCACCTCGACCACATGACCGAGCACTGACGGGGGCGACACTGCACGGCACCTCCCCACCCGAACGAGACAAGACCGCTCGCCGCAGGGGTACAGCGGTCCGCCGGAGGAAACCACCCACCGAAGAGCAACCCACCACGCCCCCGGCCCACCTCACCACATGACCGAGCAACTGAGGAAACCACCCACCGGACAGCAACCACCAACGGTAGGGGAAGGCACCCCGTCACCCCAGCAACAGGCTCCGTACCCGGCGTGCCGTGTCCGCGTCGCGCGCCGCCGTGAACGGGAGCGCATTGCCTCCCTCGATACGGAATCGCTCACCCGCCACCGTCATCTGCGCCCCGCCCGCTTCGGTCACCAGCAGGAGCCCCGCCGCGTGGTCCCATGCGTTCTCCCACGAGAAGGCCACCGCGTCCAGCTCGCCCCGGGCAACGGCCAGATACTCCAGGCCCGCCGAACCGCAGGGGCGACCGCGCACTCCGGGCACGTTCAGGCCCAGGAGGGCGCGCTTCTGGTCCGGGGTCGTGTAGTCCGGGTGGGACATGGCCACCTCGAGCACCGCGCCGGGCGCGGGCGAACCCGACCGTATCGGCGCGTCGTTGAGCCGGGCGCCACCGCCCCGTACCGCGATCGCCATCTCCTCCAGCACCGGCGCGTACGTCCAGGAGGCGAGCACCTCGCCGTGCTGGGCGAGGGCGACCAGTGTGCAGAAGCCCGCCTCGCCGCGGACGAACTGCCGGGTGCCGTCGACCGGGTCGACGATCCACACGGGCGCGTCGCCGTGCAGCGCCTCGTACACGGACGGATCCGCGTGCACCGCTTCCTCACCGACCACCACGGAGCCCGGGAGCAGCGCCGTCAGGGATTTCGTGAGGTGCTCCTCGGCGAGCCGGTCGGCGATCGTCACCAGGTCGTGCGGGCCGCTCTTCTCGACGATCTCGTGCGCGGCAAGCTGCCGGAAACGCGGCGTGATCTCGGTGGCGGCCGCCTTGCGGACCGTCTCCTCGACGTCGGAGAGATCACCGTTCAGGAAGTCATCGATCATGTTGCCAGCTAAGCACGGCCCGCTGACATCGGGCTGTCCGCTCAGCGCCCCACCGCGTAACCCTGCATTCCCCTCGGGTTCGCCGCGGCCGACAGCACGCCCGTCCGCGGGTCCCGGGCGACCGCGCACAGCCGGCCCTCCGACCAGCCTTCACCGACCGTCACATCGTGACCACGGAGCCGCAGCTCGGTGATCACATCCGGGTCCGTCCGGGATTCGACGGTCACGCTGCCCGGCCGCATACCGCGCGGGTAGAAGGAGCTGGGGAAGCTGTCGTTGTGCCAGCCCGGCGCGTCGATCGCGCCCTGGAGGTCGAGCCCGCCGCGTACCGCAGGGCGGAGCGCCACGGCCAGGAAGAAGTGCAGCTGCCACTGGTCCTGCTGGTCGCCGCCGGGCGTTCCGAAGGCCATCACGGGCACGCCGTCGCGCAGCGCGAGCGAGGGCGTGAGGGTGGTGCGGGGCCGGCGGCCCGGCGTGAGGGTGTTGGGCAGGCCGGGGTCGAGCCAGGCCATCTGGAGGCGCGTGCCGAGCGGGAAGCCCAGCTCGGGGACGACGGGGTTGGACTGCAACCAGCCGCCGCTCGGTGTGGCGGCGATCATGTTGCCCCAGCGGTCGACGATGTCGAGGTGGCAGGTGTCGCCGCGGGTCGCGCCATCCTTGGCGACGGTGGGCTCGCCCACCCCCATGGGGCTGAATTCGGGCTCGTCGTCGGCCGCGTCCCCGGCGTGCGTGCTCAGTACCGGCGTGCGGCCGCCGGGGCTGCCGGGACGCAGTTCGTACGAGGCCTTGTCGCCGATGAGCACGCGGCGGGCTGCGTTGTACGGCTCCGACAGCAGCGCGTCGAGGGGCACTTCGGCCGCGTCCCCGTACCAGGCCTCCCGGTCCGCCATCGCCAACTTGCAGCCCTCGACGAGCAGATGGACGTATGCGGCCGAGCCGTACTCCGGCAGCTCGTCGGGGAGGAGCGCCAACTGCTGGAGGAAAGCGGGACCTTGGCTCCAGCCGCCCGCCTTGCACAGGGTCCAGCCGTTCCAGTCGTACGTCGCCGGGGCTTCGTAGGATGCGGACCAGTCCGCCAGATCGGCCGCCGTCAGCGTGCCTGTGTGGCGTTCGCCGCTGGTGTCCAGTGTGGGGCGGGCGGCCTGGCGCACGAGCGCCTCGGCGATGAAGCCCTCGCTCCATACTTTCCGCGCGGCCTCGATCCCGGCGACGCGCCCGCCGCCGGACGTCTCGGCGATCAGCCGTCGCCAGGTCGCGGCGAGCGCCGGATTGCGCAGCAGCTCACCGGGGGCAGGGGCGTTGCCGCCCGGCAGATACACCTCGGCGGACGACGTCCACTCCGTCTCGAACAGCTCACGGACGCTCTCCACGGTCTCGCCGATCCGCTCGACGGGCGCGTGTCCGTCCTCCGCATATCCGATCGCGTAACGCAGCACGTCGGAGAGGGACTTGGTGCCGTAGTCGCGCAGCAGCACCATCCACGCGTCGAACGCCCCGGGCACGGCGGCGGCCAGCGGTCCCGTGCCGGGCACGAGGTCGAGGCCCAGGGAGCGGTAGTGGTCGACGCTCGCTCCGGCGGGTGCGGGCCCCTGCCCGCACAGCACCCGCACCTCGCCGTCAGCCGGCGCGAGGATGATCGGCACCTCGCCGGCGGGACCGCACAGATGCGGCTCAACGACATGCAGGACGAATCCCGCGGCGACGGCGGCGTCGTAGGCGTTGCCGCCGTCCTCGAGGACAGCCATCGCGCACTGCGAGGCGAGCCAGTGGGTGGAGGACACCATGCCGAAGGTGCCCTGGAGAGTCGGCCGGGTGGTGAACATGCCATGTCCCCCTTGCTGTTGAGGCGCATCCATCGGTCCGGTCAGCCGACCGATACCCCGCCCGGCCACACCCCCACGTCATCCCCCGAAGGGTTTCCGGAGCCGACCACCAAGCATTACCAGCCCACTCGGGATCGTGCCAGGCTGTGCCGCGTGGTCGTGTCACATCCCGCCTCTCTGGAGCGGACGGCGGGCTGACAGGTCAGCCGACCCCCTCCCCGCCGGTCATCTCCGCGCCGCCCATGCGGTCGGCAGGGCGACGGCCGCTGGGCTGCTGCGGTTCCGGTTGTACGGACACCGGCGGCAGGGGACGCTCCACGGGCCGGGACACCGTGACCGTGAGCGGCTCGCCGTGGTGCAGGATCTTCAGCGGGTCCCCCTCCACCAGGGTGTAGACGGCTGCGGAGCTGCGGATGTCCACATGCAGCCTGCGCCCCCGCACCAGCACGGTGAACCGAAGTCCGGAGAGACGCTCGGGCAGCCGCGGGGAGAACCCCAGATCGCCCGCACCGCTCTCCCCGTCGCACTGGCGCATTCCTCCGAGCCCCAGCACCAGCGCCGTCCAGGTGCCCGCAAGGGAGGCGATGTGCAGGCCGTCGCGGGTGTTGTGCTCCAGGTTCTCCAGGTCCATCAGGGCCGCCTCGCCCAGATAGGCATAGGCCAGCCGGAGGTGTCCCGTCTCAGCGGCCATGACGGCCTGGCAGCACGCCGACAGCGAGGAGTCCCGTACGGTCAGCTGCTCGTAGTAGGCGAAGTTGCGGGCCTTCTCCTCGGCGGTGAAGGCGTCGCCGCAGGTCAGCATGGCGAGGACCAGGTCCGCCTGTTTCACGACCTGTTTGCGGTAGAGGTCGAAGTACGGGAAATGCAGCATCAGCGGGTACTGCTCCGGGGAGGTGTTGTCGAAGTCCCACCGCTGGAAGCCCGTGAACCCGGCCGACTGCTCGTGCACACCGAGCAGCTCGTTGTACGGCACGGCGATCCGGGCGGCGGCGTCCCGCCATTCGGCGGTCTCCTCGTCGTCGACCCCCAGTTCCTCCGCGCGTTCGACGTGGCGCAACGCCGCCTCCGCGGCAGCCACCAGATTCCGGCGCGCCATCAGGTTGGTGTAGAGGTTGTCGCGGGCGATGGCGCTGTACTCGTCGGGGCCCGTGACCCCGTCGATATGGAAGACGCCCTCCGCGTCGTGGTGGCCGAGCGAGCGCCAGAGCCGCGCGGTGTGCACCAGCAGTTCCAGTCCCGGCCCCCGCTCGAACGCCTCGTCGCCGGTGGCGGTCACATACCGCAGCACGGCGTCGGCGATGTCGGCGTTGACATGAAACGCGGCTGTGCCCGCCGGCCAGTACGCCGAGCATTCCGCGCCGGTGATGGTCCGCCACGGGAACACCGCTCCGGCCAGCCCGAGCTGATGGGCGCGGTCCCGGGCCGCGGGCAGGGTCGCGTGCCGCCAGCGCAGAACCGGGGCGACGGACTGGGGGGCCGTGTAGGTGAGCACCGGGAGGACGAAGGACTCCACGTCCCAGAACGAGTGCCCGTCGTAGCCCGTCCCCGTCAGCCCCTTGGCGGGGATCGCCCGTTCCTCGCCGCGGGCCGCGGCCTGCAGCACATGGAACAGCCCGAAGCGCACGGCCTGCTGGATCTCCGCGTCCCCGTCCACCTCCACGTCCGCGCCGGACCAGAAGTTGTCCAGATAGGCCCGCTGCTCGGCGAGCAGCCCGTCCCAGCCGGTGCTGCGGGCGGCCGCGACCGCGCCGTCGACCTGGTCGCGGACGGCGGGCAGCGACCTCTCCGCGGACCACCCGTACGCCACGAACTTCACCAGCCGCAGCCGCTCGCCGGGCGCCAGGGCGGCGGTGACCGTGAGCCGGCTGACGTCGGGCTCGCTCTCGGCCGACCAGGCCGTCCCCTCGGGGCCCTCGACGATGTGGTCGGCCGCGGCCGCCACCCGCTGGTCGCTCTTGCGGGTGCAGTGCACCAGGCGCAGCCGTGTGTCCTGGGCGAAGTCCTCCTCCGCCTCGAGCGGGGACTCGACCGCGGCCGCGACCCGCGGGTCGCCGGCGTCGTGCGGCATCTGCTCGTTGGCGACCAGCTCGGACTGGACGGCCACGGTGGCCCCGGCGTCCAGCGGCTCCACCTCGTACGCGATCGCCGCGATGGCGCGCTGGGCGAACGACACCAGCCGGTACGAGGTGATGCGGACGGCGCGGCCGCCCGGGGAGGTCCACTCCGCGGTGCGGCGGAGGACTCCTGTACGGAAGTCCAGCACCCGCTCGTGTGCCGTGAGTTCGCCGTACCGCAGGTCGTAGGGGTGGTCGTCCACCAGCAGCCGGATGATCTTCCCGTCGGTGATGTTGATCATCGTCTGACCGGACTCCGGATAGCCGTAGCCGGCCTCGGCGTACGGCAGCGGGTGCAGTTCGTGGACACCGTTGAGATAGGCGCCGGGAAGCCCGTGCGGTTCGCCCTCGTCGAGATTGCCGCGCCATCCGATGTGACCGTTGGCGAGCGCGAACACGGACTCGCTCTGGGCGAGGACGTCGAGGTTCAGCTCGGTCTCGCGCAGGCACCACGGTTCGACCGCATAGCCGGGATGGGTGATCATCGTGGCTCCAGCAGTTCGGCGAGATCCTTCACGACGATGTCCGCGCCGTGCCGCCGGAGCTCCTCGGCCTGCCCGGTCCTGTCGATGCCCACGACAAGGCCGAACCCCCCTGCCCGGCCGGCCTCCACGCCCGCCAGGGCGTCCTCGAAGACCGCCGCGGCACCCGGTTCGGCGCCGAGAGCACGGGCGGCGGCCAGATAGGTGTCCGGTTGCGGCTTGCCCCGCAACCGCTGCTCCCTGGCGACGATCCCGTCGATGCGCTCCTCGAAGAGATCCTCGATGCCCGCCGCGGCCAGCACATCGCGGCAGTTGGCGCTCGAGGAGACCACGGCACGCCGCAGACCCGCGTCCCTGGCGGCGCTCACATACGCCACCGAGCCCTCGTAGGCCTCCACACCCTGCTCACGGATCTTGCGGAGCACCAGCGCGTTCTTACGGGTGCCCAGGCCGTTGACCGTCTCCCTGTCCGGTCCGTCGTCGGGCGCGCCCTCGGGCAGCCGGATCCCCCGCGACGCGAGGAAGGTGCGCACCCCGTCCTCGCGCGGCCGGCCGTCCACGTACTCGTCGTAGTCGTGCACGGCGTCGAACGGCTCGAAGGGAACGCCCTCACGGTCGGCGCGCCGACGGAGGTAGTCGTCGAACATCTCCTTCCATGCCGCCGCGTGCACTTTCGCGGTGCGCGTGAGGACGCCGTCGAGGTCGAACAGGCAAGTGCGTACGTGATCCGGAAGCCCCAGCATGGGTCGAGGCTAGAAGGGTGAGGCGGTCGCCGGGGGCGGCAGATGCCGCCCGCCGCGCCATGCGTAGCCCGTGGGGATGATGTACCAGTGTCATCCGGAGCAGCCGCGGGCGCGGCCGGGCACCGGGCCCGGCCGCACGGGGTCGCTCGCGGGTGTCAGTGAGCGTCCGGCAGGCTCCACCGGTAGGGCGCGATGAGCCGGTCGACCGACTCGGGGCCCCAGGAGCCCGGTGCGTAGGGCTCGACCGGCGGCGGGTTCTCCAGCAGCGGGGCGGATGCCTTCCAGAGCCGCTCGATCCCGTCGGAGCGGGTGAACAGGGACTGGTCCCCGAGCATCGCGTCCAGGATGAGGCGCTCGTATCCCTCCAGCGCGTACATCGAGTTGACGGAGTCGGCGTAGTTGAAGACCATCTCGGCCTCGCTCAGGCGCATGGCGGGTCCTGGCTCCTTCACCAGGAAACGGGCGGCGATCCGGCCGGGGTCAGCGAAATCGATCACAAGTTCATTGTTCCGGGATTCCGTGCCGCTCTGCGCGGCAAGGGGGAACATACGCAGCGCCGGTTCCCGGAAGCCGAGCGTCACGACGTGCCGCCCCTGACCGAGCGCCTTTCCCGAGCGCAGGTAGAAGGGCACTCCGGCCCACCGCCAGTTGTCGAGTTCGACGCGCAGTGCCACGAAGGTCTCGGTGTCCGACCGGGGATCGACGCCCGGCTCGTCGCGATAGCCCTCGTACTGGCCGCGGACGACCTGTGCCGGATCCAGCGGCCGCATGCTCTCGAAGACCTTCTCCTTCTCGTCCCGCAGGGGCTTCGCCGCAAGGGCGGTCGGGGGTTCCATCGCCACGAACCCCATGAGCTGGAAGAGGTGAGTGACGAGCATGTCCCGGAAGGTGCCGGTCCCTTCGAAGAACTGTGCGCGGCCCTCGATGCCGATCTTCTCCGGCACGTCGATCTGCACATGGCTGATGTGGTCGCGGTTCCACACGGGCTCGAGGAGTCCGTTGGCGAAGCGGAGGGCGAGGATGTTGTCGACGGACTCCTTGCCGAGGAAGTGGTCGATGCGGAAGACGCGGGACTCGTCGAAGACCGCGTGGATGGTCGCGTTGAGGGCCTGGGCCGAGGGGAGGTCCGTGCCGAACGGTTTCTCCACGATGACACGGGCGTTGTCGGCGAGGCCGGTCGTGCCGAGCAGCTCCACGACGGAGCCGAAGGCCTTGGGCGGCACGGCGAGGTGGAACAGGCGCCGGGGGTTGCCGCCGACGGCCCGCTCGGCCTCCCGTACGGCTTCCAGGAGCGGCTCGGGGGCGTCGGGGTCGGCCGCGCCGAAGGACAGCGTGTCCTCGAACTCCTGCCACGCCTTGCCCTCGGGCTTCGACCTGCCGAACTCGGCGACCGCCTCCCGTGCCCGCTTGCGGAATTCGTCGTCGCTGAGCGCGACCTGGGAGGGCGCCGAGCCGATGACACGGAATCGGGGTGGCATCAGCCCCGCCTTGGCCAGGTGGAAAAGCCCCGGCAGGAGCTTGCGCCGGGCCAGGTCGCCGGTCGCGCCGAAGACCACGATCACGTGGTCCTCCGGGACCGGGGGACGGCTTTCCGGCTGGGAAGGGCCGGCCACGGTTCACCCCGCCTTCTCGGCGTGACCGCCGAACTCGCCGCGCATCGCGGACAGCAGCTTGTCGGTGAACTCGCCCAGCCCGCGCGATTCGTACCGCTGCGTCAGCGCAGAGATGATGACCGGGGCGGGCACGCTCTCGTCGACCGCCGCCAGGACCGTCCAGCGGCCCTCCCCCGAGTCCGAGACGCGGCCGGTGAACGTGTCGAGCTCGGGCGAGCGCGCCAGCGCGTCGGCGACCAGGTCGACGAGCCATGAACTGACGACCGAGCCCCGGCGCCACACCTCGGCGACCTCGGCGACGTCGATCTCGTACTGGTAGGCCTCCGGCTCGCGCAGCGGGGCGGTCTCGGCGTCGACGGCTCTGCGGCGCATACCCGCGTCCGCGTGCTTGATGATGCTGAGCCCCTCGGCGACGGCGGCCATCATCCCGTACTCGACTCCGTTGTGCACCATCTTCACGAAGTGGCCCGCGCCGCTCGGGCCGCAGTGCAGATAGCCCTCGGGCGCGGTCCCGTCGGCGCGGGTCCTGCCCGCGGTGGGCTCGACGCTCCCGGCGCCGGGGGCGATGGTGCGGAAGATCGGGTTCAGCCGTGCCACCGCGTCGTCCTCGCCGCCGATCATCAGGCAGTAGCCCCTTTCGAGGCCCCAGACGCCGCCCGAGGTCCCGCAGTCGACGTAGTGGATTCCGCGGGGAGCGAGCTGCTGCGCCCGGGCGATGTCGTCCCGGTAGTACGAGTTGCCGCCGTCGACGACGGTGTCATCGGGTTCGAGCAGCGCGGCCAGCTGGTCCAGTGTCGGCTGCACCACCCCGGCGGGGAGCATCTGCCAGACGTTCCTGGGCTTTTCCAGCTTGTCGACGAAGTCATGGAGCGAGGTGGCGGCCGTCGCCCCCTCCTTCTCCAGCTCCTGCACGGCCTCCCGGTCGAGGTCGTAGACGACGCATCGGTGACCGTCACGCATCAGCCGGCGCACGAGATTGGCGCCCATCCGGCCGAGCCCGATCATGCCGAGCTGCATGGGTGTGTCAGTGGTCATGTCCGGCTTCCCCGTTCTTCAGAGCGCGGTGATGATGACGGATGAGGGCGTTGGTGGACGGCTCGTGGCCGAGGTCCGGCTCATGTCCTCGCCTCCTGCCGGGACTCCACCAGCTCCCGTGCGACCTCGGCCACCCGCTGCGGGGTGAACCCGAACTTCGTGAGCAGTTGTTTCAGGGGCGCCGAGGCACCGTAGGTGTGCATGCCGACGAGAGCGCCGCCGTCTCCCACGTAGCGGTCCCAGCCGAACGTCGATGCCTGCTCGATGCCGACCCGCGCGGTCACCGCCGGCGGCAGGACCTGGTCGCGGTACTCCCGCGGCTGACGGTCGAACAGCTCCCAGCACGGCATGCTGACCACCCGGGCCGCGATGCCGTCGGCTGCGAGTTCGTCCCTGGCGGCCAGCGCCAGGGACACTTCGGATCCGGTGGCGAGCAGGATCACCTGTGGCTCGCCGGAGGGCGGGTCCGCCAGCACATAGGCACCGCGTGCGACACCCGAGGCGGCGGCCAGCCGCGTTCGGTCGAGCGTGGGCAGCGCCTGGCGGGAGAGGACCAGTGCCGCCGGCTCGTGGCGCAGGCCGGCGACCAGCCGCCAGGTCTCGACGACTTCGCCCGCGTCACCGGGGCGGAACACCAGCAGTCCCGGCATCGCGCGCAGGCCCGCAAGCTGTTCGACCGGCTGGTGGGTGGGTCCGTCCTCGCCGACGCCGATGGAGTCGTGCGTGAAGATGTGGACGACCGGGATCTCCATCAGCGCGGACAGCCGGATGGCTCCCTTGGCGTAGTCGGAGAAGATGAGGAATCCCGACCAGTACGGCCGCAGCTTGGTCAGGGCCATACCGTTGGTGACGGCCGCCGCGGCGTGCTCCCGGACGCCGAGGTGGAGGTTGCGCCCGGACGGGCTCTCCGGCTGGAAGTCTCCCGCGCCGTCGAAAGTGAGATGGGTCTTGGTCGACGGCGCGAGGTCGGCGGAGCCGCCGAGGAGCCAGGGAATGCTCTGCGCGAGGGCGTTGAGCACCTGGGCCGAGGAGTCCCTGGTGGCCAGGCCCTTGGGGTCGGCGGGGAAGTCGGGAAGCTTGCTGTCCCATCCGTCCGGGAGTTCACGGCGCTGCATGCGCTCCAGCTCGTCGGCGAGTTCGGGCCAGGCGGCGCGGTATGCGTCGAACCGTTTCTCCCAGGCGGTGCGCAGTTGGGCACCACGCGCACCGATGCCCTGGCCGAACCAGTCACGGACCTCCTCGGGAATCCAGAACTGCTCGTCCTCGGGTAGGCCGAGGAAGCGCTTGGTCGCCCGGACGCCGTCCGGTCCGAACGGTGCTCCGTGGGCCTTCGGTGAGTCCTCGACGGGTGAGCCGTAGCCGATGTGGCTGTGGACCAGGACCAGGGTGGGGCGCTCGGTCTCGGCCCGGAAGGTGTGGAAGGCGCGGGCGACGGCGTCGAGGTCGTTGGCGTCGGCGACGGTGGTCACGTTCCAGCCGTAGGCGAGGAAGCGGGCGGCGACGTCCTCGGTGAAGGTGATGCTGGTGTGGCCCTCGATGGTGACCCGGTTCGAGTCGTAGATCCAGCACAGGTTGGACAGCCGTTGATGCCCTGCGAGCGAGGCGGCCTCCGAGGCAACGCCCTCCATCATGCAGCCGTCCCCGGCGAGCGCGTACACATCGAAGTCGAAGAGGGGGAAGTCCTCCCGGTTGTACCGCGTGGCGAGCCACCTGCCGGCCATCGCCATCCCGACGGAGTTCGCCACCCCCTGGCCGAGCGGCCCGGTCGTGGCCTCGACACCGCTCGTCCAGCGGTACTCGGGGTGACCGGGGCAGCGGGAGCCGAGCTGACGGAACGACTTCAGGTCGTCGAGCGTCACCGCCGGCCGTCCCAGCACCTCGTAGTCCGGGTCGACGGCACGGACGCCGGTCAGATGGAGCAGGGACCACAGCAGCGTCGAGGCGTGCCCCTCGGAGAGCACGAAGCGGTCGCGGTTGGGCCAGATCGGGTCCTGAGGATCGAACCGCAGGAACCGCTGCCAGAGGGTGTAGGCGACCGGCGCGATCCCCATGGGCGTGCCCGGGTGGCCGGACTGGGCCTTCTGGACGGCGTCCATGCAGAGACCGCGGACAGTGTTCACCGACAGGGTGTCCAGGTCGGTCATGAGTGTTCCCCGATCTCGGTGGGTTCAGGTCGGTCCGCCGCCCGGTGCGCCTGGCGACGGCAGTCCGGCGCCGGGTGGGCCGCGCAGCGTGGGCGATCCTGCTCGGAGGATGCCGGGAGGTCCCGCTGCGATGCCTCACCCGCGACGGGTGAAATGCGTCAGGCGTGCGGAACGACGGCGACGGGACAGCGAGCGTGGTGGATCACCGCGTGGGTGACCGAACCGATGTGCGCGCCCGATGCCGCGCGTCGGCCGACGACAACAAGTCCCGCATCGGACGCGGCGTGGACGAGGTGGCTGGCCGCCCGCCCCGGAGCGGCCTCCTCGGACACCTTCACGCCCGGGAACCTGTCCCGGTAGGGGCGCACCGCGTCCGACAGCGCCGACTCCCGCTCCGCCTTGGTCCCCGGGTCGGGGCCGCCGTGCCCGGCAGCCTCGGCATGGCGGTGGAGGCCCGGATGGTGCCAGGTGTGCACGATGTGCAACGGGACGGCGTGTCGTTCCGCGAAGGCGAACGCGAAGTCGAGAAGTTCGTCCTGCACATCGCGTACGTCCAGACCGAGGACCACTTTTCGGCGTGCATCGCCGCCGGGGGCGCCGGCGCCTGCCTCGCGGTCGCCGTAATCCGGCCGTACGAGCACCACCGGGTGCTTCGCCTCCGCCACGACCTCCTGCCCCACCGAGCCGACGATGAAGCCGCCGACGGTGCCGAGTCCGGTCGACCCCAGAACGAGCAGGTCCGCGTCGGAGCCTGCGGCGGCCAGCAGGGCCCTGGCGGGGGCGTCCTCGACCTCCTCCGTGGCCATGACGACCCCCGACTGGCGCGCCCGGACACGCTCCTCCATCGCGCCCAGCAGACTCTGCTCCCGGTCGGTCCGGGTCTCGCGGGACGGCTTCACGGCCTGGAGCTGGTGCTCCTGCCACTGCGAGGCGTTCACCAGCCGGAGGCCGGTGTCGCGCGCCGCGGCCTCGTCCGCGGCCCAGTCCACTGCCGCCAGGCTCTCGTCGGAGTCGTCCACTCCCACAACGACGGGTCGGGACATGCTGCTCTCCTTGCCTCGGGCTCTTGCGTGGACCGTCACGAGGGCCGTCACGGGCATCCGCGCAAGAGGGGGCCTGATCAAGAAATTACCCATACACCGGAAATGCCGCGATTCAGGGCATCACGGACAGTGAGCCGTGCCCTCCGCGGGCGGCAGGAACCGGTGGTCCATGCGCGGACAGTCGGCCCGGTCGCGTACGGACGAGGCCGGAGCCCCCGCCCCGGACGGGAGGGAGTCTCGCTGAAGCAGTTCACGCAGTTCGGGCTGGAGCGGAACCCGCAGCCGGTTCGCGGTGTATCAGAGGCAGCACGGTTTCCCGTGCGCCGGTTCACCGCGGACCGGTCGGCCGAGGGCGGGAGAAGCTCAATGCGCAGGTGTACGGGGATGGCTGCGGGCGTGATCGGGTTACTGACCGCGCTGCTGCTGACGGGCTGTTCGGCGGACGAGCCGTCGGGACCGCCGGACCGCGGCCAGAATCCGGAGCGGGCGGAGGAGTTGGGGACAGGTGTGGACTTGGGGCCGGGCGGGGAGCGGTCGGTTCCACTGCCTCGCATACCGTCCGCGCCGGGACTGCCGGGCTGGGCTCACCAGGTGCGGTTCGCCGCCGACGGGAGCGGCTTCGCTCTGCTCGCCCAGTGCGTGGAGGACGCGGCGACGCCCGACAACAACTTCTGCAGGCAGTATGTCGCGGTGCTCGACCGGGGCGGCTCGACCTGGGCCCTGCGCCGATCGCCGCTGCCTGTGGTGCGCGGCGGCGCGGGCATAAGCGCCGACCTCCATGTGCTGGGCCCGGCCCGTGCCTGGATCCGGGAGAACAGCGACAAACGGCCTCGCCGCACCTGGTTCACGGTGGACGGGGGCAGGTCCTGGCGGGCGGGTGACTGGACGGCGCGCGGCACGGTGACGGCGATACCGAAGGGCGCTGTGCTGTCCACCGAGTGCGTGTCATCGCTCGACCCCGAGGAGCAGGAGTGCACCCAGTACCGGATCGCGGTGCTCTCGCCGCAGGACGGTCGGCGCCGGTTCCTCAGGCAGGGGCCGTCGCTGCTATGGGGCCTGCCCGCGAAGGCACCGATCGGGCAGCAACCACCGACTGCCCCTGGCCCACGGCAACCACGGACCGGGGTGACTCCCGTCCCGGTGCCCGCGAGCGTGGCCGAGCCGGACGGTTCCTGATGGGTGTCGGGCAGCGATCCGGTCTCGGGCGAGGTGGCGGTCGCCGTATCCCGTGACGCGGGCCGCCATTGGTCGGTCAGCAAGCTGCCGAGCCCCACGAAGAAGCCCGGGCGCCATGTTGCGGTTTCAGTCGGCCGGGACGCGGTCTACGCGGCGGAGATGGGCGAGCTGGAGGGCGGCGAGCCCGTGAAGAACCCGATGCGTGCCCTGCACCGCTCGCGCGATGGCGGCCTCACCTGGGAGCGGATGTGGACGACGGGCCCCAGGGAGGAGCCCCGGACGCTGCTCGGCCAGGTGGTGCCCGGTCGCGGCGGCGAGCTCGTACTGCACGGGGAGAAGGGGGCCTGTGCGAGCAAGGACGGCGGTCGCACCTTCACGCGAACGGACCCCGGCCTGTTGTACGCCCTGCGGACCCCGCTCGGTCTCCAGGTCGACCAAGGCGGATGCATCCACCGGATAACCCCGGACGGCGTGCGGTGGAGCGAGTTCCGGCTGGCGTGTGCGTCCCCGTAGGGCAAGCCGTACGGCACGCCCGTGGGGAATCCCCGCACGGCACGCCCACGGCGGCGCAACACACATACCGCTTGTGCCTGTCAGGCGGCCCAGGTTGCCGATCGCCCGAGGTAGGAGAAGAAGACGTCATCGGGGTCGTAGCGTGCCTTCAGCCGGCCCAGGCGGTCCCAGTCGGAGGGGCTGAAGGAGCGGCGGGCTCGGGAGGGGTCGGCCGTGAGGTCGGCTTCCGCGATGTAGTGGCCCGTGCCGAGGGGTTCGACGATGCGCATGGCGTCGCGCAGCCAGCTGATGTTGGCGTCGTCCTGCGCCGCGGAGTCCCAGATCGCGAACGGGACGACGTAGCTGTCGCCGAGCACCGAGTAGGCCATGTCGTGCTGAAGTGCCTTCTCCTGTGAGACCGGTGACACGGGGGCGAGCACGAGGGACTTCTCCGAAGGGGCCACCGCGACCACAGGGGCGAGCCTCGACAGCAGGGTTTCGTAGTCCGCGCCCGACCACAGGGTGTCGGCGCCACAGCGGTGGCTCGCCGGCCACACGGTCCCCGACGTCTCGTAAAGGACCTCGAGGGTGGTCGGCTCGTCGGCCTGCTGGAAGATGGCGTGGTCGGCGAGCGGGCAGACCCGCAGCGGCCCGAGGGAGCGGATCGCCTCTTCCTGGCTGTCCGCGAAGGCGGTGGCAGCGACGATGACGACCTTGGGCCTCGGTGTGGCCGCCGACATGGCCGGGTCGGCGGTGCCCAGTACGAAGGACAGCTCGACGGTCGGCGGAAGTTCGGTGGCGGCCTCGGTGACCCAGCGGGTCACGGGTACGACGTCCGCCAGCGGAAAGGCGTACGTGGTCGTGACGATCGCCGCCGGGCGCGGGTACAGGGCGAGGCGGAAGCCGGTGACAATCGCGAAGAAGCCGGGGCCGGCTCCCCGCGCCGCCCAGAACAGGTCGGAGTTCTCGTCCGTGTCGCAGGTGACGACCTCGCCGGCGGCGGTCACGGCTTCTATCTGCCGCAGGCTCGCGCAAGCCGGTCCCAGCGCGCCGGAATTCCAGCCGAGACCGCCGCTGAGGAGATATCCGCCGAGGGCGACGGATCCGCAGTGCCCGGTGGGGAAGGCCAGGCCGTGCCGGGAGAGTTCGGCGGCGAGTGCGCGGCCGGTGGCGGCGGGCTGGACGGTCGCCGTGGCGGAGTCCGGGTCAACATGGATCCGGTTGAGTGCGGAGAGGTCGATGAGCATGCCCCCGTCGCGCAGTGGCGAGCCGCACCAGCTGTGCCCGCCCGACCGTACGGCGATGCGCAGACCCTCGGAGCGGGCCAGTGCGACGGCTTCCGGGACATCGCGTTCCGAGGCGACGCGGACAATCACATCCGGGAACCGCGGTGGCTTGACACCGTTCCACAGGATGCCCTGCCAGGCGTGCTCGTATCCGGGGTCGCCCCGCCGGACGATGTCTCCCTCGATACGCCGCGCGTGCGTCTGTCCGCCCATGATGACCCCATTGGTCGACTCGTCGTCAGCCCGTGGTCAGGCCGAATATCAGGAGGAAGATCGCCCAGCACACCATTACGACCAAGGCGCCCGCCGCATTCGTACGCACGGAATGTGCCCGGTCGGGCAGCAGCCAGAATGCGAGGGCTCGGTTGAGCAGCGGCATCAACACCCAGGTCAGGATGGAGACGCTCAGCACATTGGAGATGAACAGGCCCAGATACCCGGGTATGCCCCAGTTGGCGAATACCTTTCCCACCGTCAGATTCAGGACCATCACGGTCGGATACAGAGCCAGGACGACGGACATGGCCTGCTTCCAGTTGGCCGGAATCCCTTCCTCGTCGCCCTCCCCGAAGCGGAACCAGCCGCTGAACGCCGACCCGATCTTGCGTACGTCGTACGAGGAGAAGTACCGATGCCCCTCTTCGAGCAGCTTTTCGCGGTCGGCGGAGGCGAGCCAATCGTCGAGGTTGTCGCGGGTGTCAAAACGGAAAGCGACCACCCACTTGTCCTGGATTCCCTCCACCGGCCGGAACAACTCGGTCCCCATGAAGCCGGGATGCCTTTCCTGCACCTTCCGGACTTTGTCCTGCCACCGCACAAAGTCGGGCTCTTTCCCCGGCCGCACAGAATGGGAGATGACCGCGGTGACAGCTTCCTGCTCCTGAGGGGCAGGCGTACCGCCGGCCAGCACCTCTTGCGTCGGGGCACCCTCGAACAGCGGGCGCGCCTCATTCAGGAGCTCACGGCGCGCGCCGGAGTCCAGCCATGTGGTCAGCTCATCGATACGGGAGAACCGGAAGACCGCCACCCACTCGTTCTCCTCGCCGGTGCCCGGTGGATACACCTCCGCGCCCTCGAAGCCGTCAAAGCCCTCGGCAACGTGGTTGGTCTTCTCCTGCCAGCGCTTATAGGCGTCAACCCGGCCCTCCCGGACTTTCTGGGAGGTCACGACGGTCGCGCCGTCGTCGCCCGGGACACGGCTTGCAGCAACACCCATACGGAGTAGCCTACTACGCAGGGGAGTTATCGGACAATTGGGTAATTATGCCTCAGTGAGCAGTGAAGCGGAGGTTCGACATGGGGCACAAGGAGTTTCTGGCCGAGGCGGTACGGCTGGCCACCGAGTCCGTGGAAGAGGGATGGGGCGGCCCTTTCGGCGCGGTCATCACCCGTGACGGCGAGATCCTCGCCCGCGGGCAGAATCGCGTGCTCCTCACCGGCGACCCCACCGCGCACGCCGAAGTGGAGACCATTCGCAAGGCGGTTCAGCGGCTCAATCCCGAGGCGCCATCCATATCGCAGGAGCACCAGAACGAGAGCACGCTGGAATACGTGCAGCGCCCGGAAGGGTCCCCCGACCGAGTACCGGAGAGGGCCCGGATGCTCAAAGGGTGCTCGATCTACATCAGCGGCGCCCCGTGCCCGATGTGCATGAGCGCCATTTACTGGTCGCGGATCGACAACGTCTATTTCAGCTGCGATTTGAAGGCCACGCGTGAGATCGGATTCGATGACGCCTTCCAGTACGAGGACTTCATGAAGCCCCTCGACGAGCGCAGGATCCAGATCGAGCAGATCCATCCCGAGTTGGGCGCGAAGGCCTACGAGGCGTGGAGCTCAAAGCCCGACCGGCACCCGTACTGAAGAACCTCGCGCACTGAACCTCAGCGGTAGCGGATCTCGGCGAACGGCCAGTCGGCGGTGAGCCAGGCGCTGACGGCCTCGTACACCGGCTGGTCGAGGCTCCCACGGTCGGCCCGTACCCACGAACGCACTGTGGTGACGGCCGGGTCGTCCCGGTCCGGGTAGATGTAGACGCAGCCGACTACGACATCGGTCACGGTCCCGGTCACGGTCTCGAGGACGGTGTACGTGAAGCCCCGCCGCTGCTCGAAGTCCCCGGCGTGCCCGACCAGATCAGCCAGATTCTCCTCGGCTGTCATCCCCTCGGCCGGTGGCCAACTCCGGGTGAAACCAGGAGACTTGCGGATGTGCTCGATGCTCGACGTCCACGCGGCGAGGTCGGCCTCGTTGTGCTCGGGCCCCAGCGGTTCGAGACGGAATGGCCCGCAGTCGAGTTCGCGCGGCACCACGAATTCATCGGGCACGAAGAGAGTGTTCGACATCTGTGCAGGGTAGCCGCCTACGCTCCCCGTCCATGAGCCAGTCCTCCGCCTCCGCGGCCCCGCCTTCTGTTGTGCTCACAGCGTTCGGCGCAGCCGAAGCGCCGGCCCTTGTCCCCGGCTGCCGGGGCTCGGCCTGGCGCTCCGGCGCGCTGGTACTGAGGCCTGTGGCGACGGCGCCGGAGACCGCGTGGCGCGCGGGCGTGCTGCACCATCTGCCAGAGACCTCCGCCTTCCGGGTGGGCCGGCCGGTCCCGGCCGCCGACGGGTCCTGGGCGGCGCACGGCTGGGAGGCCTGGCGGCTGATCGGCGGATCCAGCGATCCGCACCGCGCCGACGACGTCATCCGGACGGGCGAGGCATTCCACGCGGCACTGGCGGACCTGCCCCGGCCGCGCTTCCTCGGCCTACGCGACAATCCCTGGTCACGCGCCGAGCGACTGGCCTGGCAGGAAACCGAACAGGGCCCGGACTTCCCGCTGCTCAAGCCGCTCCTCGCCGCGCTGCGCCCCGTCTCGGCCCCGGCCCAGATCATCCACGGTGATCTGCTGGGCAATGTCCTCTTCGAACCCGGCCTGCCGCCCGCCATCATCGACTGGCCGCCCTACTGGCGGCCCGCAGGCTGGGCCTCGGCGGTCGTCGCCGTCGACGCGCTGTGCTGGTACGAGGCCGAGCCCGCGCTGCTCGACCGGTGGGCGCATCTGCCCGACTGGCGTCAACTGCTCCTTCGCGCCTTGGTCTTCCGTATCGCCACCCACGCGACACTTGGCGGCGCGGAGGAGTACGCGTACCGCCCGGTCGTGGATCTCGTCCTCGACCGCGGCTGACACGGATGGGCAGGCCGCGTGCCACCTGCGCCTCGCCCGGTCGGCATGGGACGACGGGGCGCGCATCGCAGCGGGCGGCCGCTCCCGCGAGCCGGTGGCGGGGTGTGGGTGGTTACCGCCCGGCGTCCTGGCCGACCGCGCCCCGCGCGAGCAGCAGCAGCGCGTCGACCAGGTCCTCGGCCGGCCCGCCCGTAGCCAGTCTGCGCAGTTGCAGGCCCATCACCAGCGCCACGGTGGTCGCGGCGAGGCGCTCGGCGTCCGGGACGCCGAGGCCGGTGAGGATCTGCGCCGCCAGCCGGTCGTACGCCGCGAAAGCCTCTGCGGCCGCCTCCCGCAGCCGTTCGTCGCGCCCGGCCTCGACGTACAGCTCGAAGGGCGCGATGTGCTCGCTGTCGAAGGACGTGCCGCCCGCCACCTGCCCGGCCAGGGCGGCGGCGCCCGCGATGTCGACGCCGTCGCTCTGGCACTGGTCCGCGAGCTCGGTGAAGCGGCGGGTCTCCTCGCGCACGAAGTGCAGCAGGCTCTCGCGCAGCAGCTCGTGCTGGGTCTCGAAGTGGTACGTGACCGAGCCGAGCGAGACGCCCGCCTCCTTGGCGATCCGCCGGTTGGTGACCGCCGCGACGCCGTCCTTGCCGATGATGTGCAGGACGGCGGTGATGATGCGCTGCCGGGTCGGGGCGGAGCGGGCGGGGTTGGACATGACGGTCATTGTTCCACCGGCGCGCTCCCCCTGATCACCGGGGCGGGCGGCCGCTTCTCGTGCCACCGCTGGTCCGCCTCGAGTTGGGCGGCAAGTGAGATCAGTCGCTCCTCGCTGCCGGCCGGGCCGAGCAGTTGGGCACCGACAGGCAGTCCGTCACCGGTGAGGCCTGCCGGGACATTGACGCCGGGCCAGCCCAGTACGTTCCAGGGCCAGGCGTACGGGCACGCGGCCGCCATCGTCGAGTCGGTGCGCCAGGCGCTCATACCGTCGAAGGTGCCGATGCGCGGCGGCGGCGCGGCGGTGGTGGGGGTGATCACGACGTCGTAGGTGTCGAAGATCGCGCCGATCCTCTGGTGCTGACGCGCCTCACGGGCGCGGGCGGCCCGCACCACACGGCCGCCGAGCCGCCGGCCGTTGCGCATGGCGCTGCGCGTGCGCGGGTCGAGGAGGGCGGGATCGGGGTGCAGGGCTGCGACTTCGGCGATCCCGGCGGTGGCGCGCGGCACGAAGGCGAGGCCGATCAACCCGTAGCGCGGTCTGGCTTCCTCCACCTGGTGGCCGAGGCGCGCGAGGGCCTCGGCAAGTGCGGTGACGGCGCGGCGCACTTCGGGGTGGGGCATGGCGCGGGTGAGGGTGAGCGGGGGGCGCCAGGCGAGCGCGATGCGCAGCCGGCCCGGATCGCGGCGGGCGGCGGCGGAGGCGTCGATCGCGTCCGGCTGGTGCAGATCCTCGGGGTGCGGGCCCTGCACCACATCGAGGAGCAGAGCGGCGTCGGCGACGGTGCGGGCGAGCGGGCCGTTCACGGCGAGGCCCTGGAAGGCGTCGGCGTAGGGATGCAGGGAGACGCGTCCGCGCTGTGGCTTGATGCCGACGAGATGGGACCAGGCGGCCGGGATGCGGACCGATCCGGCGCCGTCCGAGCCGAGCGCCGCGGGTACGAGCCCCGCGGCGACGGCGGCCGCGGAGCCACCGGAGGAACCGCCCGGGGTGTGGTCGGTGGACCAGGGGTTACGGGTCGCTCCGAAGGCAGGTCCCTCGGTGAACGGCCACTGGCCGAGTTCGCAGGAGTTGGTCTTGCCGACGATCACGGCGCCGGCCGCGCGGAGGCGGCGTACCGCTTCACCGTCCGCGGCGGCCGGGGCGAGTTCACCGTTGCAGCCGAAGAGCGTGGGCAGCCCGGCCACATCGGTGTCGTCCTTGACGGCGAGCGGCACGCCGAGGAGCGGCAGCCGCTCCCCCGCCGCCAGTCGCCGGTCCGCGTCACGGGCTTCGTCGAGCGCCCGTTCGCCGCGCACCCAGCGGAAGGCGTTGATGGTGCTCTGGCTGGCCTGAATGCGCTCGATCGCGCTGGTCACCAGCTCCTCGGACGTGGTCCGACCCTCCCCCAACTCCCGTACATGCTCCGTCAGTCCGGCGAATTCATCTGTGGACACGACCGCCCCGCCTCCCTATTGTTCGTTCGAACGAACAGAACTGGAGGGTAACCAGATGCGCATCACCGGAGCAACCGTTCTGCTGACCGGGGTCACCGGCGGTATCGGCGGCGCACTCGCCGCCGAACTCGCTGAAAAAGGCGCCAAGTTGGTGCTGACCGGGCGCCGGCCCGACGCGCTGGAACCGCTCGCCGACCGGTACGGGGCCCGCACGATCGTCGCCGACCTCGCGGACCCGGAGGATGTGGCACGGCTCGCCGCCGAGGCCGCCGGCACAGACATCCTGATCGCCAACGCCGCGCTGCCCTCCAGCGGCGACCTGCTGGACTACACCCCTGAGCAGATCGACCGCGCCCTGGCGGTGAACCTTCGCGCTCCCGCGATGCTGGCCCGGCTGCTCGCCCCCGCCATGGTCGAGGCGCGACAGGGACATCTGGCGTTCGTCGGCTCGATGTCGGGCAAGACGGCGACGAAGTACTCCGCGCTGTACGACGCCACCAAGTTCGGTCTGCGCGGCTTCGCACTCTCGCTGCGCCAGGATCTGCACGACCACGGGGTCGGCGTATCGATCGTCCAGCCCGGGTTCGTGAGGGACGCGGGCATGTTCGCGGCAACCGGCGCGGAGGCCCCTGCGGGCCTGCGCACGGTCTCGCCCCGGCAGGTCGTGGCGGGCGTCTTCCGCGCCATCGAACAGGACCGGGCCGAAGTGAACGTCGCCCCGGTCGAGATGAAGGTGCTCACCGCGATCGGCGGTCAGTTCCCGGGCTTCTCCGAGCGCGTCCAGCGCCGCGCGAGCGGGGCGGACCGCACGGTCCGAAACATCGTGGAGGCGCAGCGCGACAGCCGCTGAGGGGAGCGAAATCTGCCCCGCCGGCGATTGAGGCCGGGGGTTCGGGGCGAAGCCCCGACCAGGCCGCCCGGCCGCCGGGTTCGTCCTCAAACGCCGGACGGGCTGGACCTGCCCGTCAGCCGGTTCGTCCTCAACCACCGGACGGGCTGGATCTTCCGCCCGGCGGGAGCCAGAACCAGCCCCGCCGGCGATTGAGGCGCGGGGTTCGGGGCGAAGTCCCGACAAGGCCGCCCGGCAGCGGGTTCGATCTCAAACCCCGGACGCGCTTGAATGCGCCGCACGGCCCCGCTCCGGCAGCATCAGCACCACATAAAGCACCAGCGACGCCGCCAGCCCCACCGCCCAGCCGTAGTCCGCGAGCGGCTTCAGGAAGGGGATCAACCCGTCCTCGGGGAACGGCCCCTTCCCCTCCGCCGAGTGTGAACCGCCCACCGACAGCAGCCCACCGACCACGAACGCCGCCACCGCGCGCAGATTCCAGCCGGAGGTGTACCAGTAGCGGCTCCCCGGCGTGTAGAGCCCAGCCAGATCGAGGACCGTACGGCGGACGATCCAGTAGTCGGCGATGAGGATGCCCGCGACCGTGCCGAGCAGTCCGCCGACCAGACCGAGCCAGGTGAAGATGTAGAGCTCGGGGGTCTCGGTCAGCTTCCACGGCATTATCAGTACGCCGACGACGCCCGTTATCAGCGCACCCGTACGGAAGTTGACGATCTTCGGCGCCAGATTCGCGAGATCGTATGCGGGCGATACGACGTTCGCTGCGAGGTTCACCGAGATCGTCGCGATCAGCACCGTGACCAGCGCGAAGAGCAGACCGAAGACATTGTCGGTCTTGGCGGCGAGCTGGACCGGGTCCCAAACCGCCGCCCCGTACACCGCCTGGGAGCCGGAGGTGACGAAGACCGACAGCAGCGCGAAAAGCGTCATCGTCGTCGGCAGACCCAGTGACTGCCCCCAGATCTGGGCGCGTTGGCCGGCCCCGAAGCGGGTGAAGTCGGGGATGTTCAGCGACAGCGTCGACCAGAAGGCGATCATCCCCATCAGCGAAGGGAAGAACACCGGCCAGAAGTCCGCGCCCCAGCCGAGCTCGGAGGGCTGGTCGAGCAGCGGTCCGAGTCCACCTGCCTTCGCGGTGATCCACACCAGCAGCACCAGCGCGCCGACGATGACAAAGGGCGCGGCCCAGTTCTCGAACCGTCGCAGCGTCTCCATCCCCCGGTAGATGATGGCGAGTTCGAGTACCCAGAAGAGCAGGAAGCAGACCCAGAGCGTCCACGGCTGCCCGCCGATCTCCGAGGCCTTGGCCCAGCCACCGAAGATCTTGCCGAGCAGTACGAAGATGCCCTGACCGCCGATCCAGGTCTGGATGCCGAACCAGGCGCAGGCCACCCCGGCCCGGATCAGCGCCGGCAGATTCGCGCCGCGCAGTCCGAAGGACGCCCGCGCGAGCACAGGGAAGGGAATGCCGTACTTGGGTCCCGCGTGCCCGGTGAGCAGCATCGGCGCCAGCACGATCAGATTGGCGAGGCCGATGGTGAACACAGCCTGCTTCCAGTCCATCCCCAGCGCGACCAGACCCGAAGCGAGCAGCCAGGACGGGATGTTGTGGGCCATGCCGACCCACAGCGCGGCGAAGTTGTATGTCGTCCAGCGGCGCTTCGCGACCGGGACGGGCAGCAGATCGTCGTTGACGAAGCGATGGTCGGCGGGGACCGCGCCGGGCGCGAGCTCGACGCGGCCCGACAGGTCCACTATCGGTCCTTCGGACGGGGCGGGCGGGACGGTCGCGGTCATTGCTGCTGGGCCTTTCAGCGGTTGAGTGCCGGGATGATCTCGGAGCCGTACGCGTCGATGGTCGCTTCCTTCGCGTCGTGCATGTTGTAGACCGCGAACTGGTCGACGCCCAGCTCGCGCAGCGCCGTCAGCTTTTCGATATGCGCCGCTGCGGGCCCCAGCAGACAGAAGCGGTCGACGATCTCGTCCGGGACGAAGTCCGTGGACGGGTTCCCGGCGCGGCCGTGGTGGCTGTAGTCGTAACCCTCGCGTGCCTTGATGTACGAGGTGAGGGCCTCGGGCACCAGGTCGGAGTGCTCGCCGTAGCGGGAGACCAGGTCGGCGACGTGGTTACCGACCATTCCGCCGAACCAGCGGCACTGTTCACGGGCGTGCGCCAGGTCGTCACTGACGTACGCGGGCGCGGCAACGCAGATGGTGATGGAGTCGGGGTCACGTCCGGCGTCGGAGGCGGCGGTGCGTACGGCCGTGACCATCGACGCGGTCAGATACGGGTCGGCGAGCTGGAGGATGAACCCGTCGGCCTGCTGGCCCGCGAGCGCCAGCGCCTTGGGCCCGTACGCCGCCATCCACACCGGCAGCTTTCCGTTTCGCACCCATGGCAGCTGCAGCGGCTGGCCGTCGACTACGGCTTCCCGGCCCTCGGCCAGATCGCGGATGACGCCCATCGCCTCGCCGAGCCTGGCCAGGGTGTTGGGCTTGCGTCCCGCGACACGCATCGCGGAGTCGCCGCGTCCGATACCGCACACGGTGCGGTTGCCGTACATGTCGTTCAGCGTCGCGAAGGTGGAGGCGGTGACCTCCCAGGTCCTGGTGCCCGGATTGGTCACCATCGGGCCGACGGTGAGCTTCTCCGTGTGTTCGAGAATGCGGCTGTAGATGACGAAGGGCTCCTGCCAGAGCACTGCCGAGTCGAAGGTCCAGCCGTAGCGGAAGCCGTTGCGTTCCGCGCGTCGCATCAGTCCGACGACGGCCGAGGCCGGCGGGTCGGTCTGCAGGACAAGTCCGAAGTCCATGGCCTGGCCGCTCCTAGATGAGGTTCTGGACGAGGTGCCCGGATGAGGTTCCTGGACGAGGTGCGTGGATGAAGTGGCTAGCTGAGGTACTGGCAGGTGCCGCGCGGGGTGTACTGGCCGTGTCCCGCCCGGCCGGTGAACTCCCGCCCGTCGATGACCACTTCGCCGCGCGACAGCACGGTCTCCACCTGCCCGGTGACCCGCTTGCCCTCGTACGCGGAGTAGTCGACGTTCATGTGGTGGGTCTCGGCCGAGAGGGTCTGTTCGACGTGCGGGTCGTAGATGACGACGTCGGCGTCGGCGCCGGGAGCGATGGTGCCCTTCTTCGGATAGAGGCCGAACATCCGGGCCGGTGTCGCGCAGGCGATCTCGATCCAGCGGCGACGGGTGAGGTGTCCGTCGACGACCGCCTGGTGGAGGAGATCCATCCGGTTCTCCACGCCCGGCAGCCCGTTGGGGATCTTGGAGAAATCGCCGCGGCCGAGTTCCTTCTGGCCCTCGAAACAGAACGGGCAGTGGTCGGTGGAGACGACCTGCAGGTCATTGGTCCGCAGCCCGCGCCAGAGCGCGGCCTGGTGCTCGCGCGGCCGCAGCGGCGTGGAGCAGACGTACTTCGCGCCCTCGAAGTCCGGTTCGGCGAGGTTGTCGGTGGACAGGAAGAGGTACTGCGGACAGGTCTCGCCGAAGACATTCAGCCCCTTGTCGCGGGCGGCCACCAGCTCGGCGACGGCTTCCTCGGCCGACACATGGACCACGTACAGCGGAGCTCCCGCGACCCGCGCCAGCTGGATGGCGCGGTGCGTGGCCTCGGCCTCCAGCAGGACCTTGCGCACCTCGCCGTGGTAGCGCGGATCGGTGCGGCCCTCGGCCAGCGCCTGCTCCACCAGGACGTCGATGGCGATGCCGTTCTCGGCATGCATCATGATCAGCCCGCCGTTGGTGGCGGAGCGCTGCATGGCGCGCAGGATCTGGCCGTCGTCGCTGTAGAAGACGCCGGGGTAGGCCATGAAGAGCTTGAAGGAGGTGATGCCCTCCTCCACCAGCTTGTCCATCTCCTTCAGCGACGACTCATTGACGTCGGAGAGGATCATGTGGAAGCCGTAGTCGATGGCGCACTTGGCGTCCGCCTTGGCGTACCAGGCGTCCAGACCTTCGCGCAGGGCGTGGCCGACCGACTGCACCGCGAAGTCGATGATGGTGGTGGTGCCGCCCCAGGCCGCGGCCCGCGTCCCGGTCTCGAAGGTGTCGGAGGCGTGCGTGCCGCCGAAGGGCAGTTCCATATGGGTGTGGGCGTCGACGCCGCCCGGAATGACGTACTTGTTCGTCGCGTCGATGGTGCGGCCGGCGGTCCAGGCCTCGGACACGGCGGAGCCATGGGCGGCGAGGGCCGCGATCCGGCCGTCCTCGATCAGTACGTCCGCGTGGATCTCGTCCGCGGCGGTGATGACCAGACCGCCGCGGATCAAGGTGCGGGTGCTGCTCATGCTGGTGCGCTCCCTCTCGTACGCTGAACTGGAGGATGAACTGAGTCCTCGACTAGACGCTGTGCAGGGCCCGTTCGAGGATCGAGGCGCCCTCTTCCGCCTCCGCGACGGTCAGCGACAGTGGCGGGGCGATGCGCAGGACGCTGGTGTTGTGGCCGCCGCCCTTGCCGATCAACAGCCCGCCCTCGCGGGCCGCTTCCAGGACGGCCGAGGCCGCCTCGGGGTTCGCCTCGTCCGTGCCGGGCTTGACCAGCTCGATGCCGATCATCAGGCCTCGGCCGCGTACTTCCCGTACGGACGCGGCACTCGCTCCGATGGCCCGCAGCCGCTCGATCAGCAGACCGCCGACGCGGCGGGCGTTGCCCTGGAGGTCGTGCTCCAGGAGATACGAGAGGTTGGCGGCGCCGGCCGCCATGGTGACCGGGGAGCCGCCGAAGGTCGAAATGGAGTTGGCGTCGAGGGAGTTCATGATCTCGGCGCGGGCGACGACACCGCCGATGGACATGCCGTTGCCGATGCCCTTGGCAAAGGTGAGCATGTCCGGCGGCCCGTTCTCGGCGTGCGCCTGCCAGCCCCAGAAGTGCTCGCCCGTGCGGCCCCAGCCTGTCTGCACCTCGTCGGAGATCCACAGGATGCCGTGCCGGTCGAGGACCTCGCGGAAGGCCGCGTACAGCCCGTCGGGCGGCGAGGTGAAACCGCCGACGCCCTGGATGGGCTCGGCGATCAGCGCGGCGACACCGCGGGTCTGCCCGAGCACATCCTCGAGGTCGGCGACGCATTCCTCGATGAACTGCGCGTCGGACAACCGGGCGTAGGGGCCGCGGGTGCGGACGCCGCCGTGCACGTACAGCGTCTGCAGCGGGGAGAGGCTGGTGGGCGACCAGCTGCGGTTGCCGGTGATGGAGACCGCGGAGAAGGACCGGCCGTGGTAGCTGTTGCGCATGGCCAGGATCTGGTTGGAACGGCGGAACGCGGTCGCGAGCAGCAGGGCTGTGTCGTTGGCCTCGGTGCCCGAGGTGGTGAAGAAGACCCGCGCGTCGGGGATGCCGGAGAGGGTCGCGACCCGCTCGGCGAGCTCGACCATCGGGCGGTTGAGATAGAGCGTGGAGGAGTGGATGATCCGCCCGGCCTGCTCGCTCACCGCCTTGGTGACCTCGGGGAGAGCGTGAGCGGTCATGGTGGTGAGGATGCCGCCGAAGAAGTCGAGGTAGCGGTTGCCGTTCGCGTCCCAGACGTGCCGGCCCTCGCCGTGCGTGATCTCGATCGGCTGCTGGTAGTAGAGGGCGACCCAGTCGGGGATGACGGCCTTGTGGCGGTCGTGCAGGTTGGTCACGGCTGCACCAGCCCGTCGTAGGCGTCGGGGCGACGGTCCCGGTAGAACGCCCACTGCTGTCGTACGACATCGATCAGGTCGAAGTCGAGGTCCCGTACGAGCAGCTCCTCCTCCTTGTCGCTGGCGACCTCTCCGACGAACTGGCCTCGTGGATCGACGAAGTAGCTGGTGCCGTAGAAGTCGTTGTCGCCGTACTCTTCCTGGCCGACACGGTTGATGGCGGCGATGTAGTACTCGTTGGCGACGGCGGACGCGGGCTGCTCCAGCTGCCAGAGGTACCCGGAGAGCCCGCGCGAGGTGGCGGACGGGTTGTAGACCAACTGAGCTCCGTTCAAGCCCAGTTGACGCCAGCCCTCCGGGAAGTGACGGTCGTAGCAGATGTACACCCCGACCCTGCCGACCGCCGTGTCGAAGACCGGCCAGCCCAGATTCCCCGGCTTGAAGTAGTACTTCTCCCAGAAGCCCTTGACCTGCGGAATGTGGTGCTTGCGGTACTTGCCGAGGTAGGAGCCGTCGGCGTCGATCACGGCGGCGGTGTTGTAGTAGAAGCCGGCGCCCTCGATCTCGAAGACCGGGACCACGATCACCATGCCGGTCTCGCGGGCGAGCTCCTGCATCCGGCGGACGGTCGGGCCGTCCGGGACGGGCTCGGCCCAGCGATAGTGCTCCGGCTCCTGGACCTGGCAGAAGTACGGCGCGTTGAAGACCTCTTGGAAACCGATGATCTTGGCGCCCTGGCGGGCCGCCTCGCGGGCGTGTTCCTCATGTTTGGCAATCATGGATTCGGTGTCGCCGGTCCAGGTCGCCTGGACGAGTGCGGCGCGTACGACATGGGCCATGAGTTGCTCCTTCGACGGCGCGTCAGAGAGCTTCTACGCACGTAGATGCGGTGCGTAGGAGGAGAACGTAAGCCCCGTCACACGGCGGGGCAAGACCATCGTCGTTAACCCGCAGAGTCGATCATGTTTCACACCCGAGCGGTCCACTCCGAACCGCTTCAGCCGCTGAGGTGACCCGCTACGCGCAGCGCGTGGACGAGATCGCGCTCATGCGCCGCGGACTGGGCGCGTGCGGCGTCGAGCAGCTGCGGCACAAGGCGGCGCGGATCCCGTTCGGCGATTCTGGCCGTGTCCTCGGCGGTGTGCACCTGTACGAAGGCGGTCAGTAAAGCCCTTGCCTCCGGATTCCGGCTCTCGTCCTCGAGGGCGAGTACGGCGGCGGCGATGTCGTCGGCGGGGCGGGCCACGCCCTGGCGCAGCAGCTGTCCGCTGTCCTCGGTCCGGCCGGCGGCGGCGAGTGCTCCGGCTGCCGATGCGAGCCGCAGGGCGGGCTGCGAGGCGGCCTCCCACAGCAGGGTGGCCCAGTCGGCGTCGAGGCCGGCGCGGTGCAGTTCGGCCGCCAGGAGGGGCAGCCAGGAGGCGGGCCGGACGGCGGCCTCGCAGATCATGGCGTGCGCCTCACCGCTCAGCCCCTCGGCCCGGAGCCTGCTGAGCGCGGCGACGGTCTCCCGCGCGGCCCTGCGCGCGCCGTCCGATGCGGCGGGGGCGGCGGGCGTTTCCTGACTGGGTGCGGCGCCGCCGTATCTGGCGCCGCGCGGGACGTCGTCGGTGACGGGCAGCACGGGCACGGCGGCGATCTCGTCCCCGCTCCCCTCGACGCCGGCGAAGCGGGCGCCCCCACGGGGCCGCCGTTTCTTGGCGGAACGGGTCTCGGGCTGGGCGGGCGGGGCGACCGGGGGGTCGGGCTGTGCCTCGGGGCGGGCGGAGCCGGTGCGGGTGCCGGCGGACGCCGCTGGACCGGGAGTGGTTGGACCGAACGCGGTGGGACGGGGTGCCGCCGGGTCGCCGGGCTCGGCCGCGGCGGGCTCCGGCCGGAACCAGTCGTCGGGCAACGAGGGCCTGCCGCCCGGCCGGCGAGTGGCATCGCTGTCCGGACGGGGGTACGCGTCGTACGCCGGGTCCGCACCCGGTCGTTCCCCAAGGGCGTCCCAGCCGTCGGCGGCGGCCGCCCGGGCCTCGGCCGCGGTGGGCCGTTCGTACCGCCGAGCGAAGCCGGACCAGTCGTCCGCCTCCCGGCCGTGCTCCGCTCCGCCGCCCTGTCCGTGCGCCCTGCCCGGCCCGTTCGGCCTGCCCGGTCCGCCCGGTCCGTTCGGCTCGCCCGGTCCGCCCGGTCCGTTCGGCTCGCCCGGTCCGGCCGCCGGGCGCGCGGGTCCGCCGAACACCGGGGCAGATCCGGCACCCTCGGCCGTCTCCTGCGCCCACCGGGGCCGGACGTCCGCGGGAGCGGCGTGCGCATACCCGCCCGGCGCGGCGGACGTCTCCTGCTCCGCGGCCCACCCCACGCCCGAGCGCGCGCGTCCGTCCGGTGCCCACGCCGGCCCGGGGCCCGCCGATGTGTCCGCCCGGCCGTACCAGCTGTCCGGCAGCCCGGACGTCTCCTCGTCCGCGCCGGGCCCGTCGGATACCGCCGCAAGCCGGCCCCGCAGCTCCCCCACCCGGGCGGTCGCCCTCGCGTGGTCGTCACGTGTCCAGGCCAGTTCGTTGGCGAGTTGCTCCGAGGCCGGTGTGCCCTCCGGTTCCCCGGCCAGGCGGCGCACCAGCTCTTCCGCCCGGCCCGTCGCGTACACCTGCTCGCGGCGCATCAGTTCGAGCCGTTCCGTCAGTGCCTCGCGGCCGCCCGGCTGCCGGTCGTGCACCGCCGCCGAGGCTGTGTGGAGCCGTCTCGCGCGCACGGTTTCGGGCTCGGCGAACTGCGCCCCGCGCCCCGTCGCGAGGTCCTGGAGCAGCGACTCCACCACGTCCCAGGGCGGGATCTCGACACCGTCCAGGCAGGCCCGCATCCCCTCGGGGTCCCGCTGGCAGAAGATCCCGTACCAGCCGTCACCCGGGTCGAGCAGCGCGGTCAGATCTCTCAAGTACCGCGCGAACGTCCCGGCCTCTACCGGAAGTTGATGCACCGTCATCGCCGCCCCTGCGCCACCGCCCGAAAGCATCCGGTCCGGAGGCATTCGACCGCAGTCGTGTTACGGCTCTGCTACGGACAGTTTTCAGATGGTCACCGCGATGCCGGTGTGCGGCCGCTTCCCGCGTCGCGCGATCGTCGCGGGCCAGTCGACCAGCCAGAACTGCCAGGTGTACTTGCGGGCGAGGAGCTTACGGATCGCGCCCATCGCATCCCCCTCCAGCAGCCGCGCCGTGCCCTCCGCGCTCGGGGCGCCGTCCGCGATCCGGCCGCGTACGTCGCAAACCGTGACGACGACGCGGCTGTTGTTGCGCAGGCGCTTGACCTTCCAGGAATCGGAGCGGGTCCAGAAGAAGATCTCACCGCCGTCCACCGCGAACCACACGGGCGTGGCGACACCCGTCCCGTCCTTGCGGAACGTGGTCACGCTGATGTACCTGGCGTCGGCGAAGTCGTCGGGAGTCACGACGCGAGAGTACGCCGCGCCGGGGTCCGAGGCGTGCGTCAGGGGGTCCGGTTCAGACGGCGGGCGCCGGCGCGCAGCTCGCGACCAGTTCGTCCATGGACAGGCCGAGGACCGCGGCGAGTGCCGCGACGGTGAAGAAGGCGGGAGTCGGGGCGCGGCCCGTCTCGATCTTGCGCAGAGTCTCGGCGGACAGTCCGGCGGCCGCGGCCACTTCCACCATGCTGCGGTCGCCGCGCGACGTGCGCAGCAACCGGCCGAGCCGTTCGCCGCGTTCACGCTCTTCGGGAGTGAGAGGGGTGCGCACCATGCCGTTATTCTAATGCCGGTATTAAAATACCGGAAGGACCGGTATAGTAATTGGCATGGTGGAGATCAAAACCGATACATCGATCGACGCGATGCGCGAGGCCGGCCGCATCGTGGCCCAGGCACTCACGGCGGTCCGGGAGGCCGCGGCCGTCGGCGTCAGCCTCCGCGACCTCGACCGGGCCGCCCGCGCGGTCCTGGGTGAAGCCGGGGCCGCATCGCCCTTCCTCGACTACCGCCCCGAGTGGGCACCGACCCCCTTCCCCGCCGTCATCTGCGCCTCAGTCAACGACGCGATCGTGCACGGCATCCCCGGCGACTACCGGCTGAGCGACGGCGACCTGGTGAGCATCGACTGCGGCGCGCTCCACGGCGGCTGGGCGGGCGACGCGGCCGTCAGCTTCACCGTCGGCCGCGCCCGCGCCGAGGACACAAAGCTGATCCGTACCGCCGAGGAGGCACTGGCGGCGGGCATCGCGGCGGCCGTCGTCGGCAACCGCATCGGCGACATCGCCCATGCCGTCGGCCGGGTGTGCCGGAAGGCCGGGTACGGGATCCCGGACGGCTTCGGCGGCCATGGCGTGGGCCGCCATATGCACGAGGACCCGGGCGTCCCCAACGAGGGACGCCCGGGCCGGGGAATGCCCCTGCGGCACGGCATGGTGCTGGCGATCGAGCCGATGGTGATCGGCGGCGGCACCGACAACCACTACACGGCACGCGACGGCTGGACGGTGCGCACCGCGGACGGCAGCCGCGCCTCCCACGCGGAGCACACGGTGGCGGTCACGGACGACGGCCCGCGCATCCTGACCGCACTCTAGAGCGGGTTTGAGAAGTCCCGCCGGGCGGGCCTGCCGAGCAGGCCCGCCCGGTCGCCCCGCCCCACCGCCCGCCTAGTTGTCCTGCAGGAACCTCTTGGCGAGGGAGTCACCGAGGCTCACCGCGGCGCTGTGGCTCTCGATCGGAGAGACCTTGGAGTTCTTGAACAGGATGTACGTGACACCGGACTCGGCACCGCCGGTCTCCGGGTCCGGGTCGATGCCCAGCGCCTTCGCAGTGGCGTAGGACGCCTCGCCGATGATCTTGTTGGGGCCGGTGTCCCCGACGACGGCGTACTCCACCGTGTCGTTGTAGATGACGGCGACGACACCGCCGCCCTTGATCCCGGCGCTCGAGTAGTTCCAGATGCCGCTGCTGCTCGGCACGACGACATACGGCAGCTTCTCGGCGTTCAGCGGTTTGCCGTTGGACTGATGGAAGGCCGTGTCGTCCTGGAACCAGGGGTCGGTGTTGGCATTGCACTTGCTGGTGACCTGGCCGTCGCAGTCGACGTCCATGTCGGCCTTCCAGAACACGGCTCCGTTCTTCCCGCAGACCGGAATGTTCGCCGAAGTCTCGGTGTCCGACTTGTACTTGCCGTTGGAGATCTGCGAACAGTTCTTCACCTTGGCCAGCAGGTCGGCCGCGCTGACCGAACCTTCCTTGACGCCGGCGGCCTTCGGAACGGCGGCATGCTGCGCCGAGTCGGCGGTGGCAGGCAGCGCCGCGGCCGCGAGGAGGGCGACGACGGAAGCAGCGGCCAGCGCGAGCGTACGAGTGCGCATGGGGGTGGCCTTTCTGTTAGGAAAGTTTCCTTACCCGTTCAACGACCAAATGTGAGCCCTCTGCATGACCGCGTCAACCCCTGGCAGCACAACGCCCGCGACCCGACCGACCATTGAGGCCGGGGCCGCGGGCGTTCGACTCTTATCGGTCAGCCGCCGGACTGAGTACCGCTCGGGTGGACAACCATCGCGGAGCCACCGCCCCGCCGTACCTTCTCGGCAGCCGCGAGCCACCGCCCGTCGGGCAGCCGCTCGATGCCCGTCGCCGCGCCGATCTCCGGGTTCTGCCGGAAGGCATGGCCGATTGCCTCCAGCTCGGCGCGGAGCGGGCTGTTCCACAGCGCCGGTTCGAGCTCCGTCGTCGCCTGGTTGCGCTGGCTCGCGCGTGGCGCCGCGATCGCGTCGACCAGCGGCAGACCCCGGTCCAGACGGCCGGTGAGTGTCTGCAGCACCGTGGTGATGATCGTCGCGCCGCCCGGGGAGCCCACCGCAAGCACCGGACGGCCGTGGTCGAGCACGATCGTCGGAGAGATGGACGAGCGCGGACGCTTGCCCGGGCCCGGCAGATTCGGGTCGTGGACGGCCGGATTGGCCGGAGCGAAGGAGAAGTCGGTCAGCTCGTTGTTGAGCAGGAAGCCGCGCCCCGGCACGGTGATTCCGCTGCCACCCGTGGACTCGATCGTCAGGGTGTACGCGACGACATTGCCCCACTTGTCGGCGGCGGTCAGATGGGTGGTGTTCTCGCCCTCGTACGTGGTGGGGGCGGCCGTTCCCGACGACCCGCACGCCGCGGGACTGCGCGGGTCACCCGGCGCCAGCGGGCTGGTGAGCACCGCGTTGTCCTTGATCAGGCATCCGCGCGAGTCCGCGAACCGCTGCGACAGCAGCTCCTTCGTCGGCACCTCCTCGAAGGCCGGGTCACCGACCCACCGCCCGCGGTCCGCGAACGCGATCCGGCTCGCCTCGATGAAGCGGTGCAGATACTGCGCCTGCGTGGCCTTCGAAAGGTCGCTCCGCTCCAGGATGTTGAGCGCCTCGCCGACGCTCGTACCGCCCGACGAGGAGGGCGCCATGCTGTACACATCAAGACCCCGGTAGCCGACCTTGGTCGGGGCCCGGCGCTCCGTCTCGTACGACTTCAGATCCTCGGCCGTCAGATCGCCGGACCGCACGACCCGCGCCGCGCCCGGGGCCACCGGAGGCTTGCGCACCGTACGGACGATGTCCTGGGCCAGCTCACCGCGGTAGAGGGTGCCGACGCCCTTGCGTCCCAGTTCCTTGTACGTACGCGCCAGATCGGGGTTCTTGAAGACCGAGCCGACCACCGGCAGTTTCCCGCCCGGCAGGAAGAGCTTCGCCGTGTCCGGGAAGTCCGCGAAGCGCGCCTGGTTGGCCTCGGTCTGCGAGCGGAAGGTGGCGTCCACGGTGAAGCCGTCCTTCGCCAGCCGCTCGGCGGGCCGCAGCAGTTGCCGCAGCGGCCTGCTGCCCCAGGCGTCCAGCGCGGTGTCCCAGGTCGCCGGGGTGCCCGGTGTGCCGACACCGCGACCGCTCGTCATGCCCTCCTCGAACGGGATCGGCTTGCCGTTCTCGAGGAAGAGAGAGGCGTCCGCGGACCGGGGCGCGGTCTCGCGGCCGTCGATGGTCTGGACCGTACGGGATGTGGCGTCGTAGTAGACGAAGAAGCCGCCACCGCCTATGCCCGCGGAGTACGGCTCCGTGACGCCGAGGGCGGCCGCGGTGGCCACCGCCGCGTCCACGGCGTTGCCGCCGCGCCGCAGCACCTCTATGCCGGCGGCCGAGGCATCCGCGTCGACGCTCGCGACGGCGCCGCCGTAGCCGGCCGCCACGGGCGTCTTGACCGGCGGCGTTACCGGCGGGGAGTGGCTCGGCGGCGCCGCGGCGCCGATCGAGACCACGGCCGCGGCAACGGCCAGAACCGACACATTCCGTGCGGTAGAGCGACGCATCCGTACCTCCAGTCAACGTACGTCCGCGCAGCGTAACTTTACCGCGACCGCCCCGTCAGGCCCGTCTCGAACAATGGTCCGCAAGACCGCTAACATGCGCGCCCATGAATGACGACGTACGCAATATCGTGCTCGGCGTGATGGCCGCCGGGGTCAGCGCCACACTCGGCTGGCTCACCCGCACGTACCTCTGGCGGCGAAGACTCCACCGCAAGCAGGCCTTCTTCGGGCTGCCGGGGAACTCCGAGTCCCTGCTCGTTGTCAACCGCGAGGCCGGCCGCGACGGGTCCGTGCACCGCTTCGACGTCTTCGCGCTGCTCGAGCTCGCCGCGCTGATCAAGGACTGCGGTTCGCATGCCCAGATCATCTGGCACGACATAGCCCAGCAGGGCTTCGGCGAGCGTACGGAATTCTGTGTGGGCGGCCCGTTCTCCAACCGCCGGATGGCCGCGCATCTGCAGTCGCTGCTCCCCGGCGTGAAGGTCAACACGGACCCTGAGCCGGGCCCCGACCAGGGCGCCTTCCAGATCGGCCCGGAGCGCTACCGCATGGAGCCGGGCGTCGCCGAGTACGTCATGCTGGCGCGGCTCACAGCGGGGCAGGACGCGCGGCCCGTCTTTCTCTTCTGCGGCCAGCGCGCGATCACCAACCAGGCGGCCACCCGCTATCTGGCCCGCAACCACGAGAAGCTCGCCCGCAAGCACGGCGGGAACTCCTTCTGCCTGCTGCTCAAGGTCGTCAACTCCCAGGCGTACGGCCCCGATGTGGTGGAGCTGGTCGCCGATGTGACCCGGACGGCGCAGACGCCCGCCCCGGCCACGCGCAACTCGCACCGCGCCGCAAGCTAGGCCGCGGTCAGCGGCAGCGACTTGATGCCGTTGATGAAGTTGGACACCAGTCGGCGCGGCGGGCCCGCGGTCGTCCATGGTGGCAGCACATCCAGCGCCTCCTCGTGCAGGACGCGCAGCTGAAGCCGGGCGAAGTGGGCGCCGAGACAGACATGCGGGCCGTCACCGAAGGAGACGTGCGGATTCGGGGAGCGCGAGAGGTCGAGGCCGTGCGGGGCCTCGAAGACACGCTCGTCGTAGTTGGCGGAGGCGTGGAAGACGACGACCTTGTCGCCCTTGCGGATCTGCTGCCCGGCGAGGCGGGTGTCCCGGGTGGCGGTGCGGCGGAAGCTGAGGACGGGCGGCTGGCGGCGCAGCAGTTCGTCGACGGCGCTGTCCGGAGCCACCTCTCCGGCCCGCAGCCTGCGCTGCTCGTCCGGGTGCTCCGCCAGCGTCAGGAAGCCGCCGGGAGCCGCGCTGCGAACGGTGTCGTTGCCCGCCACCGTGAGCAGGAAGAAGAACATCTCCAGCTCGGCGTCGGAGAGTTCCGACTCCGCGAGCGACGTCATGACGTCGTCTGCAGGCCGGCGCCGTTTGTACGCGGCGAGCTGCTGGGCGTAGCTGAACATCTCCTGGAGCATGGCGGGTGAGCGCGGGTTGACGGGCGTGCCGTCGGGTCCGAGCACCGGCGGCTCGTCCGGGTCCTGATAGGCGATGACGCGCTCGGTCCACTTCAGCAGCAGTCCCCGGTCGCTCTCCGGGACGCCCAGCAGATCGGAGAGGTTGAGCAGGGCGTAGTCGTCGGTGACGGCGCTGACCAGGTCGATGACAGGACCCATGTCCCGTGCCACGGTGAGGAGTTGACGAGCCCGGATCCGGGCCGCTCCGGTGAAGAGGTCGATGCGTCCCGGCGTGAAGGCGCGGCTCACCAGCCGCCGCAGCCGCCCGTGGTCCGACGGGGTCTCCCCCGCGAAGCGGGGGGAAGGGTCCTGGTTGAGCATCATGCGGCGGATGAACGGCAGATCGGCCGGGTCGGGGTCGCGGATCTGGGTGGCGCCGAGGTGGGACGAGAACGTCGCGGAGTCCTTGAGGACCCGCACGACGTCCGCGTGGCGGGTGACCGCCCAGAAGCCGGGTCCGGCGGGCCAGCCGAGGACCTCGTACTCCTCCTGCCAGGCCACGGGGTGGTGGTCGCGCAGCTCGCGGAAGGCGTCGTGCGGCAGCCCGGCGGCGTAGATCCGCGGATCGAAGACGTCCGGCACGGTCCGGTCGGGCCTTGTCATACGGGCATTGTCATACGCCTCATACGCGGCCGTCCGCCCGAAGGAAGTCCTCGACCGTACGGATGAGCTGGAGCGGGGTCTCGTCCATCGCGTGGTGTCCGGCGCAGGCCAGCTCGGCCAGCTTCGCGCGTGCGTAACACCGCAGCCAGGTGCGGCGCATGAAGTCCGCGCTGATCGCCGGGTCGAGGGCCCCGGTCACCGCGAGCGCCGGCGTCGTCGAGCCCGCCACCTCGTCATGGAAGTCCTCCTCCGCCCAGGAGTCGAGCCAGGCACGGAAGGCGTCGGGGTCGCTGCGGTCCACGGACCGGTCGACCATCCGGTCCAGCCAGGCGTCCGGCCGCACCGACCCGGTGGTGAAGTCGATGATGGCGCGCCGGCTCTCCGGCTTCGTGGCCGCGGAGGCGAACAGCTCCCACTGCTCCGGCGGCATGTGCAGCCCGCTCGCGGGCACCGGCGAGATCCCGACCAGCCGCCGTACCCGGTGCGGGGCCGCGGCCAGGACGCGCTGGACGACCGATCCGCCCATCGAGTGCCCGATGAGCGAGAAGGAGTCCCAGCCGAGCCGGTCGGCGAGCGTGAGGATGTCGGCGGCGCCCTCCGTGGTGGTGTACGCGCCGGGGGCTTCCCGCGCCTCGCCGTAGCCTCGCAGATCGACGAAGACATAGGTGAAGTTGTGCCGGTCGAGGTCCGGCAGTATCGCGGCATAGTCGGCACGGTCGGCGAGCCAGCCGTGCACGGCGATGATCCGGTGCGGGCCCGATCCGTACAGTGAATGGGGCAGGAGGAAAGGGGCCACGGCTGCTCCGATCGCCGAAAGAGGCCTACACCGCCACGGTGGTGTCAACTGCCCCGCCGGGCAAGGGTGGAGAGGGGCTTGTGGAGGCCTAGTGGCGCGTTTCGTCCGTCACCGGGAGCCCCACCGGCGCATACTGCCTGATGGCGTCCAGCAGTTCGGCCGGATCCAGCTCGAATACCAGTGTCTCGAAACAGAGCCCTTGGCCGCTCGCCACACTGTCAGGGGCGGGAGCGAGTCTGCGGTACGCGGCCCGCGGCCGACAGGTCCGCGGCAGTTTGCCGACCGGCGCGCGACAGCCGACGACGACGTACTGCGGCAGTGCGGTCACCCGCAAGATGCCGGACCAGGGCACTGTTCTGGCCGGCCAGACCGGCAGCCGCACGGTCAGCCCGGCCGCGTCGGCACTCACCCGCAGCGGCCGCACCAGATGGCCCACGCAGCTGATCGCGAGGACGGCGATCGGCACCCCGATCACCGACATGGCGATCCCGCCGGCCGTGCCATTGGGGCCGTCGACGATCGCCCCGGTGGCGATGGCCCAGACGACGGCCAGCACGAGCGCCGCGACGGGCACCCACTCGACCTGCCGTCGCAGCCGGAGGGTCACCAGCGCCGCCGGCGGGGTGTCGCCCTTTGGATTCTCCACACCGAGAGCTTGGGACGTCCGCCACGGGAACACCAGAGGTCGGCTGAATTCCGCTCATCCGGTGGCGAGCGAGCAGCGCTCCGGCCCGAAGGAACCGTCGGTGCCGGTGGCGGTCACCTCGGTGGTGTCTTCCGGCGATTCGGCGTGGTTCAGCGGCGCAGGCGCCGGCGGGCGCCGGTCAGCAGTGCGGTGATTCCGGTGAGGCCCAGCGGACGCGCGAGCAGCGCGACGACCGCGGCCAGCGTCAGCGTCCCGGCGCCCGCCGCCGCGAAGTCCCCGGCAGCGTCGGCGAACCGGGCCGCCGCGTATCCGAGCACGCCCGCCGGCAGGCAGGCGAGCAGCAGCCGTCCGTGCATCCTCAGGCCGGGCGAGCGCAGCAGCGCGGGCCGGCCGCCGGTCGCGAGTCTGCGGTTCAGGGTGTACGCGGTGACGGCGAAGCCCGCGAAGAGCGCGACCGAGTACGCCCCGGCCATTCCGGTCACCGCCCAGCGCGCGGGCAGCAGCAGATAAGCGCCCACGGAGAGCCCGGCGTTGAGCCCGACGATCACCAGATTGAGGAAGAAGGGGGTGCGGGTGTCGGAGAGCGCGTAGAAGCCGCGCGAGAGCACGTACTGGCCTGAGAAGGCGATCAGTCCGGGCGCGAACGCCATCAGCATCCCGGCCATCACCGCGATGTCGTCCGGCCCGGTCCTGCCGTACCCGTAGACGCTCCCCATCACCCACGGCGCCAGCGCGAACATCGCACAGGCCGCCGGGACCACGACCGCCGCGCTGGAGCGGAGCGCATACGAGACATCGCGCCGGACGGCCGGGAGATCGCTGTCGGCCGCGGCCCGGCTCATCCGCGGCAGCAGCGCGGTGACGAGGGAGACAGTGACGATGCCCTGCGGAACGGCCCACAGCACATAGGCATTGGTGTACGCCGTGTACCCGGCCCCGCCCGCAAGTCCCGCCTCCACCGCGTGCTTCGCGGTGGACGTCGACAGCCGGGTCACCACCCAGTAGGCGAACTGGTTGGTCAGTACGAGCAGCAACAGCCAGCCGGCCGACCGCAGCGGCCGGGTGAGCCCGCTGCCGCGCCAGTCGAAGCGCGGCCGCCAGCGGAATCCGGCCGCGCGCAGCGAGGGGATCAGCGCGAGCGCCTGGACGACGATGCCGGCCGTGGTGCCCCAGCCGAGCAGCCGGGCCTCGGACTGGCCGAGTGTGCCGCCGCTGCCGGCCGCGACCCCGAGGTACAGCCCGAACACCCCTATGACGACAAGGTTGTTGAGGACCGGCGTCCACATCATCGCGCCGAAGCGGCTGCGGGCGTTGAGTACTTGTCCGAGCAGGGTGAAGAGACCGTAGAAGAGGATCTGTGGCAGGCAGTAGCGGGCGAGGGCCACGGTCAGACCTGCCTGCGCGCCCGTGTAGTCGGTGTAGAACGCGACGAGCGACGGCGCGGCGAGGACGGCCGCGGCCGTGATGAGCAGCAGTGCGACGGTGCAGGCGGTCAGCAGCCGGTCGGTGTACGCGGCTCCACCGTCCTCGTGTTCCTTGGCGGCCCGGACCAGTTCGGGAACGAAGACCGCGTTGAGCGCTCCGCCGATGAGCAGGGTGTAGAGGACGTTCGGGACGGTGTTGGCGACCGTGTAGCCGTCGGCGAGGAGGCCGGTGCCAAGGGCCGCGACGACGACGGCGGAGCGTATGAATCCGGTGGCCCGGGAGACGATGGAACCGGCGGCCATCGCGGCGCCGCTGCGCAGTACGGACGCGGGCCGCGCGGCCGGCGCCTCGACGGTGGCCGTCATCGGCGGGCCGTACACGCCCGGAAGGCGCGGTACAGCGCGTTGTCGGTGGCTCCGCCCACTGGTCTCTCCCACTCGCCGGGGGTCTCGACGACCTGGCCTCCGGTACCGAGCCTGCAGCGCGCCGGCCCGAAAAGACGATCACCATCGTCAAGGGTGGAGGGTACCCCGCGCATGACGTGGCCGTCGGCGCCGAGGTCGTGGGCACCGCGCAACATCAGCCACTGCAGGGCGTGTTGGGGTGAACCTCGCGGCGACGGCCGACGCAGGCGCCGGACTCCACTCCCACTGACACGACGTCCAATAATCGTTACCCTCGCGTAACTTACCGAGTAGTTACCTCAAGTAAGTCCCCCAGGTTACCGTCGGGTCACTTTGCATTGACACGAGTGAGGAGTGACCCGTGGGACAGTCGCGCAAGGCTCTGCGCACGACCGCGATCGGTTCGGTCTCCCTGGCGCTTCTCGCCGGACCGGCCGTAGGGGCGGCCGCCGGGGTGGCACCCGCTGCCCGGACGGCCGGTGTTCAGGCCCCATCCGCCGCCCCGGACGTACAGTTCGTCGACATCGAGGGTGATGGCGGCACCGTACTCAAGGCCAATGTCGTTACGCCCGCCGACGACGACGGCACACGGAAGTACCCCGTGATCGTGCTGCCCACGAGCTGGGGCCTGCCCCAGATCGAATACCTCGCCCAGGCCAAGCAGCTCGCCGACTCGGGCTATGTCGTGGTGAGTTACAACGTCCGCGGCTTCTGGCAGTCCGGCGGCAAAATCGAGGTGGCCGGTCCGCCCGACATCGCGGACGTGTCCAAGGTGATCGACTGGGCGCTGGCGAACACCCCTGCCGACCCCGCCAAGGTCGGCATGGCCGGGATGTCGTACGGCGCCGGCATCTGTCTGCTGGCCGCCGGCCACGACAAGCGGATCAAGGCGGTCGCGGCGCTCAGCGGCTGGGCCGACCTCGTCGAGTCCATCTACAGCCGCCGCACCCAGCATCTGCAGGCAACGGCGATGCTCGCCGGAGCGGGGTATCTCACCGGTCGGCCGAGCGAGGAGTTCCAGCGGATCACGGCGGACTTCTTCTCTGCCGACGTCAGCAAGGAACCGGGACTGATCGCCTGGGGGAAGAAGCGCTCCCCCCTCACCCATCTGGACCGGATCAACGCCAACGGCGCCGCCATCATGCTCGGCAACGCCTGGGGCGACACGATCTTCCCACCCAACCAGTACGCGGACTTCTACGAGAAGCTCACCGGCCCCAAGCGGCTGGAGTTCCGCCCCGGTGACCACGCCACGGCCGAAGGCACGGGACTGTTCGGCCTGCCCAACGACACCTGGACCAGCGCCCATCGCTGGCTCGACCACTATCTCAAGGGCGTCGACAACGGCGTCGAGCGCGAGCAGCCGGTCCGCCTCAAGTCCCGTTCCACCGGCGCGTACGAGAGCTATCCGGACTGGAAGTCGGTGGCGGCGACGGAGCGGAAGATCGAGCTGGACGGCACCAAGAAGATCCACGCCAACATCGACTCGGGCGCCGACGGCGGGATCATCTTCCTCTCCAGCATCCTGGACCAGTTCGCCAAGGTGCCCCCGATGGCGTGGATCCCACTGCTGCCGCGCCCCTTCGCCGCCGTCTGGCAGTCGGAGCGGTACGGCTCCGAGCAGCGGGTGCGCGGCACCACGAAGCTGCACACCACGGTCACCGGCACCAAGGAGAGCGGCACCCTCGTCGCGTATCTCTACGACGTGGGCCCGCTCGGCCTCGGCAAGCTGGTCAGCAACGCGCCGTACACCTTCCACGGCGAGACACCCGGAAAGCCGTTCACCGTCGACCTGGAGCTCTTCTCCACCGCCTACGACGTACCGGCCGGCCACCGTCTCGCCCTGGTCGTCGACACCGTCGACCCGCTCTACATCGAGCACAACCCGTCCGGCGCGCAGCTGACCTTCTCCTCGTCCGCAGCCGACCCGTCATATCTGTCGGTCCCGCTGCACGAGAAGTGATCACCGGCTGCTGCCGGGCGGGCCATTGCCCCTGAGCTACTGCACACCCGGCAGCAGCGTCCCTGGTTCGGCCGGGGCGACATCCGCGGCCTCTGTTTTCGGGTTGCGCCGCTGTCGCCTGGCCATCCAGTTGGCGAACCAGGAGAGCAGCATGCACATCCCGATGTAGATAGGCGAGATCACCATCACCACAGGGATGAACGGCAAATCGTAGTCGAGATTCGAGGCGATGAGCTTGCCCGCGTGGAGGAACTCCTCATAGGTGATCAGATAGCCGAGCGAGGTGTCCTTCAGAGTCACCACCAGCTGGCTGATGATCGTCGGCAACATGGCGCGAACTCCCTGTGGAACCAGGACATATGACATGACCTGGGTCTTGCGCATCCCCAGGGTGTACGCGGCCTCCCGCTGTCCACGGTCGACCGAGTTGACGCCGGCCCGGAACACCTCGGCGAGGACCGAGCCGTTGTAGAGCGTCAGTCCGGCCACCAGCGCGGGCAGCGGCTGCACCTTCAGCGCAACGAAGATGAAGAAGATCATCACCAGTACGGGCATGGCGCGGAAGAACTCGACCACCGCGGTGGCCACCCAGCGCACCGGCCGGTGGTCGGAGAGCCGGCCGGCGGCAAGGACTCCGCCGAGGGCGAGCGAGAGCACCGCAGCGTAGGCGAAGGCCATGAGTGTGTAGCCAAGTCCGCGCAGCAGCAGCTCCTGAATGCCCTTGTACTCGAACGGAGTCCACTTGGTCGCGGTGAACTGTCCGGTGTCGAAGAGCAGATAGACGATCCAGCCGAACAGCGCCACGACCAAGACAGTCGAGACGACACCGTAAGTGAGGTGGCGTTTGCGGGTGTTGGGGCCCGGGATGTCGTAGAGGGCGGTGGAATCGGTCATCGGGCGACTCCATAGCGCTTCTCCAGCACATTGAACAGCGCACTGATGGTCAGGGTGATGATCAGGTAGCCGACGGCGATCCAGACGAAGGTCCAGATGATGCTGTAGCCCAGCTCGCTGAGGGGTTTGTAGGTGCCGAGCAGCTCGGTGACGCTGAACGCGCCGGCGATCGCGGAGTTCTTGGCGAGCGCGATGAGCGTGGAGCCGATCGGCGGGATGACGCTCCTGAATGCCTGTGGCAGGACGACGTTGTTGAGGGTCTGGCCGAAGTTCATGCCCAGGCTGCGGGCCGCCTCGCCCTGTCCCTTGTGCACGGTGTTGATGCCGGCGCGCAGTGCCTCGCAGATGAACGCGGAGGTGTAGCAGCCCAGCGCGATCACCGCGAAGAGCTCGAAGGGCAGGACGAGTCCGAAGCGCGGCAGGCCGAGCAGAACGGCGAAGAAGAGCAGCGTCAGCGGGGTGTTGCGCAGCACGGTCACCCACACCGTGCCCAGCGCCCGGAGGGAGCGGACGGGCGCGATCCGGAAGGAGGCCATGATGAAGCCGAGGACCAGGGCGAGCAGCGAGGCATAGACCGTCAGCTTGACGGTGCCGAAGAAGCCCTTGGAGTACAGGGAGAAGTTGTCGATCAGTACGTACACGGTGTCCTCAGCTCGCCGGGTAGCGGTCGATCGGTGGCGGCTGTGGGGCCGGCACTCCGGAGAGGCCGAGTGTCGCCTCGTAGGCCTTCTTCCAGTTCCCGTTCTTCTCGTTGGCCTCGAGAGCGTCGTCGATGGCGAAGCGCAGGGCGTTGTCGCTGCGCGGGACACCGATGCCGTACGGCTCCTCGGAGAAGGGCTTGCCGACCACCTTGAGCTCTTCAGGCACCTTGGCCGCGTAGCCGGTGAGGATGGCGTCGTCGGTGGTGACGGCCTCGACCTGATAGGTCAGCAGGTTGTCCACGCAGATGGAGTAGGTGTCGTACGCGACGAGGTCGGCCTTCGGGTAGTCGGCCGCGATCCGCTGGTACGGCGTCGATCCGGCGGCCGAGCAGACGCGCTTGCCGGCCAGGTCCTGGGGGCCTTTGATGTCGTGCTCGTCGGCCCGTACGAGGAGGGACTGGCCGGCCAGGTAGTACGGGCCTGCGAAGCCGACGAGCTTCTTGCGGTTGTCGTTGATGGTGTAGGTGCCGACGTAGTAGTCGATCTGCCCGTTCTGCAGGGCGGTTTCACGGTTCGCCGAGGCGATCGTCATGAACTGGACGGTGTTCGGGTCGAAGCCCAGTGAGGCGGAGACCATTTTGGCGATTTCGATGTCGAACCCGGTGTAGCGCCCGCTCGCCGGGTCCTTCTCGCCCAGGTAGGGCTGGTCCTCCTTGGCGCCGACGACAAGATGGCCGCGCTTTCTGGCCTTGTTCCAGGTCGGTGAGTCGGGCAGCTGGAAGCCGGTGGCCACGGTGTACCGCGGCAGCCGGTCGGTCTGCGGGCCCTTGACGGGCGGGCTGCCCTCCTTTCCGCAGGCCGCGGTGGCGGCGACGGCCAGGACGAGCGCCAGCACCGCGAGAGCACGTCTCATACGTCTCGTACGCATCATGAGTCCTCACCCCCGTCAGTGCTTGAGGATCTTGGAGAGGAAGTCCTTGGCACGGTTGCTCTCGGGGTTGGTGAAGAAGTCCTCCGGGGTGCGGTCCTCGACGATGCGGCCGTCCGCCATGAAGACGACGCGGTTCGCGGCGGACCGGGCGAAGCCCATCTCGTGGGTGACGACGACCATGGTCATTCCGTCGCGGACGAGCTGCTGCATGACCTCAAGCACCTCGTTGATCATCTCCGGGTCGAGGGCCGAGGTCGGCTCGTCGAAGAGCATGACCTTGGGGTCCATGGCGAGCGCGCGGGCGATGGCCACGCGCTGCTGCTGGCCCCCGGAGAGCTGGGCCGGGTACTTCTCGGCCTGGTCGGCGAGGCCTACGCGTTGCAGGAGTTCGCGGGAGCGCCTGTCCGCCTCCTCCTTCTTGCGGCGGCGGACCTTGACGGGCGCGAGCGAGACATTGTCCAGCACGGTCTTGTGGGCGAAGAGATTGAAGGACTGGAAGACCATGCCCACGTCGGCGCGGAGCTTGGCGAGCGCGCGGCCCTCCTCGGGCAGCGGCTGACCGTCGATGCTGATGTGACCCGACTCGATCGTCTCGAGCCGGTTGACCGTACGGCAGAGTGTTGATTTGCCGGAGCCGGAGGGGCCGATGACCACAACAACCTCACCGCGTCCGACGGTGAGATCAATGTCCTGGAGAACGTGCAACTGTCCGTAGTGCTTGTTGACGTTACGCAGCTCGATCAACGGATCGACGGCCATACGTTGCCCCACCCACTCTCAGCTGTGTCGAGGTCAGCGCAAACTATCCAGCCCGATAAGAGACTTCGCACTCGACACGCATAAATGGTGCATAAGCCGTATTAAGTACGGCCGTCCATGATCGTCGCCGGGCCGGCGAGCCCGGTGCGACGTCAGGCTTCAGCCGCTTCCGCGTACACCTGGGAGAGCTCGGGCGCTCCATTGACCGCCCAGTCAAGACCCGCCTCCACCACTCCGATCTCGCGACCGGAGACGAGCCGCACCACGGGATGGCCGGCCGGCCAGATGTGCCAGGTCGCGCCGGGGACCGTACGGACGATCACGGTGCCGAGGTAGAGACCCGCGTCGTTGCCCAGCCAGGGCAGCTCCTCCGGGTCGTCGCGCCAGCGCGGAGGCAACTGGTCGAGGGCGGTCAACGAGGCCGGGGAGTCGTCCAGTTCGAGCCCGGCCTGCCCCGCTCGGACACGCAGCAGCTCACACTCGGAGAGCAGCTCGGCGATGGCCGCCGCTCTCTCCGGGTCGTTCTCGGCTCCGGCGGTGACCGCCATCTCCTCCAGGTCACCGCCGTGGCGCTTGAGCCAGTTGTCCAAGAAAGGGATGTTCATACTGCTCAGCCTCGCATCCCCGCTGCCGTACGCACCACAGGGCGCGCGTCAACCGCCGTCAGATGTCCAGATCGACAACAACAGGTGCGTGGTCCGAGGCACCCTTGCCCTTGCGCTGCTCGCGGTCGACATAGCTGTCCTTGACCGCCTTGGTGAAGGGTTCGTTGCCGTAGACAAGGTCGATACGCATGCCCTTGTTCTTGGGGAAGCGCAGCTCGCGATAGTCCCAGTAGGTGTACGGACGGTCGTACTTCAGCGGGCGGGGCATCACATCGGACAGCCCGGCCTCGCGCAGCGCGGCGAGCGCCGCACGCTCGGCCGGGGTGACATGCGTGGCTCCCTCGAAGAGCGCAGGGTCCCAGACGTCCTCGTCGGTCGGTGCGACATTGAAGTCGCCGAGGACCGCGAACGGACGCTCGCCCGCCGCGTCCTCGGCCACCGAGGCCTTCAGCGCCTCCAGCCAGCGCAGCTTGTAGGCGTAGTGGTCGTGGGCGATCTCGCGGCCGTTGGGCACATAGACCGACCAGACGCAGACGCCGTCGCAGGTCGCGGAGATCGCCCGCGGCTCCTGCGCACCCCCGTAGTCCGGTCCGCCGGGCAGGCCCTTGACGACTTCGTCCAGGCCGACCCGGGAGACCAGGGCCACGCCGTTCCACCTGCCGTTGGCGTTGACCGCGGAGTCGTAGCCGAGCTCTCGCAGCTCGTCGGCGGGGAACTGCTCCTCGGTGCACTTGGTCTCCTGGATGCACAGCACGTCCGTGCCGGTGCTCTCCAGCCAGGCCAGCAGCCGGGGCAGCCGAGCGGTGATCGAGTTGACGTTCCAGGTGGCGATGCGCATGCCCGACAGCCTATCCGGGGGGTCTGACAGTGAGCGGTGCGGCGGTCAGGGGGCAGCCAGGGGGCCGGTCAGGGCGTGGCAGTCAGGGTTGTGGCCGTCACAGATCGGTCGCCTCGCCCGGGGCCAGCCGGCCGTGCTCCGCGCCGCCCAGGGCACCGATCTGGCTGTCGTAGATGGGCCGCGCGAGATCGGTGAGCAGCGCGTCGTGGATGTCGATGGCGCGCTGCGGCTTCACTTCGCGTACGTAGTCGATGACCTCGGAGATCTTGTTCCAGGGGGCCTGTACCGGGATCATCAGCGTCTCGACCGGGTGGTCCGGGACGGTGAGCGCGTCGCCGGGGTGGAAGACCGAACCGTCCACCAGGAAGCCGACATTGGTGATCCGCGGGATGTCCGGGTGGATCACCGCGTGCAGCTCGCCGTGGACCTGTACGTCGAAGCCGGCCGCGCTGAAGGTGTCGCCGTGGCCGACCGTGTGGACGCGGCCCGGGAAGGCCGCCGAGATCTTCTCGGCGACGCTCCGCAGGGTCCAGATCCCGGCTGCCGGATTCGCCTCGAGGGCGGCGCGCAGCCGGTCCTCGTTGAAATGGTCGAGGTGCTCATGGGTGACCAGGATGACGTCCGCGCCGATGGCCGCGTCCTGTTCGCTGAAGGTGCCGGGATCGATGACGAGCGTCTGCCCGTCCTTCTCGAGCCGGATGCAGGCATGCGTCTTCTTCGTGAGCCTCATGCCCCCATCCTGCTACGCCTCGGGGGTGGTCTCCTGCTGGATCACGGCCTGGGCCACCTTGAAGGCGGAATTCGCCGCGGGGACGCCGCAGTACACGGCCGCGTGGATCAGGACCTCCCGGATCTCGGCGGGGGTCAGTCCGTTGCGCAGCGCGGCGCGGGTGTGGAAGGCCAGCTCGTCCAGATGTCCGCCCGCGACCAGTGCGGTCAGCGTCACCACGCTGCGGGTGCGTCTGTCCAGGCCCTCGCGGGTCCAGACCTCGCCCCAGGCGTAGCGGGTGATCAGCTCCTGGAAGTCGCCAGTGAAGTCGTCGGCCTCGGCCGACGCCCGGTCCACATGCGCGTCGCCGAGAACCTCGCGGCGCACCTTCATCCCGGCGATGTACGGGTCGGGGCGCCCTGTCCGCACGGCCTGCGGCTGCTCGGGCGAGGCCGCGGCGATCTCGGCGACGGGCGCCACGGGTGCGGAGATCGCGGGCGCGACCGGCGGCGCCGGAATGGCCGACAGCGTGTCCTGCCACGCCGTGGAGAAGTGGCGTTCGAGCAGATCGGTGACGGCGGCGGGCTGCTCGACGGGGGCGAGGTGGGAGGCACCCGGGACCAGCGCGAGCCGGGCGTCCGGAATCCCGGCGACCAGCGTGCGGGCCTCCGCGGGTCCGGTGACCTGGTCCTCGGAGCCGACCAGGACCAGCGTGGGGACGCCGACGAGGCCGAGTTCGCCGCGGACGTCGAAGGCCGCGAGCGCCTCGCAGGCGGCGATGTAGCAGCCGGGGTCGGTGGTGCGGACCATCTGGACGGCCCACTCGACGATCGCGGGCTGGGCGGAGGCGAAGCCCTGGGTGAACCAGCGCTCGGGCGCGGTGCGCGCCATCGGGTCCAGGCCATTGGTGCGGACGATCACACCACGCTGGCGGAACTCGTCGGCGGTGCCGAACCGGGGCGAGGCGGCGACCAGTGCGAGGGAGGCCACGCGCTGCGGTTGGCGCAGTGCCAGTTCGATGCCGATCGCGCCGCCGATGGAGCAGCCCGCGTAACCGAAGCGCTGGATGCCCAGCTCGTCAAGGGTCGCGAGCAGCCGGTCGGCGAGCTCGGCGACGGCGGTGGCGGGATGGGCGGGCGCGCCGCCGTGGCCGGGCAGGTCGAACCGGAACACCCGCCACCGGCGGGAGAGCTCGGTAATCTGCCGGTCCCACATGTGCCATGTGGTACCCAGTGAGGGACCCAAGATCAGGACCGGGGCGTCTTCTGGCCCGTCAAAGCGGTATTGCAGGGTGTTCATCGGTGTCTCACTCACCCGCCTGACCCTCTCATCTGTCACGAGATGTCACATCGCCGGGGGTGGACCCAGCGGGCCGTGTCCCGCTCCGGCGCTGCCGGACCTGCCGACGAGAGTGATCCACAACCAGCAGCCGGACTCCGAACCCACCTCAATCCTGCTGGCCATACGGCTCGGCAAGTCGTTCGGCTGGTAGTCCGCATGGCTCACGCTTGCCCCTCCACCGCAACCCCGTGCAGGGCATCCCAAGTGGTGGCGGCTCCGCGAAGATCCTCTACATCCGGCTTGACGTACCACCGCTTGGTCGTCTTGATATTTGTATGCCCGGCCCATCGCGCGAGGATGTGATCCGGGACACCGTTGTTGGCCAAGAAGGTGAAGCACGACGAGCGTGCGTCGTAGAGCCTGACGCGACGGAGCCCGAGAAGCTCCATAAGCCGGTACGCGCGCCGGCGAAGTTGCTTGATCGTGAAGGCATCGCCCGCCTCGTGCACCAGCACATAGCCGGACACCGTGTACGCCTCCCCCAGAGCGAGCCTCTCCTCGGCTTGGAGAGCCCGGAATGCTTTGAGGGCGCCCAGCACCAGAGCTGGCAGCGGCAGATCCCGCTCACCCGCAAGAGACTTGGTGTCCTTCTCCACCACGTACCGGTTACCCATCATCGTGCGCGTGTTGGCAATAACGATCGTGGCGTTCTCCAAGTCAACGTCTTCCCACCGGAGGCCGCAGACTTCAGCTGGACGAAGCCCCATCAGCGAAAGAAGGAGCGCAGCATAGAGACGCTCATCCCTAATGCCATGGATGAACTTCTGAACCTCCTGGACGTTCCAGGGCGGCACCTCCTCTTTCCCCTTCCGCTCTTCCTTGCGCGCCCTCCGGGGAATTGTCACGTGGGCAGCGACATTGACGTACAACAATCGCCGGGCAACAGCTCTCCCCAGCGCTTCCTTCAGCCGAGCGAGGCTCATATCCACACTCGTGACACTGAGCGACGTTCCGGCCCTTTTGCCACGCACACGGCCATGCGCCAGCACCCAGTCCCTCCACTCTTCCACGTGCTCTTCAGTAAGGTCCTGGAGGCGGATATTGCCGAGCCTCCCACGAACTCGGTCAAGGGTAATCCTGTAGTTGTAGATGGTGGTTTCTTCGAGGTCTTCCGCCTTCATGGCCAGCCATCGATCGAGCCACTCATTCACGGTGATCTTATTGGGCGGCACAAGCGACCCCTCATGCCGCCGATTAGTTATGTTCGCGTACTCAGCCCTAGCTTCCTTCAAGGAGTCGAAGGTGCGCCTCAACTGCTTACGCTTCCCAGTTTCAGGGTCGATTCCTACGTCGACAACAAATCGGTATCTAACCTTCCCCTTCGAGTTCGGCGGAAGCTTCTTGATGGGATCGGGCAGAACACTCACTCTCCTCGAACAGGCGGACATATCTCCACAACGGCGCCTAGGCGAACTGGCGGCACCATCCGCTACGGCTCCACCGCCAAGCACAGCCGCGTACGAACTCCCTCAATGGTCTGCACGATCCCCGGTTTCGGTAACCGGGGATCGTGGCCTATATTCCGCCCCGCATTCGAGGGCTACGAGGTCAGTCGGTAGGACCTGAGCGCGGGGTGCACGTCGTCTTCGACCAGGGCCACGAGCCCGTCCTCGGTGAGTCGGCTGAGGGTTACGGGTCACGACGCGTTCGGGGGCACCGGCGGCTTGGGCAATGCCACGGGTCTCAGCATCTGGGTGGGCCGCGACATGTGCGAGCACCATCAGGTCTTGGCGATACCCGCGTTGGGCCAGATCCTCGCCGAACAGGCCGGCCGCGCAAACGCAGAGGCACAGGGCTGTGGATAGGGCGTCGTAGTCGGCTTTCGTCTGAGCGGTCCATGCGTTGATGGCGCCGAGCGCGGGGAGGATCGGTGCGGTGACGCGGGCCGATCGAAGTGCGGATTTCGGCAGGTGGACCTCCTTGGTAGGGACCGTGGCGCGAGACAGGAGAGGGAGGACGATGCCGGAACGGTTGGCATCTGCACCGCATGGAGTGTCTCTGACCTGGTGTTTTCCGGGGAGGTTGTACGTTGACATGGTCACCGGGGTGGTTCCAGTCCCTTGGGGCTCTTTCTCGTCTGCCGTGGGCGAATACCCTGCCAACGCCCCGCGTGAGACGTGCGCCGCCCCGGACCTATCCGGGCGGGAGGAGCGTGCCGGCGCCCCCGTCACGAAGGCTCTGAGCGACCTTGTCGACCACGGCCTGGTCGCCTCCGGCCGGCTGGGCGAATTTGACGTTCACCGCCGTGCCGCCCTCGGGGGCGAACACGGAGGCGATGACGTGCACTTGGGTGCCGGCGTCGTCGTACGCGGCGTGCGCGGAGCAGGCGGTGCGGCAGCCACCTCCCAGCGCCCCGAGAACGCCCAGCTCGATGCGCAGCGGGCGCTGGGCGGCGGGGACGTTGGTGAGCTCCAGGAGCTGGACAGCGATCGAGTTGTCGGCACGGTGTTCGACGATTACCAACCCGGCACCTGTGGCGGCAGGAAAGCATCGGTGGGATGTATCGGGCGTGTGTCGTGCCACCTGCATGGCTCAGAGCTGCTGCCAGCGGGCCTGAACCGTGAAGGCGATCGCACTTCTGGGCATGGGCATGCAAAACACCGATTTCAAGCCAACGTCCGGCGCTCGGGGTCACACAGTCCCTGAGAGCCTGGATCACGGCCATCTCTCCTTCTTCTCATGGTCACTGGGACGGGACTGGTTGCCGAGAGTGCTCGGAAACCAGGCAAACTAGCGGAATAGGTGGCCCAAACAGATGCTGACGTGGAAAGGCGTGGACTGAGCTCATGAGCGGGAGCCCCACTCAGATTGGCCGCTATACGGTGGCTCGGGAGCTCGGCTCCGGCAGCATGGGCGAGGTATATCTCGCGTACTCCCCCGCGGGCTCCCGAGACGACTACCAAGACGTCACCGACACGGATAGCCGTCTGCTTGACGACACTGCGCTGCCCACCGAACGAGACGCCGAAGAGCTCTGGGGCGACTCAGGACGGCATGGCACCGTCGAGGTACTCCTGTACCGGCTCGAAGAGTCCGTAGGGCACATACTCCGGGATGTCACTGTGGGCGACCCAGGCAAGTTCGGCCAGCTCCTCGGTGTCTGCGACGTGAGCGGTTCCGCTCAGCATCTGGCAGGCGGTGTACGACATGAGGCGGCCCGTCTTCGGGTGAACGCGTTCGCCGAGCAGCTTGACCGCCGCCACGGTCAGCCCTGTCTCCTCCTCGGTCTCCCGTATGGCGGCGTCCTCGCGCTCCTCACCGGGCTCGACCTCGCCAGCCGGGAACTGCCAGGAGAGCTGTCCCTCACTCACCCGGCGGCGAACCCGATGGCGGCGGCGACACCTGGCCGCTCGTCCGTGTTCTGCTGCGTCACGTCTCCTCCTCCAAGACGGCCAGGATGGGTGGGAAGATCGTATCGACGGAGATGAAGCGGGGCACCGCGTTCCTGGGGACCCACATCACGTCGATGTTCTCGGCCGTGTCGCTGTTGGCGGACTCGTCGGCCAGGTACTCACAGAGGAAGTACTCGCACAGGACGCCGGTCGCTGCGTGCACGGCGGTTCCCGAGGTGCTTCCGTACCGCGCAGTGGACTCCTGTCGCGTCGCTTCGCGCATCGTGGTGGTCTCTGGTTCGTCAGCCGCTCACTCTCCGCATGTTGGAGCCGTTGCCGTTGTGTCCGATCCGAGTCGACCGACGCCGCAGGTAGTGGGAAGCATCGGGTCGTTCGTCTTGGACAGTCCTCCGCCGAAAGCGTCCACACCAAGACCCGCCCTGGCCACGGGGCTCGCGCTGCGGGGTACAGCGGGCACCTGCGTGACCAGGGCGGGGGCTTAACCTCGGCGGAAGAACCTGCTCTGGCCCCGGTGCTTGCCGGTTCTCCTGCCGGAGGTCGACTGTCCCACTGCGGCGGCTTCGCTCGGCCGGGTGGAACCGGCCTGGCGGCCCTCGTTGAAGAAGGACTGCCAGACCCGTTCCTGCAACTCGCCGATACAGGCGCCGCACGCGTACATCGGCGCTTGGGCCCCGGCGACTCTGGCGGGGCCGATCCACAGGACGCGCGTCCACCGCTGCCCGCAGTAGAGCCAGCAGAATCCGTCGACCCATTCGTTGCCGTCGTCGGTGGCCGCCGGTGCGAGCAGTCCTCCGCGGGCGAACTCGGCGATCCCGGGGATCACCCTGTGCTGTAAGGCGACTTCCGTCAGCATCGCTCGTCTGCCTCCGTGATCAACGGTCCTGGGCCGTAGGAGAAGCGTCCTCCTGCTTCTCGGCCTCGGAGAACAGGAGGGTGGGTTCGGCGAGGATGTCGCGGCCGGACTCGCTCTTGTAGATCTCGTCGACGCTGCCGAACCGGGCCTCGGAGTAGTCGAGGTCCAGCAGCTCGGCGGCCTGGCGCACCGACGCCTCGTCGGGACCCTCGATCTCCAGGAAGGTGGGAAGGTCCGGCCAGGTATCGAAGTCGAAGGCGACCTCGCCCAGGCGCCACTCCTCGCGGTAGTTCTCCTGGTACCGAACCTCGGTGAGGCCGACCCGGCGCAGGATGTCGGCCATGGCGTGCAGGTCCGTGACCTCGGTCTCGATCTCCTTGGTGCCGTCGATCGTCGTGGCGTCGGTGACCTGCTTGAGCGTGAGCGTCGAGCGGGTGCCCTCGTCACGCAGCCGAATCCAGGCCCCGCCGTCAAGGGAGTCGTTCTCGAAGATCTTGCGGGTGAGGAGCGTGCGGGGGAACGCCTGGACGGCACCGAGGGCGGTCAGCTTGGCCTGGAGGCCGGCGACGTCCACGGCCAGGAACTTCGCCTCGTACTCGTGCTTCATGGGGCCTTCTCTCAGAAGTGGTCGGTAAGGGTGGACGTCCGGGCCGCAAGCAGCAGGCCCATGCAGTGGGTGTGGTCGTGCAGCTGGCCGACGTGGGGCCGCTCGGTGAACTCGGTGGTGCGCAGGGTGAGCAGGACCTCCCAGTCGCCGAGGAAGTGGCGGTGAAGGCGCTCTGGGGAGGTGTAGTGCTCGATCATGTGGTGGCGTCTTTCGACGGGCATCATGAACTCCGCGCCGAACACGCCGCCCGGGCGGACCAGGCGCTGCATGCGGTCGACGAACTCGGCGAGCGGGCGGTGGTGGTTGGCACTGTAGTGCCACGAGCAGCTTGTCCAGACCGCCTCGCACTGCAGGCCCAGGGGGTCGCCGTCGAGGAAGTCGTCCTCAACGACCTGTACCCGTTCGTGGAGTTCTTCGAGCTTCAGTCGATCGATCAGGCCCAATGCGTGTGCCTGGCTGTCACCCGGGAGGTGGACGTCGCCCCCGTGGAGGGCGACCGCGTCGCGTTCGACGGCGACGACGTGGTAGCCGGCGGCGGCGAGGGGCAAGACGAACTTGCCGTCGCTCGCGCCGACTACCGCGACGGTGGCGTCAGGGGCGACACGTTCCCGCAACGTGGCGAGGAACTGCGGGAAGAATGTGAGGGTGTGCTCCCACAGGCTCTGTGTCTGCATGGGAGTGCGCTCCTTGCGTATCGGTATCCATGATCACGCGGAGGACCTCGTCGGGGCTGCGCCCCGTGGTGTCGACGCGATGCATCGGGAACGAGGCATAGGCGTCCGTCACCCGGTCCGTAACGGTCTCGATCAGTGAGTCCCACCGCGACGCCGGCTTGTTTCGTCCAGCGACGCGAAGCTGTCTTTCGTCGTTGTCGCAGACGAGGTGGTACGTGACGGGTGTCGGCAGCCAGCTCGGCAGGGTGAATCCGAGCCGGGCGCCCAGGGCCCGGTGGTTGGCAAGGCACCGGGCGAAGTAGCTCTCGACGACGACCGGGACGCCGGCGTCGAGATGGTGCTGGATCTCCTCGGCCGCTATGAACAGACCCGAAAGGTAGAGGCACATCCGTGCCTCGACGTTCGTCCGCTCGTCCACCGCCTGTCTGAGCGGCTGGTAGAGCAACGGGACGGTAGCGACGAGTACGGCCTGTCGGGCGGCGGCGAGCATCGGCGCCAGAGTGGACTTACCGGTGCCGCGTAATCCTTCTAGGCTCTCGAAACGCGGGTGATCAGGCACTGCCGTACACCACGTCCGGCACCGCGAGGGTGAGCTCGTCGGCGGACGAGGGCTTGTGGACGATGCGTCCTGCCGCCTTCTCGTACCAGAAGGCGTGCGCGTCCTTCCCCACGGCCTTGCAGGACATGGTCAACGCACCGCGTGGGTCGACCTCGATGCGGTCGATCTCGCGAGGACCGCTGGACGGTGCGCACACCTGCGGGGCGACGTGCTCGGAGAGGTCCTCGTCGACGATCACCTCCAAGGGCAGGTCGGCTGACGCCAGCTCTTCGCGGAGCCGGCCGTAGGCGGAGGGGGAGGTGACCAGCAGCTCGGGGTGATCGGCGGCGTTGCCGACCGGCCGCAGGTGGTGGAGCTTGAGTTGCCGGACCCCGAGCTGCGCCAAGACGCTCGCGAGGGGCAGGACTTCCTCAATGTTCCGCGAGGTAACGGTCATGGTCGCACCCGTCGGAACGCCGAGATCCCGCGCCAGACTGAGCGCGTTCAGGGCGCTCTGGTAGCTGCCCTGCCTTCGGATGCCGTCATTGGTCGACCCGACGCCCTCCAGCGAGACCCTGAGCAAGTCCAGGTAGGGAGCGATCTCGGTCAGGCGGCGCTCGATCCGGTACCCGTTGGAGCAGATTTCGACGCGCTGGCCCAATTCCTCCTTGGCGTGGCGGACGACCCGCGCGAGGTCCCGGTGGACGAACGGCTCTCCGCCGAGCAGGGTCACGGCCTCCGTGCCGTACTGGTCCCGCATCAGGGTGAGGAGATCCGTGGCTTCCTCGACGGTAAAGGCGTCGGCGTACTGGAGCCGCTTGCCGTGGAAGCAGTGCAGGCATGTGAAGTTGCAGCGGTAGATCAGCTGCAGGTACAGCATCCGGATCTTCCTGATCCCGGTGACTTCCTCGATCACATCGGCTCCTTCGGCTGATTGCCTGTTGGGAGCCTGATAGTGGCTTTCTGCTCGGGGACCTCGACACCGCGTTCAGGGACGGTCCGAGGACGTCCTGGGACGTTTTCAGTGACCTGCGAAGGACTCCAGGATGCCGAGGACACGGCTCGTGTCCGATAGGTCGGGTAGGACTTCGCCGGCGCCGGCGGCGGTCAGTTCCTCCGGGGTGTGGATGCCGGAGGCGACGGCGAGGAGGCCTGAGCCTGTGGCCAGAGCCGCTTCCACGTCACGAGGGGTGTCTCCGACGAGGACGGTGGGGATGTCGGCCGAAACACCATGAAGGCGCTGCGCGCGCTCGCGGGCTACAGCGACCAGATGGGGACGGAGTTCGGCGTCCGCTCCGTATGCGCCCACCGGTAGATCCAGCAGGGAGTCGAGGCCGAACGCAGCAAGCTTCACGCGAGCGTTGGCAGCGATGTTGCCGGTAAGTACGGAGGAGACCCAACCCTTCTGAGCAGAGGCGGCCTCCAGCGCCTCATGAACACCGGGCAGGGCAGTCCCGCGCCTGCGCAGCTCCTCCAGGCGCGCTTCCCCCGCCTGGGCGAGCGCGGTCTCGATGAAGTGCCAGTCGGGCACGGGCAGCCCTTCGCGGACGAACATGTCGCGCATGATCAGCCGATCCGTACGCCCCTCGGTACGCGCGGGCTCCGTGGGCTCGCGTCCCGAGAGGGCACCGAAGGCAGCAGCGTAGATCTCCTTGCTGACCCCTGCGTTCTCGATGAGGGTGTGGTCGATGTCCCACAGGACGAAGAGCTCCATGCCGCCAGAGTAGGCAGTCGGCGGGGTTCCACTTCAGCGGACTGCGTCCCAAAACGTCCTTGCGCGATCACGCGGTGTGCCGATTCGATAGCTGCTGTGAACAACCGACTGCGCACTGTGCTCGGCCAACGCGGCGTTTCGCCCGATGCGCTTGCCGAGGTCTGCGAGGTAGACCCCAAGACGGTCAGCCGATGGCTGGGCGGACGGATTCCCCATGCCCGGCACCGTTTCCGCGTCGCGCGACACCTGCGCGTCGAAGAGACTTTCCTCTGGCCTGAGCCGTCCAAGCGCCCAGGCCGGCCGAGGGACGGGTTAGGCACCGAGCTGGTCGGCACCTACCAGAACCGGGCCAGCGTGCCCCGGGACGTGTGGCTCGCACTGCTGCGAGAGGCCCGGCACGAGATCGGCGTCCTCGTCTTCTCCGGCACCTTCTTCGCCCAGTCCAACCCCCACGTCGCCAAGATGCTCTCCGAACGTGCCGCCGAGGGAGTGCGGGTGCGCCTGTGCTTCGGCGATCCGGACGGGCAGGCAGCCGCTATCCGGGGTCGTGAGGAGGGAATCGGCGACACCCTCGCCGCCAAGATCCGCGCCTCACTGACGTACTACCGTCCGCTGCTGGGCGAGGCCGGGTGCGGCGTACGACTCCACGACACCACCCTCTACACGTCCATGTTCCGCTACGACGACAACCTGCTCGTCAACCCACACATCTGGGGTCAACCGGCAAGCGCCAACCCCCTTCTGCACCTCAAGAGGGCAGGCGATACAGGGTGGTTCGACAACTACGCTGAAAGCTTCGACGCCGTCTGGGCCGCTGCGAGGCAATGGGCACCCGACCAGGAGAGGACCGCTGACCATGGGCAGGACTGAGTACTACAACGACCCCTCTGCTCCGAAGGCGAACACCCTCATCCCGGCCAGCAACCTGCTCGTCTCCGACGAGACGGGCGCCATCCTCCTCCAGCGTCGCCGCGACACCGGCCAGTGGGCCCTCCCCGGCGGAGCCCAGGACATCGGCGAGACCGCGGCCGAGTGCGCGGTGCGCGAGTGTCTGGAGGAGACCGGCATCATCGCGGAGCTCACCGGATTCCTCGGCGTCTATACCAACCCGAACCACATCGTCGCCTACACCGACGGCGAGATTCGCCAGCAGTACGAGAACACCTACATCGGCCGCCCCGTCGGCGGAGCGCCCACGATCAACGACGAGGCCGACGGCGTCCGCTTCGTCCAGCCGGCCGACCTCGACCAGTACGACATTCACCCGAGCATGCGCCAGCAGATCGGGGACTACCTCGCCGGCACCTACCCCTACCTCGGCTGAGCCGCCACGGCGGCTTCCACTCGCTCTACGGCGGCAAAGATCTCCGGTGCCGCCCGACGGATGAACCGCCCGACCACGCTGTCGTCCCCGTAGCGGCTGACGATCTCCGCGACCCGGTCCTGCGCGGTGGTCCGGCCCCCGTCGGGCGTCGTGGTCATGTCGCAGTACACGAGGGCGTCCACCAGCAGCGGGTGGTCCAGCAAGGGGAACTCGGTGGACAACTCCTCCCGTAGACCCCGCTCCTCGGCCTCCAGGAGCGCGAACGAATGGTTGGCTACCAGTCGCACCAGCCGCTCCTCGGCCCCATGCTCGTCGCGAAGGAACCGGGCCCCGTCCAGCGGATGGAAACCGGTCACTGCGAGCCGGGGTGCATACCCGACGTCATGAAGCGTGGCAGCGGCAAGGAGCAGGTCAGCGTCTACGCCGAGAACCTGACGCACTTTAATCGCGCGTTCAGCCACTCCTTGTGTGTGTGCCCACCGCCGTGGAAGCGGACTGCCGAGTTCGGCTTCCGCTACTTCCATCGCCCACTCACCGAACATGTCATCCATGTCGTGGTTCGTGCCCAGGGCGCGTTTTGCTCAAGCCTTACGGGACTGCTGCAGGGGCGGTTGACACCTGACCTGGCTGGCTGAGAGGCGGGCTGGAAGGATGTCGCAATGCCCAAGCCGTATCCGAAGGAGTTCCGCGAGGACGTCGTTCAGTAGTTCTCCCGTACGTACTCGTACGTTCGGTCAAACAGTTCGCCCTTGATGGGCAAGCTGTACTCCTTCAGGACGGAACGCAGCTCGCGGCGGACGCGTTTGTCGCCCGCGTCGCTCGCGCTCCAACCGGCATAGGCGACCTCGACGACGATCGAGTCGATCCGGGAGGCTATGTCAGGGACGATCTTGTGCAGCCCGGGCGGTGTGTTCTCCGCGACGATCTGAGTGAGCGCCCCACGCTTCGGATCGGCCAGCCGGTCGAGCGCTCCCTGGTCGCCCTGTTCCGCTGCCCGGTCTGCGGCGACCACATCCTGAGCGATCTTCAGAGCTTCCTCGAGGAAGGCCAGCGAGTCCTCGACGTTCTCGATCGCCTTGGCACGAAGCTTCTCGATCCGCTCCGCCAGCGACCGATACGCCGGGCTCTCGGTATCGGCGAGCCGACGCCTGAGGCGCGCCTCGATGGAGTCGAGGACCTCCTGATACACGTCATCGGCTTTCGACTCCGGCGTCTGCTGCTTGGAAAGCTTCAGCTGCTCGGCGATCTTCTTCACCAGCGCCAGACCGGCAGCGTCGAGCGTGACTGTCTTCGACGGCATCGACCTAACGCCCACATCGGTCATGTGACCGTGAATGAGGTCAGTGGTCTTCGCGCCGAGACGTGCCCAGAGGAACGTCTTGGAGACGTCCTTGGGCCGGATCGACTCGTACACCTTCGCGAGCCAGAAGTACTGCCCCTTGAATGGCCGGAGCATCGGGTGCGGGTCGAGGAACTCCCACACCGTCTGCAGCGCGACGTAGGTCTCGATGAACTCGGTGCGCTGCGCGCCGCCCTCGGGGATCCGCTCGTGGGCCTCGGCGAGCGACTCGAACGAGGAGTCACTGGTGTCGATGCCGTCGAACAGATGGAGCAGACGCGTGAGGTCGGCGACGAATTTCCCCGCCAGCTTTGAGGCGTCGGTGACGTTGAGCTCGTCCTCTTCGTCGTCCTTCACCTTCGGGCCGGCAACTGCCTTGCCGATGGCCCTCGCGAGCCCGATGTAGTCGACGACCCGCCCGAAGTCCTTGCGCTGACCGGTGACAGGATTCTTCCACGGACGGTTGGGCCGCGTGATCGTCTGGAACAGGTTCGTGTCCTTAGCGGGCTTGTCGAGATACAGCACCCCCTCGATGGGAGCGTTGAAGCCGGTCATCCACTTCGCGGTGACAACGATGAACGACATCGGGTCATCGACCTTCTTGAAGCGGCGCTTAAGCGCCTCCTCCTGCTCCGGCGTGAGCAGGTGCTTCTTGTGCTCCTTAGGGGTCTCCTTGCTGTCGGCGACGTGCATCACCACACCGACCTCACGGAGTCGTCCATCCGGCATGACTGCAGCACGGCGCTCCAGCTCGGCCTCGATGGCCCTGGTGTACGCGATCACAAGGCGCTGGTTGTAGGCCACGACCTGAGCCTTCTGCCCCAGAGGCGCGACATAGGTAAGGAAGTGGTCGACGATGTCGGCACACACAGCAGCCACGCGCTCGGGGTTGGAGAGGATCGTCTCGATGTGAGAAGCCTTCCCCGACAGGAAGACCTTCTCCTCCTCGTCCAGGCCCTCCTCCGTGGCCAGCTCGTCGAATGCCTCGTCCAAGGCTTCCTTGTCGAGGTTGAACCCGACAGACCGGCCCTCCACGATCACTGGCTTGGTGAACCCATCGGCGATGGATTGCTCCGGCGTATACCGCGACATCACAAAGTCCGGGTCGTCAGGGTCGCCGAACAGCTTGAACGTCGAACGGTCCTTGTCCTCGATCGCAGTACCCGTCGCACCGAAGAACTTCGCGTTCGGCACCGCCGCACGCCACGCATCGCCGAACTTCCCCTCCTGCGAGCGGTGCGCCTCGTCAACGAGGACCACGATGTTCGACCGGTTGTTCAGATGGCCGGCCTCAGCGAACTTGTGCACCGTCGTGATGACCACACCGGGCTCACCGCTACGCAGCAGAGTGTGCAGCTCCCGCCGGTTGCGGGGCACCGACATCCGCGGCATGCCGGCAGTCTCGAACATCTCCGCCGTCTGCCGGACCAGATCCTTACGGTCGGCGATCACGATGACCGTCGGCGCGCTCCCGAACTTCCCCGTCACCGCGTCATCGCGCAGCAAACGGGCTGCGGCGAACGCCATGAGTTCAGTCTTGCCCGATCCCTGGTGATGCCAGATCAGTCCGCCAGGACGGCCTGCGAGCACCTTGGCCTGGATCGCCAGAGCCGCCTCGAACTGCGGGTAACGAGGCAAGAACTTGATGTCGACCTCGGAGGCGTCCCGAGCGTGCCGGTACATCACCAGGTCCTTGAGGATCGGCAGGATCGTCTCCGGCCGCAGCAGCAAGCGCGCGGACCGCTCGACTCGAGCCGGGCCCGTGACGGTTTTTGGGTCGTCCTCAGTGGACCCCCACGGGGCCCAGATCTCGGAGTCGGGGTCCGGGACCGCGCGGATCGGAGCCATCCGGAACTCCAGGCCCTCGGTGGCGACGTTGAAGACGTTCGTCGCGAAGAAGTTCGGGTACTCCTCCTCGTACACGTCGTAAAGGTCCTTCGCGGCGTTGACCCATGAGACCTGATGCTTCACAGGCGTCTTGGTCTCGGCAACGACCAGCGGGAACCCGTTGACGTAGTAGACGACGTCGAACCGGCGCGGTTTGGTCGCACCGTTGACGGTGACCTCGTCAGCGACGGTGAAGCGGTTGTTGTTGAGGTCTTTGAAGTCGATCAGCCGACGAGGCACATGCCTACCGTCGATCGTCGTGAATGAGTGGTCGCCACGAAGCATCACGGTCAGCCGCTCGTTGGCCGCAACGAGACCGTTGTGCGCATCGAGGACAGCCTGATTGAGCTCATGCAGAACGAGGTCCGCCGACTCGGGGTCGTCGACCAGCTCCGGGTTCAGCGCGAGCAAGGCTTCGCGTGCCCAGTCCTCGACGATGACGTCATGCTCATCGCGCGGTAATCCTTCCCCTTGGAGACGCTCCCAGCCGGCCTCCTCCGCCCACTCGAGCAGTGAACGCTGGATCGTGCTCGCTTCTGTCCAACCCATGTCAGGAAACCTCCTCGAGCAGAGCGTCATAGGACTCGGGAATCTCGATCTCCTGGTTCAGGAGAGAGGTCAGAAGGGCCGAGCGGAACGCCCTGAGTTGAGCGAGTTCTGAATGGGCGGCAGCGCTCTCGGAAAGGAAGCCGTCCAAGACTGTTGCAACCGCCCGCTGCTCGTCGACCGGCGAGGAAGGGATACTGAACGTCTCCAACTGAGCCTTCGTAAGAGCTTGCCGAGTGGTGCCGGAACCGGACATGACATCGAGGGCAGCCTTCAGATCCGAACGTCTGAGCACGTGAGCGAGGTACGACGGCTCGAGGACATCTCGATTGCATCGCAAGATTGCGACGTGCTGGTTCACCCGTGCAGGTAGTGCTTCGTCCGGCACAATTGCGACCCGGTTGACTGAGGCTCCCGTGATGTTGATGAGGACATCGCTCGATTCCAGAGCTACGTTGTCGAGCAAGCGAGCTTGGTCGTCAAGGATCTTCGCCAAGCCATTCCACTCGAACCGACCGTCGTACACGTTCTGGGAGCGGATCAGTGAAACGCCCTCTATCGCGTACGCGGCTTCACCTCCACGTGGGGTAGCTCCGCTACCGATTTTGGTCGTCAACATCTTCAACGGGACTTCAGGGCCATTCATTGCCGTGAGTAGCGAATCACGAGTTGCCTTGAGGGCCATCTCCGCCGCCACCGTCTCAATCGCCAGCCTTTGGACCAACGCATCGACCGCGACCACGACGTCAACGATGCGGCGCTGCTCCGACAAGGAGGGGAGAGCAAGTTCCATCGTCAAAAAGTCAGCAGGCTTGACTCGTTCACGCCTGCCACCCATGCCGGTCGACAACGCCTGCAGTTGCTCCCACAGTTGTTTTGTGGTGGTAAGGAGTCGGAAGTATTCGGGAAGCATTCGCTCACCGCACGTGAATGTCGGAAACTCTTGCGACGCGTAAACCTCGCCAAGATCGTTCGGAGCAACGGTGATCGCCCCTTCGAACGCCTTCAAGCGGCTGTAGACGATCTGGTTTGGACGGATGCGATTCAGCGTCTTGTATGAGGTCTCACTGCCAGTGATCGGTTCCCGAAACAACAGGCCCCGACCGCGGTTCAAGACACCGACGATGTCATAGGAGGTCGTCGCCGTGACCGGGACCGCGTCGACGTCCAGCGCGATGACCTCGTCGAGCCGGACCCCCTCCCACTCACTCACTGGGCACCCCGAACACGCTCAGGTCGACTCCTGCCGCTGCGAGCCGCTCGAACATGACAGCCTCGGTATTCATCCGGTGTTGGCGAGCATCGGCATACGCGACGAGCGCTGCACCCAGATCGGCAGTCTCCTCGGCAGCAACCTTGATGTAGCGGCCGATGTTCAAGTCGAAGCCGTTCTGCTCGATCTCCTCGAACGGCACCAGCCGGACGTTCGCCCCACCCTCACCGTCCGGGTCGTTGCCTGTCTGGTACGCCTCGATGAGAGCCCTGACGTCAGCCTCGGACATACGGTTCTGCTTCTTGCCCTTGACGAACCGGGCCGAGCCGTCGATGAAGAGGACGTGCTCCTTGCGTTCGACAGGCTTCTGATCACGGAAGATCAGCAGGCACGCCGGGATCGAGGTCGAGTAGAAGAGGTTGGGCGGCAGCCCGACAACGGCTTCCAGAAGGTTTTTCTCGATGAGGCCCTGGCGGATATTCGCCTCCGCGCCTCCGCGGAACAGCACGCCGTGAGGCATCACCACACCGACGCGGCCGGATCCAGGCTTCATCGACGAGACCATGTGCTGGACGAAGGCGTAGTCGCCGTTCTTCGCCGGCGGAACGCCGCAGATGGCTCGCGGGTCCGAGGACCAGCGGTCCGCTCCCCAATTCGCCAGCGAGAAGGGCGGGTTGGCGATCACGGTGTCGAACTGGCGGACGGCACCGCTGGGGGCCTTGAACGCTGGAGCGCGGAGGGTGTCTCCGCGCTTGATGTCGAAGTCCTCGATCTCGTGCAGGAACAAGTTCATCCGGGCGATAGAGGCCGTCGTCAGGTTGATCTCCTGGCCGTACGCCCTGAGCGTGCGGTGATCCTTGCCGGACTCGCGCAGCTGGTTGATCGTCGCGACAAGCATCCCGCCGGAGCCGCAGGACGGGTCGTAGACGGACTCGCCCGGCTCAGGCTGGAGGATCCCGACGAGCAGGTTCACGACCTCACGGGGCGTGAAGAACTCGCCGGCCTTTTTGCCCGACTCGTCGGCGAAGTTCTTTAGCAAGTACTCGTAGCCCGCGCCGAGCAGGTCATGCGAGACCGTCGACGGGTCGAGCCTGATCTTGTTGAACGCTCGGATGAGCCCCAGCAGGGCCGACTCCGGGATCCGCTCCTGGTTGCCCCACGAGGCGTCGCCGAAGACGCCGGCGAGCGAGCGGGGGTTGGCCATTTCGATTCGCTGGAAGGTTTTCGCGATCTCCGCACCGAGGTTGGTGAACTTCTCGGTGACCTCGCTCCATAGCGTGCCCTCGGGCAGCTCGAACCGGTGAAAGTCGGCCTCGATCTCGTCGTCGAGGTCGTCGCCGTAGGCATCGAACGCCGCGTCGTGCTCGTGGACCCAGGTGTCGCTGATCCACTTCCAGAACAGCATCGGGAAGACGTAGGTCTTGAAGTCAGCCGGGTCGACGGGGCCGCGGAGCGCGTTCGCGGCGTCCCACAGCCGTGATTCGAGCTCGTGCTGGGTGATCGTCACAGAGATGAGGTCCTTCGTTGAAGACGGTACCCCGATTATGGAGGAGGGCACTGACATTTCGGGAGTCCGGTACGGCAGGCAACAACGACCTGTAGACGATGACCAGCACCCACAGTCCGGAACCGAGCGTGATCGCGGACAAACTGAGAGTTCACCTCTGCGTCTCCGCGTCCGAGTCACAGAGTATGAGACGGGCCCTTCTCCTCGGAGCTGAACATGAAGGCTCAAGAAGGAGGCCGAAGAGCCGCAGGGTGGCCCATTTGCTGAGCTCGGGTAGGCCCTCACCAGGCTGGCACCGCGTGAGCGATGCGTGAGCGGACGGGTTGGCACCCTGGTGGACCAGGCGGCATGGCGGTCACGGCTATGGGCTTCTGATCAGCGAAAACAGGATTCTGTGGCACGGTCCCGCACAGTCCAGGATGATCTTGCAGGCCCTCGTAATGCGTAGGTATCGGGTTCGAATCCCGGAGGCGGCTCCGGAAAGGCCCAGGACTCACTCACCGTGACCTGGTCTTTTTCCTTGCCTTTTGCCTTGTGTCACAGGGACGGACCAGCCCGAGCACCGTTGCTGAGGGCCGCCGGTGGACACGCGTGCAGTGGGCGTGCAGAGCGGTGGACGAGCAAATGCGCGGGAAGCGGACCATCGCGCCAGTGGCGATGGGGCTGCGAGGCACTGGGCGTCGGGCTGCTGGCAGCAGGGCCGTTGGGGGGTTCCCATAAATTCGGGGGATCCGCGACGGCGGCTGATGGAGAATCAGATACCAATCCTTTGTCCTTTAGCGGGATCTGGGCTGCGCCTTCTTCAGGTGCTGGGTGAGCCGCTGGAGTGCCGTCCACGCATGGGCGTTGGTGCCATTCCCGAGGGGGTAGTGGAGGGCGGGGCGGGTAGCGGGGCCGAGCAGGATGATGTGCGAGTTCAGGGGTGGCCGGCGGGCGTGGTTCAGCCCGATGCCGTGGGTTGCGTCGGTGCCGAGCGTGAATGAGAGGGGGACTGGGGGCGCCTCGAAGTGCGGGGGGACGGTGAGGTCGCGGCGCGCGGGACGGAGCGAGGTGAGCATGGAGGTCAGGTGGTGCTCGGTGGCCAGTGTCTCGGCGAGGGCTTCGATGGTGTCGAGGGGTGGGATCTCGCTGGTGTCGTAGCCCAGCGTGAGAGTGATGTCCTCTTCGACGCCTGCGGTGGTGCGGCTCGCGACCGAGACCTATCTGACACGCGCCTCACGGGTGGAGTTGTCGGCGATCGAAGACGACGCCTTCCACCGTCTCCTCGACTCGGCGCAGTACGGGGCGATGGCGGCGCGGCGCGCCATCAAGCTCTCCACCCGCGTCATCAACGCCCTGTTCTCACTGGTCGCGGCGATGAGCGTACTCGCCGTTCTCCACTGGAGCCTGTTGCCGATGCTTGTGCTGATGGCGCTGCCCAGTGCCTGGTCGGCGCTGGTCACGGCCCAGCGCCGCTACCGCTCGTACCACACGTGGGTGCAGCATTCGCGGGCCTGCCAGGTGATCGCGAGGATGCTCGTCGATCCGAAGGCTGCTCCCGAGATCCGCGTGCACCGGCTCGGGCCGTTTCTGCTGGAGCACTTCCGCGGCATGTCGGAGGCAGCCGAGGACGAACAAGCCCGCCTCGCACGGCTAGAGGGCCGCACGCTTCTGATCGCCGCCACCGGGACGGGTCTCGCCACAATCGCCACCTACCTCACCCTCGGCGCACTGCTCCTGTCCGGCATCATGGCCCTCGCCGTCGCCGGAACCGCCGTCATCGCCATTCGCTCGGGCTCCGGCAGCCTCAACACCCTTGTGCTGGAACTCAACTCCCTGAATGCCGAAGCCCTGTTCGTCGGCGACCTTGAGCAGCTCAACATCGAGGCAGAGAGGCGGGCCATCCCCACCAGCGGTGGGGACCTCCCCAAGCAGCCACGGGAGATCCGCTTCGAGAACGTGTCTTTCAGCTACCCCGGCGAGGACAGCAAACCGGCCCTGACCGACCTCTCCCTGACCATTCCCACGGGAAAGATCGTCGCCCTCGTGGGTGTCAACGGCGCCGGCAAGACCACCCTGGTGAAGCTGCTGGCCGGGCTGTACCAGCCATCCACGGGACGCATCTGCTGGGACGACGTCGACACCGCTCAGGCGGACCGCGACCAACTCGCCGGACGCGTCGCCATGGTGGCGCAAGACTTCGTTCGCTGGACGTTTACCGCGCGCGTCAACGTGAGCGTCGGCCGCCCCGAAGTGCCGCTCACCACCAACCGGATTCAGGAGGCGATCGACCAGGCCGGGGCCGGCAAGGTGATCGACAGCCTGCCGCGCGGACTGGGCACCCTTCTCGGCCGCGGCTTCCGCGGCGGGCACGAGATCTCAGGCGGTCAGTGGCAGAGAATCGGCATCGCGCGAGCCGCATACCGCAAGGGCGACATTTTGGTCGTGGATGAGCCGACCGCGGCGCTCGATGCCCGTGCTGAGCTGGAGGTTTTCTCTGCCATTCGGGCTCTGGCTGAGGCCGGGCAGACGGTGGTCCTGATCACCCACAGGCTCGCCTCAGTGCGGCACGCCGACCTGATCCACGTCCTCGACGGCGGGCGCCTCGTGGAGTCCGGCAGTCCTGACCAGCTCCTCGCAGACGGCGGGGTCTACGCCGAGCTCTTTGATCTTCAAGCAAGCCAATTCGTTCAGCCCCGTTCCAACGGCACCCCGGTTCCGTCCCCCCGCTCCTCTCTTTCCGATACCTCGTCTTCCACCACGCCCTCATGAGCTCATATCCCTCCGCCCGCTCCCGCCAGGCGCCCCCCGTGCCGCCGACGCCGATTCCGGCCCAAGTGGCGGGATGGGCCACGGCGTATACCGGCACGCCCACGCCCTGGCCGCTCCCCATTGATCTGAGCGGAGCACGTTCGTGGCGTGTCTCGGCGCCACAAGGGCGGATCGCCCGTACCGCTGTCGACTCAAGACGCCGGCAGCCACACCGAGCAGGCCGTGTGGCAGTCGCCTTCGAGCGCTCCGAGAACGCCCATGGTGCGCAAGGCCGTGTCGACGGTGAACGGCATCAATCTTCGGGCGCCTGGCGAAAGGTACTGGCCGCACTCCGCTGCGGCCTATTACCGCTCCGGCGAAGTACACGACGCCGCTTTCAACCGCAGCCTGCGCGCCATACGGCCCAGCCGGGTGGAGATCAACATCAACCGCCTGCACGCCGTGTACATGCGACAGGACCTCGCCCTCGGCTACTACACGCGGGATCACCTCGCCGCGCTGCCGATATGCGGCCAACCGAAGCTCACGGTCCGCGAACGCCTGGACGAGCTGGCCGCCCAAGCGGCCAGGGAAGGCAGCGAGCTGTGGCGTGACGCGTGGGATCGGGCGCGCTCCGCGGTTGCACCAGCCCTCGGCGACACGGAGATCAGCACCACCGGATATCCCACGACATCCGGTGAGGAGTACGTGGACGGTGCCGGGGCCCTGGCCATCGGCTTCCACCTGCTGGCCAAGGAACGCTCCGTCCCCGTCTCCGCGATCACACGGCAGGACGTGGAGGAGCTGACCGGGGACTGGCGCGACACCGGGCAACCGCAGTTCAAGGAGCGGTGGACCGACCGGCTGGAAGCCCTGGGGCACCGGATGGACGACGCCGACGATCCAGTCATGGTCCGCTGGCGCGCCCTGTGCTACGAGTATCCGGAGCCGGACCCAGATAGCCCCGCCGCCCGCGTCGGGCAGGCGGGCGAAACCGGACTGCTCGTGGTGCTCTCGCAGTTCCACCGCGGGCATGTCGTCTTCTGACGTCGGGGGTTAGCGACCGAGTGCGATCTCAGCGATGCGCACCCAGGACATACGCCAGCCACCGGTGTCCGCCGCGATGCCGTAGCGGACATTGAGCAGGTGCACGGTGTCCACGTGCAGCGGTGCGCGGCGCGGGGTGATGGCGTTGCGGAGCCTGCTGTTCAGGACGTCCGAGTCCCCGGTGTCGTAGCTGTAGCCCAGTGACATGTGAAGTCGGCCGCCATTGTGCTGCAGTGCCGTGTCTCCGCGCACTGTACGGATTGCGGAGCGCACCCGCTCCTGGAGGACGGCGGCTTCGTGCTCGGGCCACAGGTCGAGCACGGCGCCGGCGATGTTGCCGATCGGGGGGCCCACCTCGGTGTCGAAGGGCACCGCATCGGCTAGTTCTTTGCGCAGTGCGCGAATGAGATCTTGGCGTTCCTCTGCGCTGATTCTGGCGCTGGGGGTGTCGGCGATCATCTCGATGGTGACGTGGAGGGTGCCGGGGTCGCCGGCCTGCGGCGGGCAGGCTGGATCGATGGGGTGGTCCAGCAGCGCAGGGCGGCAGCCGTGGGCGAGGGCCAGTAGCTCATCGTCAACACCGGGCCGCGGTAGCACGTAGGCGTGGATGACTTCCAATCCGTCGGTCCACGGCTCGCCCTGGAACTTCGGCGTGAACCGCTGCATGGGGCACCTTCCTGGTAGTGGCCTTATTGCCGCTCGGGAAGGTATCGGTCGCCCGGAGTGATGCGTGCCTGATCGCCGCAGGATGGCGGAAACTAGCCCCCTTGTGAGGCTTCGGCGTGCTCTCCCGTGGCCGATCAGCGCCACTCGGTGGGGTCCTCCGGATCGTGGAAGGTGTAAGGGCGGGGCCGCTCGGCATGAGCGACCTACAGCTGGTGCGTTTCACCCCTTACAACTAGGTCCAAACGGGCGGGTGGCCGCGCGAGCAGCAGGCCGGCCGGGATGTCCTTCGGCACGCTGGGCTGCTCCGCCCACCAGCGGGCTCAGCCGTAGACCGCGGACGGGTAGAACTCAACCGGACCGGGGTCGTTGCTGTGCACACGCACGGTATATCCAGTGGGTTCTCACACCGAGCGGGGCTGGGCCCTGACCCACACGAGCGCGCAGCGGCTGCTGGTCACGGTGCCAACGATGAAGGCGCCGGGATGCTCACGGACCATGTCCTCCAGCATGCCGAAGGACTCCTCGTAACGGACCGCCCGAGCATCGGCGATCACCACGGAAGCACTCGTGCTGAGGTACAGAGCGTGCGGCGGGTCGAGCAGATGCGCCGCACGTCCGCTGTCGTCGCGGGGCGGCTACGAGACATGAAGGGTCAGGCAGACCTGCACGACCTCGCGATCGTGTCGCACCGTGCTCTCGACGGTAGTCGGTTCAACCACGGTTGCTGTCGAGTCCAGTTGACGCGCCCCTCTTCTGGTCGTCGTCCCAGTGTCCTACCAGTGCGATTTCCCGGGAACCTCACCGGCGGCGCGCCGCTCGTACGCCGTAGGGGAAACACAGGCCCAGGCTGGTGCGGCGGGCACGCTTGCGTCAGCACGGCGCGATGGACGAGGAGCCGCTGGAGGAATGGGCGCATCGGCGCGAGGAGCGCCTGGCCCAGTCGAAGGGGAAGCTGCGGGCAGTGCCGCTGACGTCGGGATCGCACCGTGCCCAGCATGTCGAGCCGCACGCACCACGGGTGATCCAGGAGTGGGACGGCATCGGCTGGGTGTGCCGTTGGGTGTCGTCGACGATCTGGCTGCGGCACAGGCCGCGCTCTATCCGATTCGGGCCGTCAGGGAGGCTCCCACCGAGTGGGGCCGTCCGCCGCTGGGGAGAGGCCGGGGCCCGGCATCGTCGTACAGCTCCGGCGGAGGGAGACCGCTGACCGCGCCGCGTTGTGGCGGGATGGGCCGGTCGGGTAGACAGGCGTGTGACGCGCGAGCTGTTCACGAGGGGGAAGACGCCGTGCCCGACTGGTTCAACCGGAAAACCGCCCGGCGAGAGAGCGTGCTGGCCTGGCGTGCGCAACTCGCCGTAGCAACCCGCGCCCCGGGGTTGGGCATGGCCGTCGCGGACCACGGCATCACGCTGGTGGTCGGTTCCGACCCTCAATACGTTCGCCGCGCAAACGTCGTGGCACAGCTCGGCTACGCCCGCCCCGGACTGCGGGTGCATTCCACCCTCGCTGAGACGATCGAAGCGTGCCGCGCGCCCTTCTCCGATGAAGTTGTAAGAGCCAGCCAGTGAGCGGGGGTTGGGCGGTCCTCTGTGCCATTGTTGCCTTGGTCCTCGCCATGTGGGCCGTGAGCTTCGTGCGCGGCGTCGTGCAGGCTGCCAGGGAACAGGTGCGGCGCGACCTTGTCGCGCTCAGCGGCAAGGCGCAGATCGCCGAGTCGATGGCAAAGCTCAGCGCAACCACGACCTACGTCTTCGCCCCGCCATGTACGGATGGCCGGCAGCACCTCTTCGGCTGGCTGTGGTGGCACGCCAGCGTGACGGAGGACGGAACGGTCGACCGGGACATGGGGTGGGCTCTGACGTACCGGCGGGCGAGGAAGGCCGCAGGGCTGCCGGTGTACTGGAAGGCACGCGTAAGCGAGCTGGTCATGTCACCCGGTCGGAACGAGATGTCACAGCATGCACCTGCCAGCGACTGAGCTGCCGCGCCACTGCTGAAGTTCCGTTGATCGCTTACATCCGGACGGGGAGCGACACCAGCCCGCGAACAAGGCGGGTGCGCCGCCAGCCAAGTTGATCAGGCGGTGCGGCAAGGCGGATTCCGGGGAACCGGGCCAAGATCGCTCGTAGTGCGATCTCGGCCTCGGCCCTCGCCAGGGGGGCGCCGACGCAGCGGTGGATGCCGTGACCGAAGCTGAGATGGGCAGCTGCGTCCCGGTTCAAATCGAGCTGGTCGGGTGAGGGAAACCGCTCAGGGTCGCGGTTGGCGGCTCCAAGCGACACCAGCACGGGGACACCTCCTGGGATCTCAGTGCCACCGAGAGTGAGAGCCTCTGTCGTGAACCGGAAAGTGGCTGCGCTGACGGGAGAATCGAACCGAAGCAGCTCGTCCAATGCGGCTGGCACATCGTCCGGGTTTCTCCGCAGGCGATCCAGCTCCTGAGGGTGCTGGAGCAGCGCCAGGACGGCATTGCCGAGGAAATTGGTTGTGGTTTCGTGCCCGGCGACCAGAAGTAGCACTGCGAGGGAGACCAACTCCTCCTCGCTGAGGTGGTCGTCGCCGTCGCGTGCCGAGATGAGACGGTCCAGGAGTGAATCGCCCGGACGCGCGCGCTTGGCGGCGATAAGGCCGGTCATGTAGCCGGCCATGGAGTGCGAAGCCGCGTCGATGAGGTCCGGTTTCCCGGCGGCGAACAACTCTCCAGACCAGCGTTGAACGTCGGCTCGATCTCCCTCCGGTACGCCAAGCAGCTCGCAGATCACGATCACGGGCAACGGCACCGCCAGGCCGGCGACGAGGTCGACCTGCTCGCCGGCGGGCCACTGATCCAGCAGGTCGTTGGTGACTCGGGCAATGAACGGACGCAGCTCTGCGACAGCCCCGGTCGTGAATGCCTTGATCACCAGCTTGCGCAACCGGGTGTGCTGGGGCGGGTCGCTGGCCAGCATGCTGTGTGCAACTGCAGAGTGCAGGCGGCGCCGTGACCCCTTGTCCGCGAAGAATGCGGCCGTGTCTTTCGAGAGCCGAGCGTCACCGAGAGCTTCCCGCGCTTCCGCGTAGCCGGTGACCAGGTAGCTGGAGTGCCCACCGGAGCCGGTAGGCACAGGTTGCACCGGGCACGTGGACCTCATAGCCGCGTAAGTGGGATAGGGGTCCTGGAGAAAACGGGGATCCTGCGTCGGGTCGGTCATGCTGTCAGGCTCCGATCCTTTCCGGCTGACCATCGTCGGCGACACGCCCAACTCGGTTCGTGTATGCCTCGGCCACCCGGAGGAGCCACTTCGTGTCCGCGCGAAGGTCCGTGCGCGAAGCGACGTCCCCCGGCGGCAGGGCAATCTCGTCGGCATACCGGCCGACCTTCGAGGACGCCAGCGCTGCTTTCACGACAGCCGCCTCGACAGCCGCGGCACCTTCTTCCGTTCCGACGTCGAACGTCTCCTGGGCCATCTCCTGCACTCTGCGCGAGCGGTAGGGGCGGAGCGCGAGGATGCCGTCGCTGATCTCGATGACCCGCCGCTGAAGCAGGAAGTCGACGTCCTTGGTGGTGTCCTCGGCGAAGTCTGCAGATGACAGGACGATTTGCGGCATCGCGGCCGACAGGTCCAGCCAGAGAGACCCGAGCGCCTCGAAGGACTGCACCTCCCACCGGCGGCGGCGGGCCTGGCTGATCGGGTAGACCACAGCCGGCAGGGTGAGACCGAGACAGATCAGCAGGACGGCGAGCGCCGGCGACGTCACGCTGAAGACACACGGCGCGACGACGAGCGACGTGCACTCCGAGTGGTCGGGTACGAGATGGAATCCCAATCCCAAGGAGATGAGGACCGTCAACTTGTACGCGGAGTAGACCAGCGCGAACGCGCAGCCTGCTGCCGCCATCCGCAGCCCCAGCCGGACGCTCGTTCGGCGAGTCGACTTCGACTGACGCACCGCCTGCCGCAGAAAGTCGACGATGGCGAAGCCGAGGTAGGAGATGAACAGGAGCAGGTAGAGCGCGTATACCTGCGGAGAGCGGTGTGTCATCTGCTCGTACGCGAACAGCGCAGTCATGCCGAAGGCTGACGTGGTGAAGAGAACGAGGCGCAGTCGGACTCGGCGCCGTGCCTCCTCGGGGTCCAAGTTGAGCTGGAAGGAGACCGCCAGGACCGCAGTGGCAGCGGCCAAGGAAGCGCAGTTGCTCAGCAGCCGGGCCGCGTGCGGCACCACTGCTTCGACAGCGTTCTCGAACCATGGCGCGTAGGAGGCGAAGGCCAGGGCGAATGAGCCGAGGAGCGCGCCCATGGCCCACGTGCCGGTCGGGCGGGGCGTACCTCGGCCAAAGACCCAGTAGCCGGCAGCCGCTGCAAGCAAGCAGGCCATGCCCAGAAAAACTGCATTCATCGCGGGCGGAACCGGCCTTTCTTAATGGGCTGGGCGAAGAGTGCGTCCCAGCTGTCCGATCCTTTTTCGGGCTGCCGGGAAGGGGTCTCGCGTGCGCGGTAGATGCGCTGCCGGATAACCGTCGCCATCATTTCCGCTTCGCGTTCGTCAGCTGTCGAGTAACTCGTGCGTCCCGACATGCGCATCACCAGCGTGGGGTTAACACCGAGGGATTGGGCTGTCTCGGCGTCGACCTCCAGGCTTCCGGGGTGATCGCAGTACACATGGCACAGCTCGTGTGTGAGGATGTGCCGCTGGTGGTGGACGGACGTACCTTCCTCGCAATAGAGAAGGTCGGCTGATGGGGTCTCGATCCTTATGCCGCAGGGCGCGTCGACCGCACCGAGGGTCCTCAAGGGATTGAGGATGATCGGCTTCCCCCGCAGGGTCGCTATCGCGTCGCGCAATTCACGCGTACTGAATCGATGCGGCAGGCGCAGACGATCGATCTTCTTTTCGCATGATTTGCGCAGTCGACTCTCATCGATTTCTGGCAAGGGCATGCCAATCCCCCCTCCTCGGCCTCGGCCGTGTAGCGACTTACTGGTGGGCGCAGGCATGAGGATGCCAAGAGGAAGGCGGAAGTCACGCTTCCCGGAACCAGAAATTCCGGTTACAGATGGTGACTGGATCCGGAAGGCCACCCCGGCCCGACAGGACCTATCTGTCTTGATATCCGCTATGTCTGATTACGCGGAATGACCGCCCGCAAATCCTCTGACCGGCACACGGGGTGTGTCGTGGCGAATGTCACTTGATCATGGGACCTAAACTCAGATGATGGACCCCCGGGAGGGGCAGGTCGAGGGCGACGGCGAGTACCTGCCCGAACTGCTGCGATCGTGGCGGAGCCGCACAAGCCCCCGAACAGTTCCGGGCCTGAAGGTCTCTGGCCGCCGGAGTGCTGGGCTGACGCAGAGCGATGTGGCTCGCCTGGCTGGTGTGAGCGAGCGTTGGTACGGCTCCCTGGAACGAGGCAAGGAAGCCGCATACTCCGCCGACTTCCTCGACCGGATCTCGTCGGTGCTACGGCTGAGCCCCGCGGAACGTCGCACGCTCTACGTGGGGGCGGTTGGCCATCCGCCGGCACTTGCCACCGCGCCGGAAGCCGACGCGATGGCCGAGATGGATGAGGCGCTCCAGGAGTTTCTGGACAACCAGGCCCCCAATCCCGCCTGCGCGACGGACCTCGCCTGGAACATGCTCGGCTTCAACCGGCCATGGCTGGATTGGTTCCCGTGGGCCGCCTACCAGGCCAATCAGATGCGATGGACTTTCCGCACGCCGGAGGCCCGGGAGCAGCTCGTGAATTGGGAGCAGGACTGGGCCCGCTCCTACCTGGGGCAGATTCGCTACGAGCGAGCCCACCACCCAACGAACAAGGCTCTGCGGGACCTGGAGCGCGACATCCTCGCCGGTTCGCCCGAAGCACGGGAGATGTGGGATCGCCGTGAGATGGTCGATCACCCCGACGGCGACCTTCGCCGGCTCAGGCTCCCGTACCACCAGGGGCGGGAGGTCGCTGTGCGTATCGTCGCCATGCAACCCGTGCGCAGCGACCACCTCCGGGTGATCGTGCTGATGGAGGACCACCGGACCGGCAGCGCTTGATCGGCAAGAGGGAGGCCGATGCGCGCTGCCGATTGGGCGGCCAGATCATTCCTCGTCGAGCAGACCCGAGTCATCCGACTCGTCCGGCATCCCTTCTAGCCGGCGGGCCTGGTCGATCACGGCGTTCAGCATGTGCAGGCTCGACGTGCTGAGACCGGAGGCACGCAAGGCGACCCGGCGCACTCCCTGATCGCGCATGGCGGCAACCACCTGAATCTCCGCGCGCTGCCGCTCGGCCTCCGCCTCGTCGAAGAAGTAGCCCGGGGTCACGCCGAAGAACCCAGCCAGCGCTCGGATGGTCTGCATCTTCGGGTTCGTGTTCGTCCCGGTACGGAGCTGCTGGATGGCACTCGCGGAGATGGCGACGCCGGAGGTGTCCCGGATGCCCTGTGACACCTCCGCGTATGTGTAGGGGCCGCGGCCCTTCGGGTGCACCTCCCGGAACAGATAGTCGAGCAGCTCCGCGAAGGCGCGCTCGTTCTTCTCAGTCATCTCCACCCCTCCCTCATAGCCTCCATCCTATCCACTCCAGTGGCGATCGCACCCCCACCGTCCCAGACTCCGACACTACAGTTGACGAACAGGCGCAACTGGAGTGTACGTTTACCCCCGCTCCATCCAGTGCAGTGTTTCGCAGCTGATCGGTAGCGGATGTAAAGAACGGACCACCGGCCGGGAAGGACTGGCGATGTACGCGAACGGGCCGTCCGGCCGACAGGGCGCAGAGCGCTCGCATCGGGGAGTCACCAAACCCCCGGCGCCCTGCGAACAGACCTGGGCGTCCACGAACGACACACATGGTGACTCTCTGCAACTGGTACAGAGGTTAAGAACCAACTCTGGATCTTGACACGGGTCCGTGCGTATGTTCGTCGTCCCCCGGGCACATCGCCCGGCGCTACGAACACGAGGAGCGCGGCAGCAGGTACCAACCAGGCCGTGTAGGTCCGCATTGCAGCGGCGGCGCCCGAGAGCGGTACTCCCGGACGCCGGACAGTACATCGCCCCGCTCCACCAGGCGGGCGTGAAGATCACCTAACCGGCTGCTCCCTGTCCTGGCAAGTGGTCACCGAGAGGAATGCCGCATGTGTCTCCTGCTGCGGACTGCGATCCGACGGGTGTCACGCCCCGTCCGCAGGCGGCCCACAGGTCTCGCCCCCCCAACGCCGGAGTGCCCAGGACCGGGCAGCGGCGGCGCTCGTCGCGAGTTGTGGAGAGTTCTTTAGCAAGGTCTGGATCTTGGCGCAGGGCCTGCATATGTTCGTCGTCCCTCACCGGGCAGCCCGCCCGGTGACAGACAGCGAAGGAGCGAGATGCGGAACGCGGGATCCAGACAGGTGACATAGGCCGCCCAGAAAACAGCGACGGCGTCCATGGAGCGGTAACTCCCGGACGCCGAACGCCAAATGTCACTCCTGCCCCGGCAAGGGCGGGAGACACACCCACCTTCACCGCACCGGCCCTTTCCTACGGGGCACACCGGCGCGGGTTTCACTACGGAGGAGAGTCTTACATGCCGCCTGCCCTGCGCAAAAGGCCGGAGCCCCCGGCCAGCGCGGCAGCCATCCTCGCTTCCCCGCCTGGCGCCCTGCCCTCACACCGGCTGCTCGGCGCCGTCGCGCCGCCGTCGGCCCTCGGCGCCCGCCTCGATCCGGCGGTGACCCGATGAGCCGGGACACCCGCGAGTGGGCGTGGGAGTCCAGTACCAGTCGCGGAAACGCCCGCCTGGTCCTGCTGTCGATCGCCGACCGGGTACCGGACGAGCAGTGCGTCGCCTGGGCGTCCCTCACCTCGCTGATGAGGCGTACGAACGCCAGCCGCAACGCCGTGCGCAGCGCGCTGGCCGCCCTGGCCGAGAGCGGCGAGCTGGAGGTGCTCGACGACTTCGACGGGCCGCAGCACAGCACGGTCTACCGGCTGCCGCGCGCCGCAGCGTGGCTCGCCAAGGTCGCGGCGGCCCGGGAGGACGACCCCGACGCGTACGTCGAGCCCCTGACCGGGGCCGATCCGGTGCCCGAGCTGGACGAGAACCGGCTGCGCAAACACCGCATCTGGCCCAAGACCGGGTCGGAATCCGACCCGCCTCGTCAGAACCTGACCGGGTCAGATCCTGCACCCCCTCGTCAGAATCCGACCCCAGCCCGGGTCAGATCCCGACCCCGCCCCGGGTCCGATTCTGACCCCCAGAACCGTAGTGAACCGAAGGTGAACCGTAGGTACAGCAGCAGTGGTGCTGCCGACCTCGTCCCCGCCGCGGACTGGGAGATCGACGACGCGAGCCGCTCCTGGGCTCAGCAGGAGGGGCACCTCGCCCGCCTCGGCGAGCAGGGCCTGCAGGCCGCCGATGCGAAGTGGCGCTCTCACCGGGCGGCCTGGAGCCCGCGCTCCACCGCCACGTGGGGCGCCGACTGGCGCACCTGGATCGCCCGGGAGCACAACCCCGCACCGGGACGACCGAACCTCTACGCCCTGCCCGGCGGCACCCCCGCCACCAAGGCCGGCATGACCCGCGCCGAGGCGCACACCGCCGCCCTGCTCGCCGCGCTCGACGAACCGACCGGAACGGAGTAACTGCCTTGAACCCACGTGAAGTTGCTGCCGTCCTCGCCTACCTCGGCCGCCTGGACCCGCGCACGATGCGCACCGACACGGGCGAGGCCCGTGACCAGATCGCCCAGTGGCACGAACTGCTCGGCGACGTGCCCTTCACCACCGACCACGGCTGGGACGTGCGCGAGGCGATCAAGGCCCATGTGCTTGCCTCCCCGTACCCGATCCTGCCCGTGGACGTCGCCCGCCAGTGGCGCAGCTACCGCCGCGACCGCCTGGCCCGGCACACCGACCCCACCCCGGCCGCCAACCCGGACGACCCGGCCGCCTGGCGAGCCGAACTGGTAGGCACCCGGCACGCGGTAGCCGCAGGGGCCACCGCCCCCGCCACGCACCGGCAGCTCACCAGCGGCGGCCCGCACCCCGACATCGAGGCGCGCCTGGCGGCCATCGGCTCGTGTATCCCGCCCGCCGTGCGCGCCGAGCTGGCCCGTTTCCGGCCCGCCCGAGCGGCCCGCGAGGCGGCCATCGCCGCCGGAGGCCCCGACGTGCTCGGTGTGCGATGCGCGTGGTGCCAGGCCAGCGAGGGCGAGCCCTGTCGCAGCCGGCGTGTCGGCCTCGACGGAGATGCCCGGGGCAACGCCTCGCGTGCCACCCCGCACCCGAGCCGCGTGGACCTCGCCGTGGCAGCACGCGCCCAGCAGGTAGCGGCGTGATCGCCAGCCGCCCACTCGCCCGGTTGATCCGGCTCCGACACGGAGCCCGGAGCAGGGCGATGCGCCTGCCTACTTCCGGCCGCTGAGCCGACTCCTCGCAACCGATCCGCCTCCGGTGCGGCCTGCCGCCGTGCCCCTGCCCGCCTCGAAGACGCGCCCAGCCGCACCCGCCCACCACCGGTGCCGCGCTACCCGCCCGACGAGGCGACCTCCGGAGACTGCCTTGCGTCACAAGACCACCAACGACACTCCTGCCCCGGCCCTGCGGGGCATCGCCGACCACAGCTGGCAGGAGCGGGGCCTGTGCCACCGCCTGCTGGCCAAGACCATCGATGCGCTGTTCTTCCACGCGTCCCGCGACCGCGCGGCCATCGACGAGGCCAAGTCGATCTGCGGCAGCTGCCCGGTGAAGAAGGCGTGCTTCGACTACGCGCTCGACAACGAGATCCGACACGGCATGTGGGGCGGGCTCACCGAGGACGAGCGCCGCCCCTGGCACGCCCGGGTCAACAAGCGCCTGGACTACAGCCGCGTCAAGGCCGCGTTCGAAGGCCGTGACGTCCACCTCAGCGACGCCGAGCGCGAAGCCGTCACCCGCCACGCCTACACGCGCGGCTGGAGCCCCGAGCGCCTCGCCTACGCACTGCGGCTCGACCTCGACTGGGCCCGAGACCTGATGCGCAACGCCGCACACGCCGTCGCCGACCGCGACCGCTACTGGGGGCAATCAGACGAGGCCGAGGCAGCCGACGACGAGCACGCCGAGGACAAAGGCGCCGAGGACGAGGACGCCGCCTCGCCGGTGCAGGTGCCCCGCCAGGTGCAGACGCACGCCCTGATCGCCGCTCTCCGAAAGGCCGCATGACTCACCCCATCGCCCTGTCCCTCCCCTCCGGCATCGAGCCCGTCTACGTGGTCACAGCCGTCGGCGTGCTCGCCCTGGTGCTGGCCGGATGGTCGATGCAGCGCAACCGGACCCGGGCGGGCGGCACGCGAGCCGGCACCCCCGCGGTCTGGGTCGCGGCCCTCGCCGCCCTCAACTGCACCGCCTACAGCGCCGACACCAGCTGGCGCTTCGCCGCCGACTACCTCGACATGGCCGGCGCCGTGGAACGGGCCATGATGTTCAGCGCGGCCGAGCTGGCGCTGTTCGCGACCGCGCTGATGGCCCGGCAGAACCTGAAGACCCAAGGAGCGCCCGGCCTCCCGGGCGCCCTGGTCTGGGTGATCACCGGGGTGCAGGTCATCCCTGCGTACGCCGAGTCAGGCACGGTGGGCGGCACCGTGCGGGCCTTCGTCGGCCCGGTCATGGCGGCCGTGCTCTGGCACCTGGCCATGGGCATCGAGCTGCGGCTGCACAAGCCGGACGCCGCCTCGCAGGGGCTCCTGGCCACGCTCGGACGCGAAGTACGTGAGCGCCTCCTCTCCCGCCTGGGCGTCGCCACCCGCAACCGCGATGCCGCGCAGATCACCAAGGACCGCGCCACTCAACGGGCAGTGGCCCTCGCCTCCCGGCTGGCCAGGATGTCCGAGAAGGAGCGCGAGAAGGACACCCGGATCACGCGTCGGCTCCAGACTGCTCTCACGCGATCCGGTGTCGGCACCGACCCGCACCAGCGTCGGGCGCTTCTGGAGCAGCTGGCCGCCCGCCGGCACGCCACAGCGCTCGCCACCGTGACCCTGCCGTCCCCCTGGATCCAGCCCGCGCAAGACCAGGACGAGCCTCGAGGGGACCAGTCCCCTCTCGCTCCGTCCCTCGTGACTCCGGCGGCGAACAAGGAGCAGGCGAGTCCGTGGCTGAGCAACGTCCCCGACTCCGGTCCCCAAAGCACCGCATCGATCGGGGACCGGCCTGTCGGCAGCACAGCAGCCGGGACGGGGACGGGGACCAAGCCCAACGGGGACCGTCCCCACACCGTCCCCAACACCAACGGGGACCGAGCCGACGAGCACGCCTCGAGCCTGCCCAGCGTGGGCGAAGAAGCAGCGATCGGGGACGGAGAGGTCCCGGTCCCCGGGACCGACGAAGCTGGCGACGACGCGGGCGGTAGCGCCGACAGCGTCCGCGAAGCCGCTGCTCAGGGGGGCACAGGCCCGTCCCCGGCGGCCGTCCCCGTCGGCGAGGAGAGCCGGGAGCACCCCGACACCAGAACGGGGACCGAGCCCGACGGGGACCGTCCCCACACCGTCCCCAACGACGACGGGGACCGCGAACACCCCGACACCAAATCGGGGACCAAGCCCAACGGGGACCGTCCCCACACCGTCCCCGTACGGCGAAAGCACAAGGCGAAGGCGTCCCGGAACCGTCCCCGCGGCACCCAGTCCAAACGGTCCCGCAAGCAGCCGCAGCTGACCGTCGAGGAGATGGTCGAGCGGGTCCGTCCCCACGTGCCCGCGCTGCTGAAGCGCGACGGAAACGCAACCGTCAACCGTCCCCAGCTGCGGGAGATCCTCCGCGCCCAGAACCTCCAGGGCGGCCGGAACGAACGCCTGACACCGGTTCTGCAGCGACTGCGCGACGAGGCAGGCACCACCCCGACAAGGAGCACGACCCGATGAAGACCTGCCAGCGCTTCACGCGCATCAAGTCCGGCTTCGAGCAAGACATCCGCTTCCTGCGGAGTCACTCCGAGCGCCACCAGGGAACCTCGCCGGCGAAGACCAGCGCGAAGAACGCCATCTCGGTGAAACAGAACATGGCGCGCGCCCTGAACCGGCACCTCGATCACTGCCCCGAGTGCGGCTAACAGCCACAAAGAAGCAGGTCAGGCGCCTGCTCCCGCTATCCGTCTGGTGGCCCGGCCTTGCGCCGGGCCACCGCCCCCGCCCTGGAGGGATCGCCATTCCTGCCCGCCACCCGCGTACACACGCACCATCCGCCGCCGAGGCAGGCGCCTGGGCGGAGGTCCTCGTGCACCACCAACTCCTACACGCAGCCGTACTGGCCCCCACCGGCCAGTGGCTCATCCAGCACCGCACCGAATCCCCCATCCACGTCCTCGACGGCCCGACCGCCATGGTCGACCTGGCCGCCGAAATCCAGCACCGCATCCGCACCACGAGGAACCGCACCCGATGACGAACCCCACGACAAACCCCACCCCCGCGCCAGGTGAGCCGGAAACCAACTCGACCTCAACGCGAGCAAGTTGGTGCGAGAGTAATACTCCCGTTGGGAGTATTACTCTCGCGTCCTCCGCCCCGGGGGTGGCGGAGGCGGTCCAGCGCCAGGGGGCACTGGACCGTGGGGATGCGACCGAGGGCGGCTCGCATCCCAAGGAGGAGATGACTCACCCGTGCCACAACCCGCACTGCGCACAGCACGCGAGTGCGCCGCCGAGCCAGCCGCCTGCGCGTAATCGCACGCCAAAGACCAAGTCCAGCAAACGCACGCATCTGATCGCCAGCCGCTTCAACGACACCGAGAAGCAGTCTGTGCTCGACGCCGCGGCAGCGTGTGCCATGACACCGTCCGGCTTCCTCGCCCACGCTGCACTGAGCGCCGCCCGCAATCTGACGCGCACGGAAGCCGAGGTCGCCGGCGAACGCGAAATGATGCGTGAGCTGTTCGCCCTACGCCCCGCGCTGAACCGGATCGGCAACAACCTCAACCAGGTTGCGGCAGCCTTGAATTCGGACGAGCCCGCGCCGCAGGCCAGGGCAGTACTCGCTGCCGTTGACAAGGTGTCGCTGCGTGTGGACGCCTTCGTCCAGCGCTACCTGGACGGCGAGCGTCCGGCTGCATGATCCCCAAAGTCCACGACATGGGCGATGACACCCGCGGCCTGGTGGCCTACCTGTACGGCCCCGGCAAGGCCGAGGAGCACATCGACCCCCACCTCGTCGCGGCATGGGACCGCCTGGCCCCCGACCCCGGCCGCGACCCCAAGGCGACGTACGGCGACCTGCAGCGCCTGCTCGACCAGCCCGTCATGGCCCTGCCCGAAAGCGACAGGCCCGCCGAGCACGTATGGCACCTGTCCGTACGCGCCGCCCCCGAAGACCCGATCCTCACCGACGAGCAGTGGGCGGACATCGCCCGCCGCATGGTCGCCGCCACCGGCATCGCCCCCGAAGGCGACGACGCCGCCTGCCGCTGGGCGGCCGTCCGCCACGCCGACGACCACATCCACATCATCGCCACCGTCGTCCGCCATGACGGCCGCCAGGCCCGCATCCGCCAAGATGGCGCCCGCTCCCAGGCCGAGGCCCGGAAGATCGAAGTGGACTACGGGCTACGCCGGTTGAACACCGGCGACGGAACCGCCGCCAAGCGCCCCACCAGCGCCGAACGCCATAAGGCGAACCGCCAGGGCAAGGAACGCACCCCGCGCGAGGAACTGCGGGAGGCGGTGCGCCGCGCCGCCGCCGGCGTCGCCAGCGAGCAGGAGTTCTTCGACCGGCTTGCCGCCTCCGGCCTCCTGGTCAGTCAGCGCGTCGCGCCCTCCGGCGATCTGCTCGGCTACAAGGTCGCGCTGTCCGACGACCGCAACGAGGACCAGGAGCCGATCTACTATTCGGGCTCCACCCTCGCGCCCGACCTCTCCCTGCCGCGTATCCGCGAACGGTGGGCCACCAACGCCTCCGAACCCGACCGCGAGGCCACCACGGACCGCTCCTCCGGCTCCGCCCGGGTCAGCCCGTCGGCCGCCCGGCGTCAGGCGACGTGGGCGGTCTGGCAGGCCGTGCTCGTCGTCGACCAGGGCGACGACGGGCAGATCGCCGCGCAGCTCGCCGGGGCCGGCGAGGTCCTCGACGCGCTCGCCAAGACCTCGGCCGCGCATACCCGGCGCGAACTGCGAGACGCCGCCTTCGCGTTCGAGCGGGCTACCCGCTCCCACGTCCGGGCCGGGCGAGGGCACGCCCGCGGTCTGCGGCAGGCAGCCCGTGACCTCGTCCACGGCGGTCCGGCGCTCGGCCGCGGGGAGGGCGGCGCCACCACCGCCATGCTGATCGACATGGTGTTCTTCCTGGTCACCGCCGCCGCCCACTGGCACGGAATGAAGGAGCACGCCCAGCAGGCCGCTGCTGCCCGCCAGGCCGCCGAGCACCTGCGCGCCGCCTACCAGGCCGCCGCTCCGATGTACCTGGGCGTCATGCACCAGCGCGGTCGGCGTCTGTCCCAGCCCCTGCAGCGCAAGCAGACCGCCTACCTGCGCCAGGCGGTGCCGGAGCTGGCCGAGCAGGTCCTCACCGAGCAAGGCTGGTACGCCCTGGCCGCCACGCTCGCCGACGTCGAGAGCGCCGGGCACGACCCGGCCGCGCTCCTGGCCGAGGCTGCCGAGCGGCGGGAGTTGGACACCGCCGACTCGATCAGCGACGTGCTCGTGTGGCGGCTGCGGCGCATGGCCGATCTGCCCGCCGACGCTTCCGCCGTGCCCGAGCCCACGGCCACCGCGCCCACCGCTGCCCGCAGTACTGCGCAGCGTCCGACGAACCGCAAGGAGCGCTCCGCCAAGTCCCGCTGAATTCAACATTCTTAGAGTTGCAGCAGGTCAGGGACTTACGGCACTCTCCTCGTGCAGGCGAGACGACAGAGATGGAGACGGCATGTTCCGACGCAACCGTGCGGACCGAGAGTTCCGTGAAGCCCAGCGTTCCGGCCAGGCGGTGCTGGCGATGCACACCGAGTGGCCACTGCCGGACGCACCCGGCCCGATCGCTGCGCCGGCCCCGGCCGCGCCGGCGGCCACGGTGGTGCCCGACTTCCTGCCGCCGGACTTCCGGGCACCGTCCCGCCAGGACGTCTCGGGCTTCATGATGCGCTGGGACCAGCCGCTCGTCATCGACAGCGAGGTCCACGCGTGCCACTGCGGTGCGTACCGGAACTGGATCGTCTTCAACATGCGCGACGACTCGGTGTGGCTGCGCTGCGAGGCCGGCCACGAAGCGGAGGAGACCCGGTTGGACACCGCCTGGTACAACCGCAACTCCGGTCCGGTCGACCACTTCCACCCCACCCTCGAAGACGGCCTGCGCCACCTCGGCCACTGAAAGCGCAAAACCCCTTCCCCACCCCTGCGTTCGTCGGCACCCGGAGGGCCGACCCGGTCAGACCATCCGTCTCGCATCACCAAGGGGTTTCGCATGCGCCGTTCCACCACGACCACCCTCGGCCTCGGCGCCGTCTTCACCGTCCTCGCCCTGACCGGCTGCGCCAGCCACACCGAGCCCGCCGACTCCTCGGCCGCATCCTCCGCACCCGTACACCGGGGCGGCAGCACCCCCTCGGCATCCGTGCCGCTGTCCTCGGCCCAGCTGAACAAGCGGCTGCTGAACGACAGCGACCTGGGCGAGGGCTACAACCGCAAGCCCGAGACCGCTCGCCGCAACGACGACGTCACGGTCATCGGCTGCCCGGCGCTGGAGAAGCTCGGCAGCGACGCGGCCACCGGCTCCGGCCTCGACTTCACCCGCAAGGCGAAGGCGTCCTTCACCTACACCGGCAGCAGCAGCTCCGAGGTCAGCGAGGAGCTGTACAGCGACAGCGCCGTGAAGCTGTCCAAGGGCACTGGGAAGGTCTTCGACGCGATGCTCTCCTGCCCCTCCTACCAGGTGGCGTCGGGCAGCACCGTCGTCGACATGGGTACCGAGAAGTCGGCCGCGCCGGACCTCGGCGACGAGCAGTGGAGCCAGCTGCTCACCTTCTCCGCCGGCGGGCAGCGCAGTGTCGTCAAGCAGACGGCGATCCGCACCGGCAATATCCTGGTGACCGTCTCCGGCTCGCCGGGCCTCGTGGATGCCCACCTGGACAAGGCGATCGCCAAGGCGCGCACCGCACGCTGATCCGCTCCTCCGCTTTCCCCGGTGTCCGGGCCTGTCCTCAGTCCCGACAGGCCCGGACACCGGGGTTTCGTCGTATCGGGCGATCAGCCGTCGAGACGGAGTTCGCCTGGTTCGTAACGGAGTTGGAAGGTCTGCGCGTGCTCCCCGTCCATCCAGTACAGGGTCATGGTCGACAGCATGCTGCGCTTGATATACCGCGTTCGCGAGGGCATTCCTTCGTCCTGCTCGACAATCCAGGCTTCCACCCGCTCCGGCAGACCGAACCTCAACGCGTATGCCTCTGGGTGCTCCGCGGAGCGCAGTTCCCAAACGGGATGTGACGCTGCCTGATTGATGCGGCGCAGGCGCACCGCATGCGTAGGATGCCCCCTCGCGTAATCCACGAAGCCGTACAGATCATCCGAGGCGAGTCCCAGGACGAACGGCGCGGCAGGAAAGGCCAGGACAAGACCCAACTGCGACCGGCTGTACAGGGCCTGAGCCAGGTAATCGAGTGGCGCGCGAAACGTGTCGGACAGGTCGACATCGCCGGCGGCCATTTCCAGCAGCGGGCCGCGAAGATACGCCCGTATCTCGTGCACCTTCGGCCGCTCGGCTGCGGGAGTGGCTTCGAGTGCTGCGTGAATGGTGTCTGCCGTGGTCTTGACGAGATTCCGCAGTACGGCGAAGTCCGGTGCGGAGAGGTCGATCAGGGATATCTGGTGGGCCAGCGCGTAGTCCTGTGCCTCCGGGCTGAAGCCGGACGTAGAGAAGATCGCGTAGCTATAGCGGTATCGCGTCCGTGGCCGGCCGGTCCCCGGGGCGGTGAGCGTGGTGGTCTCGCCCTCGTTCACGTCGTGGATCACGCCGTGGCCGTTGCGTACGGTGGGCAGACCAACTGGAGCTGTGGTCAGGTACTTTGCCTCGACGAACAGGCGGACCGGCAGGGAGAACGGCGGGACGTACCGGAACTGTCCGAGCGCGTCGACCTGGTGCCATGCCCCACGCCCGCGGACTAGCAGGCCGTTCTTGTCCTCTTTCAGCACCTTCCACGGCTCTTTGTCCTTGTCGTCGTCGGCCGTGAGGACTTCGAAGCCGCTGGAGCGCAACAACCAGGCCAGCACCTCCTCCAGGAGGTAGCCGCGCAAGGGGCCTTTGCCGATTACTTTGCCTGCCACGACGGTGATCCTATGCACGGCCTTGATCTTGGTTCCAGGGTGCCGTCAGGTTCGCGGCTGCCGGGGCACGGCGAAGGCCCGGTGGTTCCACTCTCGTGAAGAGAGTGGAAC
>NZ_JBHWWF010000024.1:0-146616 GCF_042736455.1 Streptomyces sp. NPDC060064
GTATAAGAGACAGGGTCTGCACGCTTCCGCGTGCAGACCGGCCCAGCCTCAGCTCCTAGCTTCCGCAGTGCGCCTTTGCCTCGTCAGAGGTCATCGACCGGGTGCGCTGGGTCACGCTGCCGGCGTCCCCCTTGGGCTCGGTTGCCGTGAAGGGCAGGTACCAGTAGTAGTGGTCGTAGTACCGGTCTTCGAAGTGGAGCTCGTACCGGCCCGAGACCTCCAGCAGGGTCGGCTGGCGGTTGATCCAACCGACCCTGCCCGCAGGCACGTTGATGGCGGTGGTCTGCGACTCCGTGTGCGCCTGTGCCCAGCTGTGCGAATACGATACCTGGAGAGAAGTCTTGAAGACCTCGGCGAAACCGCCGTCGATGCCCATGGAGACACCGACGCTGTTGGTCTCGGTGTCGGTATCCGACCAGCTGACATTCATCGTCTGCGGACCGTCCGTGCAGTTGAAGACACTCGTTCCGACCTGGTGACTCTCGCCCGCAACCTCCTTCGGCGGGCCATCAGGGTGGAAGCCGCACCAGTCGCTGCCGTCCTCGCACTCCTCCAGCAGCTCACGCGGGGACGGGACGTCGTCGGCCTGCGCGGAGGGCGCGAGCAGGATGCCGCACATGGGGACGAGAGCCGCCGCGAGGATCGCGGTGCGGATTGATGTACGCATGAAGCCTGTTCTCCTCTTGGGTCGATCAGGGCCGATCCGGGCGCTGAGGTGTGGTTCGGACCGGATCACCGGAAGGCGATGGAGCTGGTGCGGTCGTTCATGTACGAGCCGATGTCGGGCGTATTGTCCCTGAACGCGCCATCGCGGTCACCGCCGCGATTCACATCGGAGTAGAGCTCGATCCAGCAGTTCGCCCATGGCTGCACCGAGGTGATCGTGTCGTTCCAGTCCGCCGGCATGTTGTTCCACCAGTCCTCGGCATCGTTGTTCCTGCACGGCGAGGGGGCGGTGAAGGTCAGGCTTTCGCCGCCGCCGTAATCCTTGTCCCTGAAGACCGTGCCTACGATGACGTCGCCGCTCGCGCCGCCGGAGTCCGCCAGTCGTAACGTTTCCGCACGGAGCTCCTGGAGCCCCGAGCCCCGGGAAGCCGCCTTCAGGTTGTCCGGCGCGTCGGTTATCCGGCCGCCCGATGCCGCAGAGAACGCGGCCGTGAACCCCTCGTAGCAGGTCTGGCGGCCCGTATCGAGTGCCAGTACGCAGTGTTCGAGGGCTGGTTGATCCGCTGAGGCAGGCGGCGCGGCGGCCAAGCCGCCCAGCGCTGCGGCCGCGGCCGCAGTGGCGGCCAGGGCATGCCGCGGGTGTCTTCTGATCATGAGCAGACTCTCCTCTGTGGGGGGTGCGCTTGCTGTTGCATCAAGCGCTTCCTGAGCAGCCCACCGTGGTGGCGGGCGACCGGGAGAAGCCTGCAACGATCAGGAGGCTCCGGTCTTTGTCGTCCGCCCTCAGACAGCCGCGCCAAATTCGTCGCCGATCCCTAAAACAAACGGCAGCGCAGTCCACTGGTCCAACTGACCTCAACCGATTCGCGGGCGGGAACCTGACTGGCCGCCCCCAGGGAGAATGTGAAGTCCGCCAGCAGGGATATTTACTGTCCGCCTACAGACACTGCATGGCCATTGGCGGAAATCCCTGCCTGCCGCGCTTTCACCGGATTTATGCGACCGTGCCGATAGAAGCAAAGACGATCACCGGTCAGCGGCCGACCGGTTCGGCCGCCGTTGTTCCGCTTTAACGGACACCATCGGTGTGGTGGTCAGGTCGCGAGGGCGGTCTCGTAGTCGGCGGGACTGCGGTAGCCGAGGCTGCTGTGCAGCCTGCGTAGTCGAGTCGAGTCGAACGTCGCGATGGCCGCCCGGCCACCGCGCTGCCAACTCTTCGCGGCCGGGACGCGTACCGGCAACACCCGTCGGCAGACCCGCCGGAGCCGCGCCCTCGCGAACGAGAACATCGCCGCGCTCACCGGCCGACAGCGGCAGATCGAAGCCGTCGAATGGGCTCAGCTCGTCCGTGAGGAAGGCCGCGTCATGCGCCCCACCAACACCGACTATCTGGCCTCCCGACTTGCCCTCCACTCCGCCAAGGACCTACCCGCGCCGCAGCAAGTCCGTGAGCTCGCACCAACGCCCTCCAGCAGGCCGGGGAGATCCCGGCAGACCGTCGCCTGGACACACAAGCTCTCCTCACCGCCGTCCAGTGCCTCGGCAGCGCGCCAGCAGAACTCGACGTCCGCGAACACATCCTCAACGGCAAAAGCCTCAGCAGGGTCGGGGACTGGCGCGGTGGCTGCTGCTCCGTTTCCAATCCCCGACCGTACTCATGACGGGCAGGCTGACGTCTCCTCGCGTCGCGGACGAGTACCGGACGCACGGGTAGCGGAAGCCTGACTGCGGAAATGGTTGCGCGGCAAACGCGTCGAAGTCCGCATCGCCCGCAAGGCATCGGCCTCCCGCGAACGGCTCGGCCCCGCAGATGGGTCTTTGGCACCGCAGTCCAGGCCGGCCCCGCCTCCGGCTACCGCCGAGGCGGTCGCTCGTTGTCATTGGGCTCCGTTGGCCAGGCAGAGCGCGATACCAGTGTTGGTGTCCCTTTCCAGAGCGGCTCTGTACTCGGTTTCGTAGGCGGTGTCGCCGATGTGCTGCCGGATGCGTAACTCCGTGGCGACACGGGCGGCAACGAGTTCGGGCATGCCCAGCTGGGGCCGGCCGAGGGTCCGCCAGACCTGCTCGCCGAGGCCGAGCAGGTGGGCCGCGTGTTTCCCTCGGCCGACGGCCGCGATCGCCCGGGCCTTCAGGTCGAGGGCCACGGCGCATCCAAAGCTGTCGTTCAGCTGCGCTGCGCCCTCGACGGCTGAGCGGGCCAGGGCAGCCGCTTCGTCCGGCCTCCCCGATCTGAGGGTAGCCACCGCCCGTGCGTAGTCGGCCCAGCCGCTCATCCACTGGTCGCCGCGCTCCGCGCAGTGCGCACGCAGCTTCTGTCCGATCGTCAGGGCGTGTCCGGTCTCCCCGCGGTGGGCGTGGGCCAGCGCGCGGGCCAGCTGGACCAGGAGCCAGGCCGCTTCGTAGGGACCCTCGCGTCGCGGTGAGCCGGATGCTGTAGCGAACACCTCGGCGGCCCGGGAAGGCGCCCCGCGTAGCCTCAGGCTGCTGCCCTGGAGGTAGGCCGCAGCGCCAAGCGTCTCCTGGCTGCGGCAGTCATGGGCGGCCCTGCGGAGCAAGGCCCCGAGCCGGGTACTGGCCCTGCTGTCGCCCTGCTGGAGGGCCGTGATGCCGCATGCCCACAGCGCCTTGGCAAGCCGCGGATCCGTAGAACGCCGCGGATCCGTCTCCTGCCAGAGGTCGAGCGCGCGTTCCAGATAGTGGCGCCCTTCGCGCGCGTACCCGCAGGCGAACCAGAAGAACCACAACGCTCCGCCCATCTCCAGCGCACGATTACCGTCGCCCTCGGCCAGGCAGAAGTCCAGTGCAGCACGGAGGTTCGCGTGCTCGGCGACCAAGCGCGCGCACCAGTAGACCTGGTTGGGCCCCATCCACTCGGCCTCAGCCAGGTGTACCAGTTTGAGGTAGCAGTCCACGTGCTGACGTCGGGTCGAGCGTGACTCGCCGAAGTCCTTCAGCCACTGCGCGCCATGCTCGCGCGCCGTGTCGTGCATCCCGTAGCGCAATGGGTTCGGTCCGTCCGGTTGCCATACGACCGACTTGGCAACCAGGCCGTCAAGGAGAATTGGGATCTTCTCGGGCGAGAGCGGGCCGCCGGAGCACACGGCCTGCGCGGCGCTCAGGTCGAAGCCGCCTGCAAAGACGGAGAGGCGGGCACAGAGCAATCGTTCCAGCGGTGCGTCCGGCTCGTGGCTCCAGCCTGTGGTGGTATGCGAGGCCCGATGATGCGAGGACTTGTGGTGGGCGGCCCCGTCCGGGCCCAAGAACGTAATGTCCTGCGCGGTGTGGGGCCGGGGCGGGGGCAGGTGACCGTCCACCCCGTTGAGGCGGTGGCTGCGACGGCCGTCAACAACCGGCGAGCCGACGGGCGCGTACCGTCTGTGACGGGTGATCTCCTTGAGGCCCTCCGATGTCATCGCGGTGATGGCGAGCTCGTCGTCGATGATTCGGCACCACACCCGGGAGCCGGCGAGTCCGGGCGGGGTCTGGTAGCGGGCGGCGGCAAAGTCGACCGTCTGGTCGTCGTCCACAACCCGCTCGTCCCCGAGCACGAGGTAGTACGGGGTGGCCGGGACGGGATGCAGATGATCGCTTTCGGTGGCCAGTTGCTGCATCGGAGCGGTCTGTGTGGATGGGTGCGGGCGGGCGTTGACTTGCTCGCACCAGGCATCGCATGCCGCGGCGAGCCCGGCGAATGAGCAGTACTCGTCGAGCAGGCCGGCGGTGGTGGGCACCAGGTCGGCTTCCGCGATCTTCACAGTCGTCTCGACGCCGCCCATGTCCTGCGGGCCGGACGGCTCGCAGGTCGCGACAGTGCATCCGTAGTGTGTGCCCGCGGCCATGAGCTGCGCGTGCTCGACCGCGATCTCTGCGGCTTGGTTGATCGCTTCGGTCCCCAGGGTTTTGGTCAGGACGTACGACGGGACTCCACCGATCCGCCGAAAAGTTGCGTCCAGGCAGGTCACCATGGTGACCGACGTCCGGTCCCATGCCGGGAGAAGCACCCGGAACTTCGACCAAGACAGCCAGGCGCAGAACAGCTGGGTGCGGCGACCGGCGACCGTCGGCCCCTCGCCCCAGTCGACCTGCAGCCACATGCCCGGCTCGGGCACCCAGGGTTGGTCGCGGCGCGCGTGGCCGTCCATCCATGCCGCCTTCACCTCGGCGACCGCCCTGCGGGTGGTGCGTTCGGTTCCGGTGAAACCCATGGCCACCAGCCGCTGGTGGACCACATTGGCCCGGATGCTCCCCTTGGAGTGATCGACCAACTCCTCGATCTTTGGTCGGAAGTGGTCGATCATCTGTGCGCGGCGAGCCGGGCCTCGTGCCACCCCGGCTTCGCGACGGGCGACGTACTTTCGCACGGTCTTCGGGTCGCACCCTGCCAGCTTGGCGGCCGAGAATGCACAGCGGGTCAGATCGTATGCCGCGAGAATCACCGCGACATCGGCGACAGACTTGGTCAACATCCCTCCCAGCCGGTGGCAGTTGATCGCGTCAGTGCGAACTCTCCCTTGCGGGAAGCTTGAATTGAAGAGGCTGCTGCGTGTAGATCACGTTCGCGCATAGGGAGACCTTTTGCTCGTCGCAGCGGGCCGCCCTGTGCCGACAGGCAGCGCCGGAAGGGCGTGCGCCGTGGTGGGGACGCTGAGGGAGCTGACAGCTGGTGTGGAGACAGCGGCCGCGCGCCATGCAGTGAGAGCGGCGATGAGGACCACCTCATCCTCCTTTAGGACGGCGCAGCGCGGCTCGCGGAAGCCGCGGGCCATGAGGCCACTGGGTCTGACGGATTCGCCCTGCCGACTGAAATGCCAGCGCTTTGAGACACGGAACTGTTCCTAAGTCGGGTGCGCTGCGGTTCTTCGACCGTGACCCGCAGCAGATCGCCCAGCTTGTGCGGCTGCGCGCGCTCGCCCTGCACGGCATCAGCACCACGGTCGGATCGGCGGGCAACCAAAACCAACGGGTTCCTGGATTCCCGCACCCCTGGGACCGCGAACTCGCGGGGCAATGCCAGGTTTTCACGCGATACGCGCCCCGGTTGAAGGGTCGGGGACCGTCCCAGGGTACGGAGTGTGCGTTGTGAGCGAGCCCTCTTCTTCCACGTGCGCCTGCGCGAGCGGGGCGGGCTTGCGGAGCTCACGTCGGTGCTCAAACGGTTCACGCCGTTGGTGCAGCCGTTGGCACCCTCGGCTGCGATTGCCCAGGTGGGAGGTTCCCTACGGCTGTTCGGAGTCGGCGCGGTCGATCTGGCGCAGAGGATCAGACTTCAGACCGCCGCGTTGTACGGACTGGGGATGGTGGTCGGGGCAGGTCCGTACCGATGGTCGCCACACTCAGGCGACTCAGGCCATCGGCCTGCGCGCGCCGAATCCCGTAGAGCTCCGAGACCGGCAGCGGCCCGAGGAACCTCGCCACCTCACTCGGTGCCACATACCGCACACCCGGATCAGCGGTACGTGCTGACGCCATCGCCGCGGTCGTCCATGACAGCTTGCCGAGCTGCCCGCGGTCACCGCCGCACGGTGGGGCGGGCCGGACGTGAACTGCAGGAACGCGCTCGCGGCGTCGACCGCCGCACCGTCGTCGCAGGGCACGTGTCCCGGTCGGTGAGCGTGCGGACGGACTTCGCGATGGATGTGCTTGATGGTCCGCAGATGCGTGCTGCGTCCATGCGGTTGTCCGCCGAACTCGGAGCCCTACTGCGGTTCGCGCCGACAGGCGGCCCGGGCGCTGATCGCCGCGAGAACGTGCTCCGCTTCGGCGACTACACCACCGACCAACTCCACGTACCCCCGCCTGCCTACAACCCGACTCTCCACACCACCACCGAGGAAGCGGGCGGAGTCCGGCTGGACACCCATGACGAACTGGCGACAGTGGAGTAGGAGACCTCACCAGTACGAGACCCCGAACTCACACATCCATGTATGAGAGGGCACTCCTGAAGGAGCCCGCTGCGTGCTGGCAGACCACCATTGTCGATGAACGTCGAGGGCTGCTTGGTCGGCCAGCGGCGGCAGGGCGGAGCGCAGCCTGTCATGCCGCCGGGGGCGGATGGGACCGCTCGCTGCACTCGGCATCGCCGTTCGGGACCCGAGGCGGGCAAGTCGCCCTACTTCCATCTCCCGTTTAACGGTATATCGCATGGGGGATCTTGCCGCAAGCCCCCCATATCGGGCGAAGATGGCCCTCCGCGTCACGAGGCGCGGCAAGAGTATGGGAGTGAACATGCGGGTGCTGTTGTCCACTATCGGATCGCGCGGAGAGGTCCAGCCGGTGATCGCTCTGGCCGTGCAGCTGAAGGAATTGGGACAGGAGGCCGTGGTGTGCGCACCTCCTGATTTCCAGGAGTGGGCCAAGTCGCTGGGGATCACCTACGTCCCGGTCGGCCCGGAATTGCACGCCACAGCCAAGCGGCCGGCAGGGGCAGTGCCCACACCCGAGCAGCGGCGACAGATGATCGAGGGCACGGTTCCGGATCAGTTCGCGGCGGTGGGTTCGGCCGCCGAGGGATGCGGGATGATCGTGGGAGGCGGTGCTCTGGCGATCGCCGCCCACTCGGTGGCCGAGCAGCGAGGTATCGGCTACGTGTACGCCGCGTTCGCGCCGATCACGTTGCCCTCGCCGCACCACGCGCCGCCCGTGTTCGGATTGCTGGGAGAAAAGCCGACGGACAGCCCCGTCGACAACCAGACCCTGTGGGCCCAGGACGCACAGCGCTGGAATGTCATGTGGAGCGCGGCAATCAACGCACAGCGAGAGGCTGCCGGGCTCGCCCCGGTGAGCGATGTAAGCCGTCATATCTTCACCGACACCCCGTGGCTGGCCGCCGATCCGACCCTGGCACCGTGGCACGAGCCATCGGAGCTGAACGTGTTCCAGACCGGGGCGTGGACGCTGACGGATCACCGGCCGCTCTCGCCCGAGCTGGAAAAGTTCCTCGACGCTGGCGAGCCACCGATCTGCTTCGGATTCGGCAGCGTACGCGCCCCCGAAGGCATCGCCCGGAGGATGATCGCAGCCGCCCGCGCACTCGGCCGCCGCGCGATCCTCGCCCGCGGCTGGGCCGATCTGTCTCTCGACGAAGCCGCACCCGACTGCCTGGCAATCGGAGACGTGAACCAGCAAGCGCTGTTCCAGCGGGTCGCCGCAGTCGTGCACCATGGTGGGGCGGGCACGACCACGACGGCCGCCGCAGCCGGGGCGCCCCAGGTGATCGTCCCGCAGATGTTCGATCAGTTCTACTTCGCCCGCCGCGTCGACCAGCTCGGAATCGGCAGCGCCCACGCGGTCAGCGACCCGACGGCCGACTCCCTCACCGCAGCGCTGGGCCGAGCCCTCGCCCCCCAGGTGGTCGAGACCGCACACACTCTGGCAGGGCGGGTGCGCACCGACGGTGCACTGACCGCAGCCCGCCGAATGATCGAGAGGCAGTAGCACCCGCTCGCGCCCGCCTTCTCCGGCCAGCAGCACTCTCGCCTCTATCATCACTGTCCGTATTCAACGGCGGCAAGACGCTTCGTAAACAGACCGCCCATGTAGTGCGGACGGCGCGGGGCCGGTCGGCGTCGTAGACGACCGCCAGGGTGGCCATCCTCTTGCGGAGGTCTTCTTGTCGGCGTACACACTTACGTGGCTCTGGCAAGATTTTCGTAGCCGGAGATCATCTTCGTGCCGTGGTCGACTGGTCCGCATAACGGGCAGTCTTTGAGCGTGCTCTGTTGAACTGCCGTACCTGTTACCGCACTTGGCGGGCGTGTTGGTTTCCTCGGTCGACGGCTCCGGACCTGAGGTGGTTGTCCGTGCGCGTACGCGGTCGCTTGCTCCCGCACCGGTGTAGGGGCTGTGGGACACCGAGCGGGTGGTGTCACAGTCGTTACGTCAGACGGCTCGGAGATACGTCGCTTGGCGGCCGTCCCGTGCTGATCGAGCTGAGCGCGCGCCGTCTGTACTGCGAGAACGCCTCTTGCGGGAAGGTGACGTTCGCTGAGCAGGTGCCGGGGCTGACCGCGCGTTACCAGCGGCGCACGCCGCTGATGCAGCGGGTGGTCGAGGCGGCTGTGACTCGTCACGCCAGTTGTCGTCCTCTATCGCCCCGACCTGGGAGTTCGATGACCGATCGGCACGATATCTGTCGTGAAATTGGCGGGCTTCGTGTCGTCTGGTGGGCATTGGCGGGCAAGTTGTCGTCAATATCGAGGATCGTCCTCGGGGCGTGAGGGGGCCGCTTACCTGAAGGCGTGGAAGGTCTTCAGGATGTCAGCGCTGCAGGTATGACCGGTGGACGGCGTGGTCCTGCGCCTCTGTGGTCGCACGCATGCCGCTGGGAGGACCTGCTCGTCCCGGACCGGCTGCTGGTTGCTCTGGACTTCTGCGGTGAGGTTCGGGAAGTGCTGTCGCAGCCACTGAAGCTGAGGTTCTGCACGAGGAGTCGATGGCGTAAGCACACGCCGGACTTCCTCGTGCTGACCAGGATGGGTACGTGGCTGGTGGATGTCCGGCCCGCTCGGCTCATTGATCCGGAAGCCAGGGAGTCGTTCGCCGCTGCGGCCGAGGTGGCTCTTGCCTGCGGGTGGCGCTACTCGGTGGTGGCGGGACAGACCGCATGTGCCTGGCTCTGGGAGCCACCATTTGACGAGCTGTGACGTCAGTTCGTTTTGGTTGGCCTTGCAGTGAGACCGTGAGGTGTGCCTATCCGCTGGGAGCTTCATGACCAACGCGCAGCCGAAAGTGGAATTTTACATCGCGAATCGCCGGGAACACCCGGTGACTGCGGTTGGCCGACTTCCCCCCACCGGCCGCCGCATCGACCCTCTGTTGTCCGGGCACCGCCCCACCTTTCGGCAACAACCCCGCCGTTGTTGACGGCCGACGCACGAGATGGGCCTGCGGCCAAAAGCCGATCGCGGGCAGTCTCCAGCAGTCCCCGGTTCCGTCACACTGATCCGGCCGGGGTCACCGAGGTCGAGAGCACCCCGCCATACCTGCGTCGACCATCACGAAGAAACTGCCCAGGTGTCCTATGGTAATTTTTGGACGGTGATGAAATCCTCGCCTGTTGAGTACGTATTCGCAGAAGAGTTGCTACTTGAGGCATGCGGCGGTCCGGACGCACTCCATGTGCGCGACCACGCCCGCTACGTCTTCAAAGCGGTGCACGAGGGGGCGGCGCTCGCTCCCGATGACGCCGAGAACCTGACCGACGTGCTCGGTGACCCGCAGGCCTTCGTCAATGAGCCAACCGAACCCGCCGATCTGCGTGAGAAAAATCGCCTCCACATCACTAGGGCGCTTCTGATCCACGCGTGTCGCACCGGCGACCCAGGCCTCGTTCGACGGCTCCGGCAGGTATCCCGCTCCGAGATCTACCGCATTGACCCTCGGCTCCCCATCCCAGCGCCGTGCCTGCTTGTGCTCTTCGCTGATCTCGGACAAGAAGAACTCCCCATACGCCACGCCGCCATGAGCCTGGTCCGGAACATCCACCTGCAATCCGATGTGACGCCGATCCTCGACATCATCATCAGCGAGCTGGGCTCCCCAGAGCGTCGTCGCGGATTGGTCCGTGAAGGCCCCGCCGCGGAAGCCGGCTTGGCGCTGATTGCTTACAGCCTCAGCCTCAACTCCGAGAAAGCCGACGGTTTGTGCGAGCGGGTCGCGGCGGCGATCAATCCGTCTGCGCCGGCACAAAGCGCGCTGCGCACGCTGGCCGCGCTATACGCGGTTGCTGAACAGTTCGACCGGGTGACCAGCCTCGTCGGCCAAGCAAGCACCCGGGCCGAGGTCATAGGTGGGCTCTATGACGCCATCGGCGCGATTGCCTGGAATCTGGAGCATGCGAGGCCCGTGCCCAACGCTCGGTACCCCTTCGACGAGGCAGTCACTCTCGCCGAGGGCCTGGCTACCAACGCCGGTCACCGCAAGCACGTGTTGGAAATCCACAAAAGGCTTAACCGTTTCCGGTTCAGGAAGGCCACATTCGCGAATTCACCCAGTGCGACGTGATAAGCGGGGAGAGGTGTACACACCTGCTCGTGGCAATGGCCTCGTAACTCTCCCTGCGATGTGAAGTCCCGCGGGTTGTGCCGGTCTCAAACGCGGCCGCGGCGACGAGGATGACGGTGCCGCGGCCGCAGGCTGGATCAAGCCGCGTGAAACGGCGGTACTGTGGTGCCGCTCCGCGCATGCCGGCGGTAAGGCGTCCAGCCGGTCCTGGAACAGCTGCACATTGACGGTGCCGACAAGAGGCAGCTTTTGGAGAGCCCCCTCTTATGTTTCCCGGTCGCGTTTGGTGGGCCCAAAGATTGTGAAGGCCGGGGAGAAGTGGGCCGCGTCTCTTGTTAGCTTTACCCTTCAGATCGGTCTCCCACAGCCCGTGCATAAAGGAACCCCTTATTTCTCGGGCCGAAGGGTGTATGCGTGTGGCGCACCCATCTCTTGCGCTAAATGTGCAGCTCAGGTCACGCATGAGGCGTACTGCCATGCTCCTGGGGCGGCCTCTAGTCCTTAAGAGCTACTGCTCGGGTTGGCTCTCCGGCGTGATTCTTTCCGGCCTCGATTTTTCTACGTTGGTTCTTCAAGGCCGTCACGGAATCGCGCGGCCACCGAGAAAAGGTGATGAAAATGTCCATACGCAGTCGTGGAGCCGTTGCCGTCCTGCTTGCCGGCGCTGTTGCCTCAGGCGTGACCACCCTGACCGCTTGCAGTTCTGAAGACTCGGCCGCTGTGTCCTCCTCCTCGCCCTCTCACGCTGCCGCTTCGGAGGATCGAAAGGGGAGCCTCGCGCTTCCTGCCTCGACCGGTGAGTACGCGGTGGGCCGCGACTCGTTGCACCTTGTCGACAAGGGCCGCCGTGACCCATGGGCACCGAAGGCGGGCGACAGGGAGCTGATGGCGTCGATGTACTATCCGGCGCAGAAAGGAACCGGCAAGCCCGCCCCGTACATGAGCACCGAGGGGGCCCAAGCCTTCCTGAAGCAAATGAAGTTGGAGATCCCTGCCAAGGTGCTCAGCGGCACCCGCACCCACACATACACCGATGCGAAGCCCGAGTCGGGGAAGTTCCCGCTGGTCGTCTTCTCGCCTGGCTTCAAGACGCCGGGCGCCACCCTCACCGGCCTGGCCGAGGACCTGACCAGCCGCGGCTACGTCGTTGCCGTCGTGGACCACGCCTATGAGGCTGCGGGCGTCGACTTCCCTGGCAAGGGCATCCTGCCGTGCACGGCCTGCGGGAAGGTCGGCCCCACCAGCTTCCAGCCCGCCGCCGAGGGCCGAGCCAAGGACCTCTCCTTCGCGCTGGACCAGCTGATCGGGAGCACGTCGCCCTGGAAGCACGCCGGCATGATTGACAAGGACCGGGTCGGGATGGCCGGGCACTCCCTGGGCGGCGCCAGCACCGCCGCCACCATGGCCCAGGATCCGCGCGTGCGCGCCGGGGTGAACATGGACGGCCCGTTCATCGACTCCGGCAGCAAGTCCGGCCTCTCCGGGCGGCCCTTCCTGATGCTGGGCACCAAGGCCGACCACAGCCCCGGCAGCGAGGACAAGACGTGGGACGCGGCTTGGAAGAAGCTCGAGGGCTGGAAGCGCTGGGCCACGGTGGCCGGAGCCGACCACTTTGCCTTCACCGATCTGGCCCCGCTCGCCGGGCAGTTGGGCGGTGACGACCCGAAGGGTCTGCCCGGCGAGCGGGCTGCGGAGATCACCCGTGACTACGTGGGTGCCTTCTTCGATGAGCAGCTGCGTGGCAAGGACGAGCCGTTGCTCGACGGCCCGGGCAAGGCCAACTCCGAGGTCACTTTCCAGCACGCCTCCGCGCGGGACGCCAAGGGCAGCTCAGGCACCCCATCCCGACCCTGACCGCGGCTGCGTCACGCGGCGGCAATGCGGTCTCGGTCGTTCGGATACGCCTGGGCGGTCGTACGCGTGTGGGGCGCCCGACCACGAGGCGTGTCGAACGGCTGAGGCTGCTTCAGCGGGCCGGGGTGTACCTCCGGCAAGGTCGCCGAGAGGATCACGACAGGTATCCCGCCGACACGACAGTTGGCGTGCCGAGTCACACCCTCTGTGACTCAGCGGGGTAGTTGTCGTCATCCGGTGCCGCGACCTGCACTCTCGTCTTCTAGAGGCACGACAACTGTCGTTTCGTCAGCACAGTGCTTGTCGTCTACTCCTCTCCGGGGGCGACGACCGTTTCTCTAGGCTCTTGAGCCGTGACGCGATAGTTGGAACCGGCGAGACGTGTTGGCCTGGCTGTTCTCGTTGTGCGTGACACGGTTGTTGGAACTGATTTGCCAAGATTCTTGGAACCAAGTGGTCACTCGTCATTCTTGTTGGAACCAGTTCCGAAGATGCCGATGCGGTAGCGGAGACGACTGCGCTCCTGGGGACATGGAAGAGAGCGGTGGTCAACGCAGCAAGACTCATCCTGCCGGTCCGAGTCCGACCGCTCCGTTGTGCTCACACCTGATCTCCTGGGAGAGCTTGCTCCACCCTGAGCCCGTTGATGGCGGCAGCCCGGGAACGGGTCGCCGCCGGCCAAGGAGCGGCCGAAAGGTCAGGCATCCTTGCGGCGGGAACTGCTCGGACGTCCTCAGCTCATCACCTCGGGCGCGAAGTAGTCACGCAGTCGAGCGATCTTCCCGTCGCGGATGCGAAAAATCTGTACCAGCGAGACAGCCACGTCATCTCCGTCCCCGTCGAAGACCGCGTCGATCTCGGCGATGAACACGTCTGGATCGGAGGTGGTGTGCAGCACGTATCCGGACTTCTCAAGGCTCGGCGAGCGGTCGTCCTTCACCTGTTGCTCGTAGTACGCCGCCATCGCGCTACGGATCTCCTCGCGCCCCACCAACCTCCTGGGGAAGGTGGCGCCGGCGGGCATGAGCGGCGCCTCGAAGACGCCGTCCGCGGTGAAGCTCTCGGCAAGGGCATCGGCATTCCGGGTCATGGCACCGGCGTAAAGGTAACCCTCGAAGATCTCCTGCGGCGTTCGGGACACTGCGGCCTCCCTGGACTCGGACACGGAAGGCCACATCATCACAGTGACGCTTCCGGGAAGGCGGATTCCGGGAACGATCATGTTCCGCCGGATCGGCTGACCTCCAGTCGTCGCGGCCGGCATGGGCGATCGTCACGCGACCCAGGAGGATCCGAATCAGTCGGGCCACATAGCGATGCGCTTGGCCACCCAGCGCTGACCAGCACAGATCGACACCCGACCGGACGTCTCCCGGTTCCAAGATGCGTGGCCAAGTTCCAACTAACGTGTCACGGCTCAGCGAAGACAGTCCGGCCAGGTCGGCCAGCCGACTCCGGCTAACTTCGCCGAGACAGGACAATGGGGACATGCGAAGCGGCCTCCACCCGGAAGCCAGGGGGGAGGCCGCTTTTTTCGTTTGGGGCGGGTGGGTCTCTTAACCCGGTTAAGTGCCGCCTGCTCGGTCAGGTGTCGTCCTTGGCCTGGACTAGCCACACCAACTTCTCGCGGTCCTCGGCTGCCATGCGCCGGCGCAGCTCCCGGTCGAACCAGCTGGGATCCCCCCAGGGAAGGGAATCGAGTACCGACGATTCTTCAGCTGCGGCCGTCTTAACCGGGTTAAGAACCGGAGCTGACTGCGCGGGCACGGAGGGGTCGACCACGTCGACGGAGGACCCATCGAGGGCGGACTCGGGAGCTGGCGCAGCCGCACTCTGCGACCTCGGCTTGCGCGGGGACTTAACCCGGTTAAGAGCCTTCTCCCCACGAAGCCGTCCACTGACCAGCTCTAGGTCTGTCTGAGAACCCGCAATTTGATCTTTGCAGCGGGTCTACCCTGACGCTAAGGGCGGTCGTGACGCGGTTAGACCGCTAGGGCGGGGGAACTGCCGGTTCGGAGCGTTGTTAGGCGCCGAGACCGGTATCCGTCGGTGCGGACCGTGTTCCCAGGCAGAAGTCTGGAGCTTGAGAGGACTGTGGATGCTGACGGAGAGCTTGACGGCGCTGGCTGCAGCCGGCGGTGCGGCAGTGGTGCAGGCTGCAGGAACGGATGCCTGGGCGGGATTCCGTTCGACGATCGCGGCCTGGTTCGGCCGTGGGAACACCCAAAGGGAACAGGCCGAGATTGAACGTCTGGACCGGAGTGCGGCTGCGCTGGAGACAGCTGGGGAAGAGCGACTGGAGCGGGAGCGAATCCGCCAGGAAGCCGCCTGGGAAGCGCTCTTCGCGGCCTTCCTGGAGGACCTGAACGACACTGAGCAGGAGCAGGCCGCAGACGGGCTGCGGGCTTTGCTGGCCCGGCAGGATCACGCCGGGGCGCCGACTGGACCAGGTGGAGTGACCGGCGGCAGGGACGTGAACATCCGCGCAGACCGGGGGGCGATCGCCAGCGGAGTGATCGAAGGAGGCGCCCGGATCGTAAACCCTCCGCAACCGGGCCCCTTCTCGAGCTGATCGGGCCCGGCTTTGCTCCTGGGCCCAGCTTTGCCGCTGAGCAAGTGGTCTTCGGCGATCGGGGCGGCCTCGCTGCCAATTGGATTGGCAAGGTCACCATCGCGCAGGCGGCAATTCACACACCGCCGCGGGCTCCGGTGGTCTGGCCGGTGCAGGTGGGCACTGTGCCGCTGTTGGCCTCTGCCTTCCAAACCCGGCCCGAACTGCGCCACGCGGTCGAGGCGACTGGCGAGTCCCACACGCCAAGGGCGCTGACCCAGGTGCTCTCCGGCGGTGGCGGGGTCGGTAAGACCCAGCTGGCCGCCGCTTCCGCCCACCAAGCCCTGGCGGAGGGAACCGAATTGGTGGTGTGGGTGGACGCCACCGAGACCGAGCGGGTCATTGCCCTATACGCCCGCGCTGCACAGCAGGTGCAGGCCGCGGGCGCGCAGGGACTGGATGCCGAAGCCGACGCGCGGGCCTTCATGGAGTGGCTGGCCACCACCTCGCGCTCCTGGCTGGTGGTACTCGATGACATCACCGACCCCGAGGACATCGGCGAGTGGTGGCCGGCTGGCCGCCCCGGCGGCCGGCGGGTGGTAGCCACTACCCGACGCCGAGACACCCTGTTGTCCGGCAGCGGCAGGATGATTGTGAATCTCGGTGCCTACACTCCTGCCCAAGCCGTCGCCTATCTCCGCGAACGGCTCACCGACATGCGAGCGACCCACCTGTTAGACGACACCGCCGAAGAGCTGGCACAGGAGTTGGGGCACCTACCGCTGGCGCTGGCCCACGCTGCCGCATACGTGATCAACGAGGACGTGTCCTGCGCGCACTACCTTCAACGCTTCGCCGACCGCCGCTCCTCTCTGAGTAAGCTCCTGCCGCGGCAGGCGGACACCGAAGGCTACGGGAGGCCCGTCACAACCGCGCTTCTGCTCGCCCTCGATGCCGCTCAGAAATGCGAACCCGTAGGACTGGCCACCCCAGCGATCCGGCTCGCCGCCCACCTGGACACTGCCGGGCACCCCGCAGATCTGTGGGCCACCTCTGCGGCCATCGACTACCTCACCGCCCAACGCCCCCCGCTTGCTGGGGCTGAACCAGTCGACGTGGACACGGAGCAGGCGCGGGCCGCGCTGCGACTGCTGCACCGGTACGGGCTCATCACCTGCGACTCCATCGCCGGCCCCCGTGCCGTGCGGCTCCACACCCTGACCGCCCGCGCAGCCCGCGAAACCACGCCTGCCTCCGACACCCCCGCCACAGTGAGAGCGGCTGCGGACGCCCTCGCGGAGATCTGGCCCGAGGCCGACCACACCGACCCCGACCTCACAGCCGTACTGAGGGCGAACACGGACACCCTGACGACACATGCCGCGGACGTCCTCTGGAGCCCCGACGGCCATTCGGTCCTCTACCGAGCCGGAGTGAGCCTGATCACTGTGCGCCTGTATGCGGCTGCGATCACCCACTGGCAGCGCCTGGCCACCGATTCCGAGCGGCTGCTCGGACATGACCACGCCGACACCGTGAGCGCTCGGGTGGGCCTGGGCATGGGATACGTGCTAGCGGGCCGCTCCGACGAGGCGCTCCCCTTGCTGGAACGGACGGTTGCCGAAAACGAGCAATTGCCGGCAGCCTCCCGCCTCTTGGGTGCCCGCATGCTCTTGGCCCTCTGCTACCAGCTAGCTGGCCGCTCGGACGAGGCGCTCCCCTTGCTGGAACGGGCAGTTACCGAAAGCGAGCAATTGCTGGACGCCACCGGAATCTTGGGTGCCCGCATGCTCTTAGCCTTCTGCTACCAGCCGGCTGGCCGCTCGGACGAGGCGCTCGCCTTGATGGAACGAGCGGTTGCCGACTGCGAGCAATCGCTGGGCCCTGACAACCCCCACACCCTAAGGGCCCGCATGATCATGGCCCTCTACTACTGCCAGGCGGGCCGCACCGACGAGGCGCTCATCCTCATGCTGGAGCGCGTGGTTGCCGACTGCGAGCAATTGCTGGGCCCTGACAACCCCGACACCCTCGGAGCCCGCATGGTTATGGGCCTCTGCTACTGCCAGGCGGGCCGCACTGACGAGGGAGTCACCCTCATGGAGCGGGCGGTTGCCGACTGCGAGCAATTGCTGGGCCCTGACCACGTCACCACCCTGGGCGTCCAGGGTGGCTTAGTTGACACCTACTGGGAGGCCGGCCGCACCGACGAAGCGATCCCCCTCCTAGAACGGGTTGTCGCCGACTACGAGCAAGCGCTGGGCCCTGGCCGCCTCACCACCTGGAAGCTTCGAGCAAACCTGGCCGTCTGGTACTGGGAGGCCGGCCGTACCGACGAGGGGGTCACCCTCATGGAACGGGTTGTCGCAAGCTACGAGCAGTTGTTGGGCCCTGACCACCGCGACACGATCGGGGCCCGCATGGTTTTGGGCCTCTACTACCAGGAGGTTGGCCGCACCGACGAGGCGCTGGCTGACTTCACTCGTGCGATTGAACTCGACCCTGATGACAGCGCGGCCGTTGCTGGCCGCGGCCTGACCTGCCTGCGCATGGGGCGGTTTGACGAGGCTCTGGCCGACTTCACTCGGGCGATTGAGCTCGACGCCACGTATGCCTGGGCTGTCGCCGACCGCGGCGAAACCTACCTGCGCATGGGGCGGTTTGACGAGGCTCTGGCCGATCTCACTCGGGCGATTGAGCTCGACGCCACGTATGCCTGGGCTGTCGCCAACCGCGGCGAAACCTACCTGCGCATGGAGCGGTTTGACGAGGCTGAGGCTGACTTCACTCGTGCGATTGAACTCGATCCCGATGACAGCGCGGCCGTTGCTGGCCGCGGCCTGACCTACCAGCTCCTGGGGCGGTTTGACGAGGCTCTGGCTGACTTCACCCGTGCGATTGAACTCGACCCCGATGAGGGCGTGTGGCACTACCAAATCGCGGTGACCTTACGTCTGCTCGCCAGGCCTGAAGAGCATGAGCATTGGCGTCGAGCAGAAGAGATATTTGCGGCCCAGGCTGCCGAGGGTGTCGGTTCAGCGCGGGCTCGGGGGAACCTATTCATTCTCCACTGTGCGGTACCCGATTGGGAGGAGGCCGCTGGGCAGCTGGATCGCTTCCTGCACACCGTCCCTGGCCGTGGGCTCGTTCGGGAAGCGCTGGACGACCTGCGAGAACTGCAGGAGTTACTGAACGTGGCGCCCGAAAGACTGGAGCCGTTGCGCGGACGGCTGGAGGACGCACTTGCAGAGACGAACACATAGGACCGCGATCAGTTAGCAGCAAGGCGAGACCAGATCGCCGCCCTCGCCCCGTCGGCCCAAGCCCGACTGGAACTGACCGCAGCCGCCGCGATTCCCCTCTTCGGCCTTTCGGGTGCGGGGACGGCCTGGGCCCCTAGCTCGCGACCGGCGAAGGCGACGTCATCACCTCACCGAACCACCCGCGGGGGACGAGCAGATGAAGGGCGTCGGGGCTTCCTTTGAGAAGTGGTCCGGGTCCTTCCTGATCAGAGCTTCAACATCGGCGATGCGCCGTTGGACGTCGCGGTCCCTGAACAGCACTTGGGGGAGCAGCGTCTTGGAGTTGATGACAGCACTGAGCACCTGCGCCTTCGCCACCCGGGCAGTCATCAAGTTCGCCCCCATCAGGTTCGCTGACTCGAGATTGGCCCCCCTGAGGTCCGACAAATGGAAGCTTGTCCCGCGCAGATCCGCCCCGCGGAGCCGTGCGTGGGTCAGATCTACGGCGAAGACCCGGGCGGATCTCAAGGCAGCGAGGCCGAGATCCGCATTCGCCAACGTCGCTCCGGAGATGAAGACACCGGTCAAGTCAGCATCGAATAGGCGGGCGTCCTTGAGTTTCGTACCGATCAGAGTCGCTTCGGTCAGGTCTGCGCCCCGCATGTTTGCCTTGCTCAGGTTTGTGCCCTGGAGCGTCGCCTCATGCATCAACACGCCGGTGAGGTCGGCGCTGGTCAGGTCTGCTCCGCGGAAGTTCACGAGCTCAAGGTTGGCGCACCGGCCTGGCTTGCCCAGCAGACTCGTGTTGAGATCTACACCAGCAAGATGGGTCTGGCGCAGATCAAGCGTGAAGTCGCCGTCCAGGCGCGGGTTACGGTTCACCAGCACCTTGAGCGCCGCAAGCGCATCAGCCGGCACTTCCCTGCTGCTCTCGCTCGGCGGCCTGATCGCATGAGCCCGCACATAGGAGGCCAGGACGTTGGCGATGGTGGGCTGGTCACGGCGGGAGTCCTGCATGATGCGCTGCAGGGCGTATACGCCGCCCAAACGCACGTCCATAGCCTCGTTGCCAAGGTTCTCCACGGCCGCGGTGTACCGGTCCGTGATCTGGCCCTCCTGACTCACCCGCAACTCGTCGCGGCTGACTTTCAACATGTCACGGTTGACTTTCAGCTCGTCGCGCACCTGGGCGTTGGAGTACAGCAGGGTGGCGACTGTCACGACGGAGGCGGTCAGAACCGAGGCGAGCTCGATCCAACGTGTCCAACCACGTCCTGCGGACCGCTCTGGCGCGTCCTCGGCTTGAGGCGACGACGCGCCGCGCGGCTCGCGAGTGATCGCTACCGCTACGGACTCCGCATCCCGCTGCCCAGGTATTGGCGAGCTGACAGTGCCACGGCCGGTAGGGGGCGTCGGCACAGCCCCGGCTCGTGCTGTTCGACTAGCCATCCGGTGTAACTGCTGCCTGCGTCTGTAGGGCATGCAGCATTTGACCCCGCTTGCACCTCCAGGCGCAGCCATTCCGGAATGGACATATCCCGCTGGCGGTGCATCAGAGACTGGTGATGACTACTACGACGTAATGAACCCGGCCGTCACGCATCCGACTTGCAGGGTCAACCGACGGTGGCTGTTCCCGATCCCCGTGCGGAGCCCGCGAGCAAGCCGCCTCAGATCAAGATGCCATGGGCAGACGGCGTGGCCAGCATGGACATCATCTTCTCGAAGGTGCTCGCACCCGAACGGCACCCGATGATCGGCCGCTACCTGGAACTGCTCGGAGGACCGGAGGCGTTCGTGGCCGACCTTGCAGCCGCCAGCAGCCCCGAGTACCGCCAGCAGGTCGCCGAACTTCTCCTGAAGGACCTGTAGCGCCAGAGCACCCGGGCCGAGCTCTTCCACTCGCCGGTGGAGGAGCGGGGCCGCTTTCGTTACCGAACGGGCGCCACAGTGAAGACGCCAGCTCCGCAGTGATTGCAGCCGGGGCCCGGATTATTACGTCGTAATAGAGCGCCGCCTCCTGCCGCGCTACCCCGACCTGGCGATGCTGAGCACCAGCTGAGCTGCCCAGACAGAGCAATGACACTGGGCTGCGCTGCCTGTCACAGCAGCGACCACACCGGCTCGGGCCTTGACCACACCGGATAGACCTGACTCCGGATGGGGAGCAACAAGGCTGCACACAGCCGAACAACGGGAGGGGCAGGAACTCATGGGGACGGTGCTGCTGGCGGCGTTAGCCGCCGTTGTGGCTGCGGTCGTGGTCACGGTCCTGGTACGCGCCGGGCGACGCGAAGCACAGGCTGAGAGGGCACGGCTTGCTGAAGAGGCGAGGCGGCAGGCCCGTCGGTCGCTGGACGCGGTCTGGGCGATGGACGACCGTGAGTTCGAGGAGTACGTCGCGGAGTTATGCCGCCGGGACGGCTGTACCGACGTGAAGCGAGTCGGTGGTGCCGGCGACCTGGGAGCCGATGTGACCGGCTACCTGCCCGACGGCAGGAAGATCGTCATCCAGTGCAAGCGGTACGCGAAGCACCGCACAGTCGGCAGCCGCGACATCCAGACGTTCAACGGCACCGCCCGCGCCGAGCACGGGGCCGACGTTCCCGTCTTCGTCGCCTCCTGCGTCTTCACCAAACCAGCCCGTGACTTCGCCGCCCGGCAGAACCTGTGCCTTATCGACATCAACCTGCTCGGCTTCTGGAACAGCGGCACCCCACTGACGTCCTTCCTGGACCTGGACATCGGCCGATCCGGTACCAATCGCGGGCTCCACCCCGACCACGACTGACAGGAGTCTGCCGTGCAGGACAACACCGAGACTCTCATCCGCGCCTGGCGCATCGATAACCGGGAGTACCGGCGTCAGGAGGAGCGCCGCGGCCGCCGGTTCGCGTACACGAGCCTTGAGCCCGCCCGCACGGCGCTGGTGGTGGTCGACATGGTGCCGTTCTTCGTCGACGCCAACCCCTACGCCCGCGGCATCGCTCCGAACATCCAGCACCTCGCCGACGGGCTGCGTACCGCTGGCGGAACCGTCGCCTGGGTCCTGCCTGGTCGCACCGAACGCACTCTGGTCGGCGACGAATTCCACGGTCCCGAAGCCGCCGAGATGTTCCGCAACTGCGGCGGCAGCGGACCGCTCCCCAAGCGGCTGTGGCACGGCTTCACCCCCGGCACCGACGACCTTCTGGGGGAGAAGTCGGCGCCCAGCGCTTTCTTCCCCGGCCGCTGCCCACTCCCCGAGCTCCTTCAGGAGCGCACGATCGACACAGTCCTGATCACCGGCACGGTCACCAACGTGTGCTGCGAGTCCTCGGCTCGCGACGCCTTCACCCTCGGCTACCGTGTCATCATGGTCGCGGATGCCAATGCCACCGGCCGCGACCAGGACCACAACGCCACCCTCCGCACCGTCTACCGATCCTTCGGCGACGTCCGGCCGACGGTGGAAGTGCTCGCTCTGATTGATGGTGCATGACGGTGTTAACCACGGTTCGAGTCATAGCCCCACCGAGCCCGGCCGTCTTTGCCCATGTAGCACTTGGCTGGACGTCCATCCTCGGCAATGCCGGGCGCGCCGACGGGGGAGCAGGCGTATCCAAACTGGATGCCCACCTGCCCGTCGAAGTCCTGGCCGCCAGTTCCGCCTGTGGCGTCTACCTCTGCTTCTTCCTCTTCTTCTGTCTCTGACAGGTCGGGTGGAGTCACGGTCCTGGTCACCGTTACGGCGGGTCTTGGTGAGGGCTCTGACGCAGATGGCAACGAAGGTGCAGGCGATGCAACAGGCGGCGTGGTCTCATCCTGGTTCGAGGGCTCGCTCTCCCCGAAAGCCCCGGCCACGACGAAGTAGACCACCGTCAATGCGGTGACCAGCCAGACCGCCGCTGACTTGCTACCGGAGCGGACATTCTCCGTGCGCGGAGTACGGACACCTGCCAGCGCACCGCCACCCAGCATCAACGTCAGCAGCACCATCCAGATGGCAACGCCGTTTCCTCCGTTGTAGCTGTATGCCATCGTGCAGATCACCGCTACGAAGGAAACCGCCGCGAGGACGACGTCAGCGAATGTACGCTGACGCACCGCCGACCAGGCAAAAGGCGCCCAGGAGGAGATCCCTAGGGACACCAGCGGCACAAGCACCCGGCCAACACAGCGGCGTGCGTAGCTCGGTATCGGCACATCTGTCAGTGGCGGTGGTGTGGACACGTGTCTCCCCGAGAGATCGCTGCGATCGGGGCACGCCCCCGCCAGTACTTTTGTGCGTCAACGTAACGAAGACGGCAGACCTCTCAAATGCCAGACGCCAATCTGTTACTCAACGTAGGACCCGGCCACCGGGGAGCTGGGATCAGACACACGCAGCAGCAGCGGCGCCGCTGCTGCGCAGTATTTTCACGGCAGTCCGGCGACGGCCTTCGCCCGCCTCGAAGCCGGTTGAGGTCGCCCAGGAAGAGGCCGGGTGTGGCTGGGGCGGGGGCTGCCCGCGCTGGCCCTGGTGCCGGGTGCGGTGGTGACGGAGTGGCAGGCGGAGCTGCTGTTCGGCGAGGGCCAGCACCCGGATGCGGTCCGATCGACCGCGAGCTCCTGGCGGCGGGAAGCGGGCTGGTTGGCGGATTCCTGGACGCGAACGGGGCGGAACCCGCGCGTGGTTGGAGCATGGCGGCCGCCTGCGCTCCGGGTTGGCCCTGGAGCACGAATGGGACGTCGGCGAGGGCGTGGTACGCAGTGACGGCGAAAGGGTGTTGCCCTTGTTCTTGTCTGAGGTGATGAGGGACTTCTGGGAGATTGTGGACGGTTTTAATGAACGATCGGCAGTTCCGGTGCGACAGGGCTTTGGTGCGCGCGATGATGATCGGCATGGCGACTGGGGGTCGGGACGCGCGCGGCTATGTCGGCCTGGTCTATTTGGCGTTGACGGTCTTCGGCGCTGGCGGGGCCGTGTTTCTTGCGCACCACTTCCACCTGGGCGTGGCCGCGACTGCTGCGACCGTGCTGACTGCGGCGCCTGGCCTGTATCTGGCCTGGGCCACGTTCCGCGCGGATCACTTGGATGCGGGCAGCGGACAGGATCTCGCGCGCATCGCGGATGACCTCGCCCGCGCGGTGAGGGCGCAGTGGCAGGACGAGGTGCGCTTGCGGCGGCTCAATGATCCCTATGCGCTCGCTGTTTCGTGGCGGCCTGCCCCCGATGACCTGGTTGAGGCTTGGCCGCTGCTCGCGTCCATCGCGCGGGCGTGGCCCGAGGGACCGGCTGCCGACTCGGCCGGGTGGACGCACGGGTCGGATGGTCTGAGTGGTGACTGGTCGCAGATCCTTGAGGTCTTCACCACACGCGTGCCGACCCGGCGATTGGTGGTGCTGGGCGAGCCGGGCGCCGGCAAGACCATGCTGCTGGTCCAGTTGGCCGAGGGGCTGATCGACTTGCGCGCCGGTCAGGCCGGTTGGCCGGTGCCGGTCATCTTTTCCCTGGCTTCGTGGAATCCGTTCGGCCAGGGGCTGTACGAGTGGATGGCCGCCTGCCTGGTCCGTGACTATCCGGGGCTGGAGCAGCCGGTATCCGCGCCAGGGCGCCGCGGCTCGGTGACTCGTGCTCGTGCGCTATTGGATCAGCGCATGATCCTGCCGATTCTTGACGGGCTTGACGAGCTGTCCTCCGCATCGCGGTCGGCCGCGCTCGATGCCATCAACGGTTCGCTGACGCCCGGGCAGGGCGTGATCGTCTCGAGCCGCACGCGCGAGTACCGGGAAGCCGCGGCCGCCGACGGGCGTATTTCAATCAAGCTCGCCGGGGCGGCGGGTATCGAACTGCAGCCTCTTGATGCTGATGCTGTCGACTCCTATCTCGTGCGGGATGCCGGCGGTGATGCCTCCGCGCTCAGCCGCTGGGAGCCGGTTGCCCAACAGTTGGGTGCTGATTCGCCGGTGGGGCTGACCCTGCGCACGCCGCTCATGCTGTTTCTGGCCCGGACTATCTACAACCCTCGTCCGGGCACCGATCCCGACGTGGTGGTGCCCGATCCCGCCGATCTCTGCGATCCCGCCCTCTTTCCCGATCGGGCGGCGCTGGAGCGCCATTTGTTCGACGGCTTCGTTCCAGCCGCGTATCGGCCGATTGTCCCAGGCGCGGCCTTGCCTTTCCCGGTCGATCAGGCCAAGCGGGCGCTGACGTTCCTTGCCCGCCATCTAGATCACGATCTACGCGGGACACCCGACCTGGCCTGGTGGCGATTACCGCTTACCGTGCCCCGAGGACCGACCGCCCTGTTCGTGTGGGCCATCGCTGCCATGACTGTCTTGATCCCGGTCAGCGTGGTTGGTGCGTGCGTCGGCGGCGTCGTGTACGGACTGGTCAGTTTGACCACCGGCGGCTCATGGACAGACATGGCCGCGGGCGCTGTCGCCATGGGATCCGCAGGATTCACCCTGGCCGTGGTGTTCGCCATTGGCTCTGCTGGCGTGATCGCCGCCCGGGGCCTCCTGCCGGGCACATCCCGGATCTGGTCTCGGGAACCCGCCCCGTTGACCGCCGTGGGATGGTCCGTGGCCAGCAGGACGGCTCTTCTCGGCGCCGCGGTTGGGTTCGCCGTTGGCATTGCTGTTGCCACCGTTGTCGGCGTCTCAGTTGGGATCGCTGTCGGTTTTCCGATCGCGATCGGGGGCGTAATTCTCGGGGGCGTGCGACCGGCTGCAGCCGACGTGACGAAAACGGGAGGTCCGGCCAGCCTTTTGGCCCGCGATCGTCGATCCTTCTTGCAGGGCGTCTTCGCAGCCGTGGCGGCGGGCACGATCACGGTAGGTGCCGGACAGGCGGTCTGGAACAGGCTCTCAGGAGACTTCGCCCAGGCTGCGGTGAAGGGGTCGATCAGTGGGGCAACAGTGGGACTTGTGGTGGCCATTATGTACGTCGCCGCAGGCATGCCATATCGATCTGCATGGCTGCCCTTCACGGCGACGCGCTGGTATCTGACGCTCAGATGCGGATTGCCCCGTGACCTGATGGGCTTTCTCTCCGACGCCCATGAGCGGCGGGGGGTGCTGCGGCAAGTCGCTGGCCTATACCAATTCCGCCACGTCGACCTCCAGCGGCGCTTGGCCGGTGAACCGGCCCACGATGCCCGCCAGATCTCCCCGGACATAGACAACGAGGACCCCCAGCCAGGGGTGTAACCGAGATACGCCAGAGGGGCAACGCGTTGATCTTGAAGCCCTTAGAGGCACACGCCCGGGCGATCGCGGCGACGTTCGCTTGGCTGGAGGACGCAGTCGCGGAAATCCGGTGGGGGAGCGGCGCCCGCCACTGCGCGAAAGCCCCGGCCCTGCCGTCAGGAGCCTGAGCAGCCGGGTCCGGCCCGCGGGCAGCCGCAGTCGGCGGCACAGCCGGGCGGCAGGACGGCCACCGAGCTCGATCGCGATCGACCGCAGCCAGCCCGTCAGCCCGGTGCTGGAGCGGCGGTGCCGCTCGGACAGGCCCGGCACCTGCTCGACGAACGTCTTTCGGGAACAGCTCTTCCGGTCGCAGAAGTACCGGCGCACCCGCAACCGGACTATGACCCGGCGAGGACCCAACGGCCGCTCGTCCAAGGCACGTTGGTACGTGCTGTGTACGCGTCTCGCCTGCTTCCGGCAGTCCGGGCACCGGCCCGGACGAGCCGTCGACACCGCCTCCACCACCAGGACGTCGGAGGAGTCGCTCACCCGCTCCACCCGCACATCGATCCCGGGAAACAGCACATCCTCGACCGCCTTGCTCGCCACGGTGGGAAACACCTTGCCGAAACGATCCGCCGTTCCCGCCGCTGACCTGGGAATTCACGAAACTGCGGACAGAGCCCTGAAAATACCCGCCCCTGCTCCTGTCCCCACTTGGTTGCATGCTCAGTGATGAGGCTGATTCGTCCGCCAGTTGAGGGTTCGGATCTCCCCCCTCAGCGTGCATTGCCGAAGAACTCGCGGACGTCGCTGACGAGCAGGTCCGGGGCTTCCATCGCGAGGAAGTGGCCGCCGCGGTCGAGTTCGGTCCACCGCACGACGTTATGGTCGCGTTCGGCCCAGCGGCGGATGGTCACGTCGTGGGTGGAGACCAGTACGGCGGTGGGCACCGTCCCGCGCCGGTCGGCTGCCCAGTTGTCCTGGCCGTTGCCCCAGCTGGTGTCTTGCGCGGTGTCGACGCTGGAGTCCGTGCTCCAGTCGTCGGCTGCGGCCTCGCTCCAGGCGTTGGCGGAGATCTCCTCGTAGTAGACCTGGGCGGCTGAAGCGGCGGTGCCGGTCAGCCAGTACAGCGAGACCCCGGTCAGGATGCGGTCCCGGTCGATGCTGTCTTCGGGCAGCCCATCTTCCGGGTCGGTGAGCTCCTTGAATTTCTCCACGATCCAGGCCAGCTGGCCCACAGGGGAGTCGGTGAGGGCGTAGGCCACCGTCTGCGGCCTTTTGGAGTTGCACTGCAAGTAGCCGTCGTTGAAGTTCTGCATCGCCTGCCAGCGTCGTTGATCGCCTTCGGTGAGGCCGTCCATCTCGCCTTCCGCGCCGACCGGGAACGTGATCATCGCGTTGACGTGAATGCCGATGACGTGGTCCGGGGCCTGCTTGCCCATCTCCGGGGCGACCCACGAGCCGGTGTCGTAGCCCTGGACTCCGTAGCGCGTGTAGCCGAGGCGGGACATCAGCTGGGTGAGCGCCCCGGCCATCGTGGCCGCGCCCATGCCCGGCCCGGCCAGCGGTGTGGAGAACGCGAACCCCGGCAGCGAGGGGACGACCAGGTGGAAGGCACCTGCCGGATCGCCGCCGTGCGCGCGGGGATCGGACAAGGGCCCGATGACATCGAGGAAATCCACCACTGAGCCCGGCCAGCCGTGCAGCAGCATCAGCGGCGTGGCGTCGGGCTCGGGGGAGCGCACGTGCAGGAAGTGAATGTTCTGTCCAACGATGGTGGTCATGTACTGGGGGTGCTTGTTGAGCGCCGCCTCGTGCACCCGCCAGTCGTAGGCGGTGCGCCAGTGTTCGGCGAGATCCTTGAGGTAAGCCAACGGAACGCCGCGGCTCCAGCCGACACCGGGCAGCTCGTCCGGCCAACGGCTGGCGGCCAGACGGGCGTGCAGCTCGTCGAGGTGGGTCTGCGGAATGTCGATGCGGAAAGATCGGATGCCGGGTGTCGTGTTTGCCATGGCTGTGACGCTACGGCTCGCTTAGGTCACTTCCGGTCCTAACCTTCGGGCAGTCTGGAAGCATGCTCGAGACCTCCGGGCGGCTGCTGAAGCTGCTCTCCCTGCTGCAGACCCACCGCGACTGGTCCGGCGCCGAGCTCGCCGAACGCCTCGCAGTCAGCCGGCGCACCCTGCGCCGCGATGTGGAGCGGCTGCGCGAGCTCGGCTACCCGGTGAACGCCACCCAGGGCGCCGCCGGCTACCGGCTCGGCGCCGGCGCCGAGCTGCCCCCGCTGCTGCTCGACGACGATGAGGCCATCGCCGTCGCGATCGGCCTGCGCACCGCGGCCGACGGCTCGGTCACCGGGATCGAGGAGTCCTCCCTGCGCGCACTCACCAAGCTGGAGCAGGTGTTGCCATCCCGGCTGCGGCACCGGGTGCACACCCTGCACACCACTACCGTCCGGGCCGGCGCCGTCCCGGCCCCCGAGGTCTCCACGGACACCCTCATGGCCATCGCCGAGGCGTGCCGCCGACGTGAGCGGCTGCGCTTCGACTACACCAGCCCCCGCCACGGCCCAAGCATCCGCTCGGTCGAGCCGCACAGCCTGGTCAGCTTCGGGCGCCACTGGTACCTGGTCGCCTGGGACACCGAACGCACCGACTGGCGCACCTTCCGCGTCGACCGGCTCACCCCACGCACTCCGACCGGCCCGCAGTTCACCCCCCGTGAACTCCCCGACGGCGACGTGGCCGCCTATCTGGCCCACCAGCTGTCGTCGCAGACGTGGCCCTTCCAGGCCATCATCACCCTGCACGAGCGCGCCGCAGCGGTCGCCGACCGCGTCTGGCCCGGCATGGGCGTCATCGAACCCGTCGACGACCACAGCTGTCTGCTGCACCTGGGCGCCGGCACCCCCCGCGACCTCGCGTGGATGATCACCTCGGTCGACGCCGACTTCACCCTCACCCACGCCCCACCCGAACTTGCCGACGCTCTGCGCACCCAAGGCACCCGCTGCCTGAATGCCGTACGAGAGGTATAGGTCCCCCCGTTTCATGCGGAGCCCGGTTCAAGAACCCCGTCCGCCCAGGTACCGAACAACCCTCGGGCGAATCCGGATGAGCAACGCTTCACTGCTGGCCAGCGTCCGTCGCTGGAGGCCAAAATCGCCACCGCCCGGCGCGAGTTCCTGGAGCTGGTGGAGCCGGGCGAGCTGGACGCGGATCCGGTCGCGGCGGCGTCCGCGCTCGCCTTCACCGCTCTCGATGTTCACGCGCGAGCGGCAGTTTCCTCGGGACAAGCCCTAGTCAGCGGGAGTCCAGGGTCCGTCCGGGGTAGTGGAGGTGCCGCTGCACGACCAGCAGTCGAACTCCTCCGGCACCTCGAACCTAGTCCCCCAGAATCCGGTCCGCTCCCCGTACAGGACGTTCTCTTCGCCGCACCACCCGCATGTGAACAGGAAGTCCACGCCGTCCCTCCCCTCCCGCACCTGCGTACAGGCTGCCCGCGGGGGGTGGGCCGCCAGCAACAGGGCAATTTACGCCCGGCCGCGGTTCAACTCCGCTCCGTATCTTCCTGATCGGCCCCGCGCTCGAGGACGGGCTGTGCAAGCCCTGCCGTACCGAGCTCACCGAGCTGGGTGGCCGCACCGGTGCGGCCACCCCCGCCGCGACGCAGCCGGTCCGGGCGGGCGATTGGATGGAGCGCCTGGCCCCGCTTGCTGCCCGTCGCATCAGTGAAGACCTGGTCTCGTGACCGGGCAGGGCGCTTCCATCTCCACACGGGGACCATCCCCGCGAATGCGGGGAGCAGTGGGTGACCCCGCTCATCGCGTTCCTGTTCGCGGGACCATCCCCGCGGGTGCGGGGAGCAGCTCTTCTCCAACTACGGGCCGAAGTCCGTGCTGGGACCATCCCGGCGGGTGCGGGGATGGTCCCCGGGCCGAAATGGATGGAGTGGTGGCCGTCGATCTGCTCCCCGCGCCTCCGGGGATGGTCCCGACAATCCCGACGTACCGTCGTGGCAAGACGGCTACTCCTCGCGCCTGCGGGCGCAGTCATCCTCCCCTCCCGCGGCGGCGCTCCCCTGGCCGGCTGAGGTCAGCCGGCTCGAGCGTCGCCGCGGCGGCCGTCACCGCAGCGTGCGCTGCGGGCCGTGGCCTGGCCGCCGCGACCGCCGTCGTGTCGCTGGCCCGGGGCTTCCGCACGACACGCACCAAGGGAGCAAGGCGCCGTATCCGGCTGCTGTCTCTGGCATCGGCATTCGAGGACGAAGCCGGCCAGGGCCTGAGGCTGCCCAAGGGCCGCCGCCAGGTGTCCTTTCTTCCCCGACCCTGCATGTGCAGGCGATGGCTAGCTGGGCGACGAAGGACTGTGCAGTTCGATCTTGCATTTTCCATCCGCTGGTGAGGTCACGCTCCCAGATGCCCGATTCGTGGGAGGGCGGTTGGTGGGTTCACCGAGAACTGACAGATCAATGGCGGAGGCGGAGGAGTGGGAAGCATGAGCGCGGGCGCCTGGCGAGACCCGGGCACGCCTTGATGACGCCTGCCGGGACGGCAGCCGGACGGCGCGGATGATCACGGACCCAGCAGTTCCCCCACGGTGCGGCTCGACAGCCGGACAGTGAAAGGTCCCGAGTGAGAGGTACCTGTTCCGGGGCCTCTTCGGGATCCTCGCGCTGTCCGTGGGGCGTGCGCGTCGACTCCGGACGTCAGGTGGTGGCTCCGCGGTCGTCGCTGCCGGCTTGGCGGAGTCGGTCGGCGTTGTGGGTGATGGCATCGATGCGGACTGCTAGGTCGGGGTGGTTGGCTTTGAGGTGTGTGTGGGTGTCGGCGAGTGGATCGATGAGGTTGGCGGCGTCGTTGTCGGCGAGGGCTTCGGCGAGACGGGCCAGGGGTGTGTGGGCCTGGATGGGGAGGTCGGTGAGGGCGGTGATCTGGCCGGCGAGTTGCCGCAGGTCGGCGGCGTTGGTCCGGGCCCAGGCGGTGATAGTGCGGTCGGCGGCGCGGCGGCTGCGGGTGGCTTGTACGCGCTGTTCGCCGGTGGTGCCGGGTGTTCCGGGGCGTACGCGCAGGTAGCGCCGCTCGGCGGCTTGGCGGCTGGCGACGCCCAGGGGGTGGGCGAGGTCTGCCCAGCTGGAGCCTGCTGCCCGGGCTGCCTCGATCAGTCCCGGTTCCCATCCTGCGAGTTGGTCGCGCAGTTCACGCAACAGCAGGAGTGCGGCCAGGGCCTGTGGCGCACTGGCTTGTCCGTCCTCCGGGTGCCTTCCGGTCTGCGGGGTCTGGGCGGTGCGGACGGCTTCGTTGATCGTGTTCAGCGCTGCCGCAGCGGCGAAGAACGAGGTGGGGTCACGGGGCTCGGGGGAGGCGTTCATGAAGGGTCCTCTCGGGATTGTCACCCTTTGGATGACAGTTCGCTTGTCATCGTTTGGATGACATGCTACAACGGTGTCAGAGGAAGCGCATTGGCAGTTCCTGCCAGACCTGTGGAGGTGTTTTCGCGATGTTGATGCGCACTGACCCGTTCCGCGAACTCGACCGGCTCGCTCAGCAGCTGACGGGTGTGACCGGTACCTGGTCCAGGCCCTCGGCGATGCCGATGGATGCCTACCGGGAGGGCGAGGAGTACGTGATCGCCCTCGACCTGCCCGGTGTCGCGAAGGACGCGATCGACATCGATGTCGAGCGGAACATGCTCACTGTCAAGGCCGAGCGCCGCCCGGTCGTGAAGGCCGACGATGTGCAGATGGAGCTCTCCGAGCGGCCCCTGGGCGTCTTCTCCCGCCAGCTGGTGCTGGCCGACACCCTGGACACCGAGCGCATCAGGGCCGACTACGAAGCAGGGGTGCTGACCCTGCGGATCCCGATCGCCGAGCGCGCCAAGCCCCGCAAGATCGCGATCGGCGGGGGGTCCGAGCACACGCAGATCAGCGGCTGAGGAGCCGGTTTCTCGACCGCGCCGACGGCGGAGGACGGGCATCGATCTCCCCCTCTGGTCCCGTCCTCCGCACTACGTCCTTCGCACACGACGTAAAGGGGCAGTGGTGGTCATGCGATGGGAAGCATTCCTCGACCACGTGCAGGAACGCGGGGAGTACGCCACACCTCAGGAAGCCGAGCGGGCTGCGCGTACCGTTCTGGCACTGCTGGGCGCGCATCTGGTGGGTGAGATCCGGGCCGAGCTGGCCGCCCGGCTCCCGGAGACCTTCGCCCTAGTTCTTCTCAGCCCGCTGCAGGCCACCGAACCGCTCCCGCCGGAGCGGTTCCTGCGGGCTGCTGCGGCGTGGATCGAGGGAGCCACCGAACACACCGTGGCCTGGGACGTCAGCGCCGTGCTGAGTGTGACCGCCGATGCGGCGGGCGAGGAACTCACACGCCGCATCCTGCTCCAGCTTCCCCCGGGCTACGACCTCCTCTTCGGCCGCCCCCGGCACGCCTGAGCCCAGACAAGCGGGATGCGCTCACCAACATCAGCAGGGACGACCGGCGCTCATCCCAGCCGACCCTCTTACCAGCGACAACCCCTTTACACGAGAAAGGCACCCGCTTCCCGATGCTTCCGCTGCGTGAACCGGCTGCTGGCGGGCCCGGCATGACGTTTCACCAGATGCTGGAAAGAATCCGGTACGAAGGCGCGTATCCACCAGGGAGCGGGCCGAGGACGTCACGCGTGCGTCACGTGCGGTGGCTCGACGGAGAACAGCCAACCCGCGAACGGTGGCGTGCCCTGGTCACGGCGTGACGCGATCACCTACACCCAGCACTCTGAGTTCAGCGGAGGAGTGAGCCGGGCGGAAGTTTCTGGCCCGGTTCAGGCATCTTAAGTAGGCACATCACGAACCGGAAGCCTTGGTTCCAGGTTTGTTTGGCGTGAACCCAGGCATACAGGTCGCGGGTGGAACTCTTGTAGGACCCATACCGCTTGACACACAGGTCGTAATTCGCGTCCCAAGATCCGAACTGCCCCTGGGGCGCCTTGACGTAGCCCAGGCCCTGCAGTTCATGTGGTTCTTTGCAGTCCATCAGGATATGGGCGTAGTTGTGTTCTTCTAGTTTCCTGGTGTTGTAGCAGTCGCCGATTGAGCTGTTCTCGACGAAGATCTGTTCGCCGTACTTCCGGTGGTCGCCCACCGGGCCGTAGAGGCTGACGGTCTTGCCGAAGAGCAGGCAGGCGGTTTTCCGTACACCGTTCTCCCAGCCGGCCTCACCAGCTACCAGCGCGAAGGACTGGACGTCGGCCATCTTGCTCGTCGTGTCACGCAAGAGGCCCGTACAGACGCCCTGTCCGTTGGTCCTCGCATCGTCCAGGGATGTGGATGCGTTCATGTCCAGGACCTGGCCGTCTGGGTTGCTTTTGCAGTCCACGACTTTCAGTTTGGGCAGGTCTTTGAACCTTCCCGCGGGCCAGGAGGCGTGGACGCAGTCTCCGGGTTTCAGCTCGCTGGTCAGTCCGACCTCGTTCCCATACGGCAGGGCCTGACCGGTCTCAGCGGTCTTGTTGTTCGAGTCGTTGAGCAATGCAGCGCCCGCCCAGATGCCACCGACAATGAGCACCAGTACGGCGGCGATGCCGCCCAGAAGCCGGGCTGAAGGGAGCTTGGACCGCCGGGGATGCCGCGGCTGCGGCGCGGCTCCGCCCTCGGCCGCGGAGCCTTCCTCGGTCGGCGGTGCGCCAGGCGGCGGCCCCACGACGGAGGGCTTGGCCGGCTGCAACTGCCTTGTCTCGGCTGTCGGGGCCGCCGGCTCTCGCATCCGAGGTGCCGCACGTGGCGTGTCGGCGAGCTCGGCGAGTTTACGCATCGCCTCGTCGCCCCCCATCCGCTGTTCGGGGTCCTTGGCCAGTAGTCCGGCCAGGACAGGCCCCAGGTCTCCAGCCCGGGTCGGCGGCGGGGGCTCCTCGAAGAGCACCGCCGTCAGCGTCCCGTAGGGGGTGGGGCGGTCGAACGGCCCGCTTCCCTCTACCGCGTAATACAAGGTGGCACCGAGTGAAAAGAGGTCAGAGGCCGGGCTCGGTGGCATTCCGCGGGCGCGCTCCGGTGCCAGGAATCCTGGGGTGCCGATAATCCCCGACGTCCCGGTCAGCCGCGTCTCGCCCGAGTCCGGCTGCAGCGAGATGCCGTAGTCGGCCAGCATCACCTGCCCGCCTTGCCCCCGGACCTGAGTCTCCGGGTCAGGTTCCCCAGCGAGCAGGATGTTGGCCGGCTTGACGTCCCGATGCAGGATGCCCGCCCGATGGCCTGCCATCAATGCGTCGAGCACGGCCAGACCAATGCGCGCAGTCTCCGCTGCTGGCAGCGGCCCGTGCGCACGTACCACCTCGGCGAGATCCCTTGCCCCGGGCACGAACTCCATCACGATCCAGGGCAGGCCGCTCTCCTCGAAAACATCGAGCACGGTGGCCACGTGCGGGTGGCTGCGCAGCCGGGCAGCATGACGAGCCTCGACTCGAGCGCGGGCGATCCGGGCGTCCAACTCCTCCTCCGGGATCTCCACCGGAAGAGCGAGCTCCTTGAGGGCCACCTCGCACTCGAGCTTCTGGTCGTGGGCGAGCCATACTCGCCCCATCCCGCCGCCCCCGAGCCTGCGTAGCAGTCGGTACCGCCCCGCTACCAGGCGTTCGGCATCCTTGCCCTCCGTCATGGCAGCCCTCCACAACGCCTGACTTCAAAACCGTATGAGTTCGGGGCGCAAACGACAAATAGGCCGAGCTCAAACGGGCGAAAACCAACTACGCTGCCTCACCAGCCGGAACAGCGGCGCTGAGGGGCTTGCCCGCAGCGCCGGCCGTGAGCCTGCCGAGTCAGCTTGAACCGGACCGGCCCGAATCTGCCGTGAGCCAGCGCGTCCCCCTGTCACATCCGCCTAGCTGGGCGGCGGGAGACGATCTTGAGGTGCCCGGGAAATGATCTTCAACGGCTTGGTCGCATGCCTGGTCGGCGCATTTCGTCGGTTCCTCGCACCTGGCACCGTTCGCTGACCGGCCGCTGCGTGATGACGTGGCGTCATGACCCTCGGAGCGCGTGGGCCGGATGAGCAGGGCGTCCCAGCACCTGGGGCGTACGGCGTGAGGCTACTTGCTTTCGAACAGCTTCAGCTTCGTGCTGGGGCTCACCGGGTTGATGCTCCGGTTGATCGGGTGGTCCATGTTCGGCTCTGCCGTGACGTCGTTGCCCGCCTTCGTGAGGGCGATGTCGACGTTCCATTCTGAGGCGGTCCAGCACTTCTGGCCGGCCAGGGGGAGGTCAGCGCAGTTCTTGGCAATGATCGTGACCTCGAAGGTGCGACTGGTGGTGGTGATCCGCCCCTTGTTGTTCGCCTCGGTCGACAGGTCAAGTGAGATCTGGTTTCCCATGGTGTTGGTGTGCTGCTGGGTGGTGACGGACCAGGTGCTGGGGTCGTCGCCGGGGCAGGCGGTGATGTTGATGTCGACCTCGCCGTAGCGGACATCGACGGATGCGTTGCCGGGGTAGTACTTCTTGACGCTCGGGGCACACGCCGCCTCATCTGCGGGAGCGGGCTTCTTCGCCTCGACCGGGCCGACGGTTGCGATGGCGAGCTTGGAGCGGTCGCCTTCGCAGGAGCCGAGGACGACCGGGTCGCCGGGGCTCCAGCCCACATGCATGCAGGTGCGAGTCGCGAGATTCATCAGCTTGCCCAGACCGCCTTCTTCGTCAACGACAGCCCAGTAGCCGTCGTTGCCCTCACCGCAGGGGGACTGGATCACCTGGTAGCCCCGAACGCCGATGCACTGTCCGGAGTGCTCCACGTGAAGCCGCTTGTACGCGTGCTCACCGGGGTGGCGCTTGCCCCACCAAAAGAGGGAGTTGTTTGTGCTGGAAGCCGTGTCGCTGTACCTCCACGAGATCACGCGTGCGCCGTCGTCATGTGAGGCCTGCCAGATCGCGGGGGCCAGTGCCTTGCCGCCCGGCGAGGCGTCCCGGTACGTGTAGTGGTTGTGGCCGTGCTCCGATGGCGCCGGCGGGGGAGCCTGTGACTTGCTGCCGTTCCCCGACTCCGGGCAGGTGGGTACGTCTGTGCCATCGTCTGCCGTGGCCTCGTTGTCGCCACCGGTCTTCGCGTAGTACGCCGACACCCAGCCCCGCTCGGCCCCCTCGTCCAGATCGACGAAGAACCACCGGTCGTTCACCCCTTCTGGGCCGGTGACCGTTGCGCCTGTAGCGGCGCACCATACGTAGTTACGGCCGGCCCGCAGAGTGCCGACCCGTGCAGCATCCCGGGAAGGCTCGGCGCGGCCGGGAGCGTCCTTGAACGTGGTTACCCGCTTCGCCCCGTGCGGGAGGGCCGTGGTTTCAGTCGCCGTGCCTGCGCCGCCGCCGTTGTCCTCTCGGATCCCGGTGTAGCGGAACGCCCGGTACTTGGCGTGTGTGTCCGCGCTCCACACGTTCTTCCGCGGCCCGGCCGAGCCACCAGCCTGTTCCCAGACCACAGCCGGGCCTCCGGCTTCGTTCTGCCAGCGGACGAACAGAGCGATGTGCGCGCCAGAACCGAGCCGCTCATAGACGGCGAGGGCATCACCCGGCAGAAGGTCAGCCTTGTCGATCTCGTGCGACGTACTGGAGTTGCCCGCCAGCGGGGTAAGTGCCGGCCGGGAGCTGCCGACGGTCAGGTTGCCGACACCCCAGGAGAGACTCACGAACCCGCTGCAGTCGGCTCGGAAAACGTCCGGCTGCCCGCATCCTGTACGGCTGCCGTCGACGGTGTAGCAGGTGCTCATGGAGTACGGGATATCGCTGCGGCCGAGCCAGCCACGTGCTCGCTCCAGCACCTCGGCACGGGTCGGCGGCTGGGCATCGGCCGCGGCGCTGCCATGCAGCGCATAGATCAGTCCAGCCCCGACGGCGATCGCACCGATCACCGCCAGAAGCCGGGAAACAAGGGTTCGCATCGAACCTCCAAGGGGAGCGGACGGCCCCATCGACCGCCCGCATGTACACGCTGGCGCGCCCCGCGCTCAGGCATCGGTTCAGATGAAATCCCCCTGCGCTGGCAGATCTTCAGGTGACGTGTGACCTGGCACGACCGATATCGTCAGATGACGTGACCCTCTCGTCCGGCAAGGACCACAACCTCGCGCACAGTCTTCGCGAGGTGAACGACAAGCCCGCGCTCGCCCGTCATCTGATGCAGTTGCTTGACCGGACGGAGAAGAAGAGCAGACCAACGTGGGGGACGCTCGCTACAGCGGCCTTCCCTGAGAAGACAGAGGCGCACAACAACGGACCCACCGTCCGTGCCTGGTTCACTGGCGAGAACGCTCCGCGCAGCTGGGAGCCGCTGAAGAGGGTCCTCGAGAAGCTTCGTGCCAGCGCGGAAGAGATCACTGCTTTCGAGCATGCCTTCTGGCGCGTCGACGACCGGCGCGCTGCTGCACGCAAGGAAAACGCCAAACAGCTCAACGAGCCAGATCTCCAGGAAGAGCCTGGCCCAGTCGTCCCCTCCGTGCAGATGGAGGACATACCGCAGCCGGCACCCGGCCCCATCAAGACCTCGGCCGATACCCGTGCGAGCCCGCCGTCTCGCAAGGTTGGCCTCAAGAGCAGGAAGGCCGTGTGGATCGCTGCCGGTGCGGCAGCCGTTGTCCTGTCCCTCGCGGCCGCCGCGGTCTCGCTGCACGATGAGACGGACCGGCCTTCCACGGTTTCTGGTGACAATGGCATCGGAGCCGACCAGGACTCCTCCAGCCCCCGGACGTCATCTGCTCCCTCGGGCCGGCCCACGCCGCCCGTCTCCAGCCAGCCCACCAGCGCGTCACCCGCCCGGCCCGCGGTGTCCCCGACAGCCCCCGCGCCCAGCCGTTCAACCGCGGCCCCCCATGAGGCCAGGCCCGCCTCACTGCCAGCCTTCGGGACCGCCACTGCGTTGGTCTCGGTGGAGAGCGGGATGTGCGTCGACGGCGGGGTCGACGGCAACGACTCCGAGATCTACCAGTGGGACTGTGCAGAAGGCGCTCGGAACCAGCAGTGGCAGCTCGGCCGGACCCGGGACTCGATCTACCACGTCAGGGACGCCTACTCCGGAAAGTGCCTGGGCATCGTCGAGACGCCCGAGCGTCTCGATGTGGTCCAGCAACCCTGCACGGCCGGCCCCGCCCAGCAGTGGCGGTTCAAGACCGCCAACACCTCCATGTATGGCGGGGAATGGATCTCCGGGTACGTGATCAACTCCCGCTACGAGAAGTGCCTCACCCTCAGCCAGGCCTCCCATGCGAGGCGCGCCGACATCGGCGAATGGGACTGCGCAGATGGAACTCGGCACCAGATGTTCCGTCTGCGCCCCGGATCCCTGTAGAGGTCCGGGGAGGGTCACCGGGGCTCCAGCCCACGTGCCATAGGCGGTCCGCCGTTCGGCCGCGTAACCCGGGCTTGGGGAACATCGGTACAGCGGTTGGCGCTGAGAACGATCTTGAGCAGTGAGCGGTGAACTTCTAGCACGGGTGGTCTGCTTCCTGGGGCCCTTCGGCCAAAGATCCACGGTCTGTAGCGGCGGGTGGTTGGCTCCGCCGCATGCCGGTGGAATTTCTGACGGATGACCAAGCCGAGGCGTACGGAAAGTTCGTCGAGGAGCCGACGCGCCCGGAGTTGGAGCGCTTCTTCTTCCTGGACGACGTGGACTGCGACCTGATCGCGCTGCGGCGTACGCGGTACCACCAACTGGGCTTCGCTCTGCAGATGTGCACGGTGCGCTACATCGGCAGGTTCCTGCCGGACGATCCGCTGGGCGTGCCGTGGCCGGTGGTGGAGCACCTGGCCGAGCAGCTCGGCATCGAGGACGTCTCGGACGTGAAGCGGTACACCGAGCGACCGAAGACCGCGTACGAGCACGCGTGGGAGATCCGGGACGCGTACGAGTACCACGAGTACGACGACCCGGAGTGGGGGCGGAAGTTCCGGACGTTCCTGCACGGGCGGGCGTGGACCGCGCATTCGGAGGGGCCGAAGGCCCTGTTCGACTATGCGGTGGGCTGGCTGCGGAAGCACCGGGTGCTGCTGCCCGGGGTGTCGGTGCTGGCGCGACAGGTGTCCGAGGTCCGCGAGATCGCGGACAAGCGCCTGCACACCACGGTCGCCAGGGCGGCCTGGCGGGCGGACCGGTCGCTGCCCGCCGACCTGGTGGCGCTGCTGGAGACGCCGGAGGGCAGGCGGTACTCGTACCTGGAGACCTTCCGCCGGCCGCCGACAAAGACCACCGGTACGGCGATGAAGCGGGCGCCGGAGCGGGTGGACGAGATCGCCGTGTACCGGCTGGGGCGGGTGAAGCTGGACAAGCTCCCGCCGAACCGGCTCGCCGCGCTGGCCCGTTACGGCCTGGGGTCGAAGGCGACGAGCCTGGAGCGGGCGAGCGAGCCGAAGCGCACCGCGATGCTGACCGCGGTGATGCGGCACCTGGAGGCCAAGGCCATCGACGACGCGCTGGAGCTGTTCACGGTGCTGATGTCGACCAAGCTGCTCAGCACCGCGAAGCGGCTCACGAACAAGGACCGCCTCTCCACGCTGCCGCAGCTGGAGAAGGCGTCCCGCATCACCACCCGCATGTCGAAGGTGTTCATGGAGGAGCTGGAGCACATCGAGGAGAGCGGCAAGGCGGTGGACGCGGCCGCGATGTGGAAGGCCCTGGAGGAGATCGCGCCGAGGGCCCAGCTGTGGAGCGCGGCCACCACGGTGGCGAGCCTGGTCCCGGAGGACGACGACTCGGCGGAGATCGCGATCCGCGAGGCGCTGGCCAACCGCTACAACACGGTGCGCCCGTTCCTGTCGCTGCTCGGCGACACCAAGATGCTCGGCGCGGCCCCGGCCGGGGAGCGGGTGCTGGCCGCGGTCAAGGGCCTGCCCGCGCTCAGCCGGCGTCAGGTGACGAAGAAGCCGCTGCTGAAGCGGGAGGTCGACGACAAGGTGGTGCCGCCGTACTGGCGCAGGGCGGTGTCCGCGAACAAGGACCTGCCGCAGGGCGCGGTGGACCGCGACGCCTATGTGGTGTGCGTGCTGGAGCAGCTGTACCCGGGCGCTGGTCAGCCGCGCCATCTTCGCTTCCCCCTCGCACCGCTTCTCCAACCCGCGCGCCCGTCTGCTGGACGGCAAGCCGTGGCTGGCGGTGCGCATGGACGTACTGGCGGGCCTGAGCCTGGAGGCGCCCGTCGAGGAGCATCTGGCGGAGCTGGTGCGGGTACTGGACGCGGCGTGGAAGCAGATGGCCGAACGCCTCGAAGAGGCCGGCGCGGATGCGAAGGTCAGCATCGAGGTGCAGCCCAACGGGCGGGCCAAGCTGAACGTGGACGCGCTCGGGGCACTCGGGGTGCCCAAGTCGCTGGCCTGGCTGCGGCGCCGGGTGGAGAAGATGCTCCCGAAGATCGACCTTCCGGACCTGCTGTTCGAAGTGCACTCCTGGACCGGGTTCCTGGACGCCTTCGTGCACCTGGGCGACGGCAAGACCCGCATGAAGGACCTCACCACCTCGGTCGTCGCGCTCCTGGTGAGCGAGGCGTGCAACATCGGCATGACCCCGGTGACCAACCCCGGCCACGAGGCGCTGACCCGCTCCCGGCTGGTCCATGTCGACCAGTACTACCTGCGTAGCGACACCATCGCCGCGGCCAACGCCGCCCTGATCGAGGCCCAGGCGAAGGTCCCGATCGTGGCGCACTGGGGCAACGGGCTGCTCGCCTCCGTCGACGGACTGCGCTTCGTCGTCCCGGTGAGGTCCATCAGCACCGCCCCGAATCCGAAGTACTTCGGATTCAAGCGCGGCATCACCTGGCTGAACGCCGTCAACGACCAGGTCTTCGGGATCGGGCAGATGGTGGCCCCGGGCACCCCGCGCGACTCCCTGCACATCCTGGACGCCCTGCTGAACCTCGACGGCGGGGTGAAGCCGGAGATGGTCGCCACCGACAACGCCTCGTACTCGGACATGGTGTTCGGCCTGTTCAAGATCCTGGGCTACAACTTCTCCCCGCGGTTCAAGGACCTGGACGACCAGAGGTTCTGGCGGGCGGAGATGGACGGGATCGAGACCGGCGGCTACGGGCCGCTGACGGACCTGGCCCGCACGAACAAGGTGAACCTGAAGAAGGTGACCACCCAGTGGGAGGACATGCTGAAGGTGGCCGGCTCGCTGGTCACCAACCAGGTGCGGGCCTATGACCTGCTGCGGATGTTCGGCAACCATGGACGACCGACGCCGCTGGGGCAGGCGTTCGCCGAGTACGGGCGCATTGCCAAGACCCTGCACCTGCTCCAGGTCGTCGACCCGGTCGATGACACCTACCGACGGCAGATGGGCAAGCAGCTCAGCGTCCAGGAGTCCCGCCACACCCTCGCCCGGGACATCTGCCACGGCAAGCGGGGCACCATCCACCAGGCATACCGAGACGGCATGGAGGACCAACTCGGCTCGCTGGGACTGGTGCTGAACGCTGTCGTGCTCTGGACGACGAAGTACATCGACGCCGCGGTCGCCCAGCTGCGTGCCGAGGGCCACGAGATCAGCGATGAGGATGTCGCCCGCCTGTCCCCGCTGAAGTTCAAGAACCTCAACGTCCTGGGCCGCTACAGCTTCACCCCCTCCACCCCGCCCCAGGGCCTGCGCCCGCTGCGCGACCCGGACGCGCCCGAGCTGGACGAGGACGACGAAGGCGCGGACTGAACGCCCACATCGGGTGACGCGGGCATATCAGGTGGCCGGGTGCTCGGAAATCGCAAGCGCCGGTAGGGGAGCTGATGTCAGGCTGCCCGATATATCCGACCAAGCCTTGATTGATGCGTCCGACCTGGCGGCCTGCTCGATCTTCGCGCAGTAGGCGGCACGGGCTTCCTCGTCGATCTGCTTCTCGAGTTCGGCGCGCAACCCGGTCCGGCCGTCGAGGCCCTCGCGCAGGATATCGGCGTGCCCGGCATGCCGGATGGACTCGCCGAGGACATGGACCATGACGGCGAACAGGTTCGTGTTGGGATGGGGCTCCGGCCACCATGGCACGTGGCCGGGGGCGTCGAGGGGAAGCTCGTTGATCGTCGCGTCCGAGTGTTCCCACGTGCGCCGGTAGAACTCGATGATCTGTTCGCGGGTCTCGTCCTCGGTCGCCCACAGATCGCTGCCGTTGTAGTCCTGCCACCGGGGCAGCGCTTCCGGGGAAGGGCGGTCGAAGACCTCGCCGAAGTACCTGGCCTCGACGGTGGCCACGTGTTTGACCAGGCCGAGGAGGTTGGTCCCGGTCGCTGTCAAAGGTCGGCGGGCGTCGTATTCGGACAAGCCGTCGAGTTTCCAGAGCAGCGCCTTGCGGTCCCGCCGCAGTCTCCCGTGCAGGTTGTCCTTCGCGAATTTATCGATCATGCGGCATGAACCTTCCATGGGCTGTTCGTGGTCTCAAAATCCCGTACGTGGTCCGCAACGGCTGGCATAGCCGAGGCTTAGGACTCCTTACACAATGAACTACCGGGAATGACTGTCTGTCAGAGAGACGTGGGGTGGGGGTGGGGTGCGTGACGGCTCGCAGCCGACTCGACCTGCGGCGGTTACTGCGCAGGAGAACTACACGCATGCTGTTCGGTGCCGTTCTCTGATCCCGTTGAGTAGTTCGGGACGGGGACCGGGGAGGTGGGCGGGTGCCAGGTGAGAATCCAGCCGGCGGTAAGCGCCGCCGCGCCGCCTGCCAGGGCGATTGCGCCGCCTGTTCCGATGACTGCGGCCACCGCGCCGAAGCAGGCCGGCCCGACGCCCTGCAGCGTCATGCTGCCGGAGCCGAGCAGACCGAAGGCCTGGCCCTGGCCATCCTGCGGCAGGGCGTCCAGGAACGGCCGTTGCAGGCCGAGACCGTAGGCGAATCCGAAGCCGCAGAACAGCAGCAGACAGGACGAGACGCCCACTCCGGGCTCGGCAGCAAAGCCGACCAGCGGCAGTCCCATCAGCGCGATCAACGGGACTACCAGTCGCTCCCGGGCGCGTGGCCGTAGCAGTCGACCCACCAGCAGGTCACCGACAAGCATGCCAACCGGCGTACAGCCCATCAGCACCGCGTACCAGCCGGGCGCGAAGTGGCGTCCTCCGGCGTAGGCGACGATCAGGCCTTCCGCGCCCGCTACGAAAGCGGTCGGTAGCCACTGGGCCAGCATCAGTCGTCGCACCGTGCGTCCTCGCAGCAGCAGGCCTGCACCATGCAGGCTTGCCCGGACGGCCCCGCCATCGCCCCCAGCGCTGCCGGGTGTGCCGCCGAACTCTCCCGGCTGCAGCCGGGGTAGCCGGATGCGGATAGCAAGCGCGCAGCCGAGGTAAAGGACGGCGCTGACCGCGAGCGCCCGGTGCGGGCCGAGTACCGCGACGGCCGCACCTCCCAGCGCCAGACCGAACAATTGCGCGCCGGAGCCAGCGATGTTGTTCAGTGACCGGCCCAGTACATAGGCGTCGCCCTCCAGCGACTGCGCGACCAGCCGACTCGACGCGCCGTGAAACACCGGTGTGGCGAGGGAGACCAGCGCCACGACACCGAGGCTTGCCGCGATCGGCATCCGCACCAGGGCGAGCAGCAGGGCGGCGGCGCACGTCAAGGCGTAGCCGCCGGTAATGAGCGCGCGGGGCGGCAGTCGGTCGGCCAGTGAGCCCAGCAACAGCGAGCCGAACAGCTGCGGGATGAAGCCGATGCCGAAGGCCACTGCGCTCAGCAGCGCGGAGCCGGTGGCCGAGAAGACCAGAACCGAGAATGTGGTGATCCGCAGCGCATCCGCAGTGATCGAGACGGCGCGGGTTGAGAAGAGCAGCCGGAATCGCGGCTCGGCCAGCACCTCCCGGTAGGTGGCACGGTGGTTGCCCTGCGCGGGTTCGGCGGTTGGGGTCATGACGCCCAGCCTCGCCGTGCGCCCACCCCACCCAACAATGATTCGTCGCTCGACGAATCGGAACGGATGTCCTGCGGTAACGTCGCAGGGTGCTCCGCTTCGAAGTCTCCGTCGAGGCCCTGCTGCGCAGCCGCTTCGCACTCTCCCCCGCGATGGACCTCTGCTTCCTGCTGCGCTCGCTCGCCGGCCAAGACCGGCCACTGCCGCGAGCCTGGGCCACCCGGCTCCTGCCGGCCTTCGAACGGCTTCGCCGCGAGACCGAACTGAACGCCGTCCTCGCCCTGCACAGCCCCCAATCCGGACCGAACTTCGTCGCCCCGCCCCCGCGCGGCCTCAACCAGACCTGGGCAGACGACCTGGCCATGATCCGGGCCACACCGCTGGAAGCGGCCCGCCACGAATTCGCCACCAACGCGACCGGCCCGCCCGCCCGCGATCCCCGCGTACGCGCAGTGCTGGACTCGACGGACGCCGCCTCCAGGATCGCCGAGGCGATGGACCAGGCGTGGCACGAGCTGCTCGCCACGGACTGGCCGCAACTGCGCGCGATCTGTGAGCGCGACGTCGTGCACCGGGTGGGTGTGATCGGCGAACACGGATGGGTCACGACCATCGAGAGCCTGCACCCGAGCATCGCCTGGCAAGCCGGCGGTATCGAGATCGGCCACTTCCCCCAAGTCGGAACAGTCCGCCTCGCCGGCGACGGGCTCCTGCTGATCCCTTCGGTCTTCGTCGCGAATATCGCCGCCCACCTGGAAGACCCCTGGCCCAGGACCTTGATCTATCGTGCCCGCGGCACCGCCGCCCTGTGGGGCGAACAGGAGATCGTCCCCCGACCGGACGCCCTGACCGCTCTGGTCGGCCGGTCCCGAGCCCGGCTGCTGTTGGCGCTGGACGCCCCGGCCAGTACCAGCCACCTCGCCCGAAGCCTTGCCATGGCACCCGGCGCGGTAGGAGACCACCTCGCCATCCTGCGAGGCGCGGGACTGCTCGTCCGCGCCCGGTCCGGACGGTCGGTGCTCTACCGGCGCACCCCGCTCGGCGAGGCACTGGTAGGCGGTACGGGCTGAGGGATCAGATCAGCACTGCTTTTGAGGCGCCGCCAGCAGACGATTGCGCGGCCGAGGGTGAGGAAGGCCTGGTGGATGCCGACGCGGATATCCCAGCGGATACGCAGTCGGCGCAACCAGCGCAGAAGTGCGAAGGCCGCCCGGACCATGATCAATCTCACCGATAGCCGCCGTACCGATGTTCTCCGAGGCCGGAGCTCACCGGAACCCACCCGAGCGACACCGACCCCGATGCCGAGTGATTCTCACAAACGGGTCCTTTGCCCGAGCAAGATCCAAGGCGGCATCCCGGTGATCGCGAACCGCCGGTTCGGTTCGCGAACTCGTTCTCACTCAAAGGTGGGTTCGGGGCACTTCTGAGAATTGTTTGTGACAACGTCCGGGGCATGACGGTCCCTCAAGAAGCCTCCCCGAGCGACGCGGACGAGGTCGAGCGTCACCCCTGCCCGCGCTGCCGGGCCGAACCCGGCTCGCCGTGCCGCTCGCGCTCCGGCGCGGTCGCCGGCACCTACCACACCGGCCGCTTCACCAAGGTGCCCCGACTCGCCAAGCTCCTGCGCGTGCCCACCCCCGCCGACCGCGGGCCGGGCCAGCCGTGGCGCCCCGGCACTTCGGTCCCGCTCGCCCTGGCGCCGGACACCCCGAGCGCAGACATCCGCATCGGGTACGCAAGGTGCTCGACGCTCACCCAGGAACTCCAGTCCCAGCTCGACGCCCTCGCCAAGCACGGCATCGAGCGCGACAAGGTGTTCTCCGAGAAGATCAGCACCCGCGTGCGGGTCCGGCCCCAGTTCGAGGCCGCGCTCGCGCTCGCCCGCCAGATCAAGGCCCACGCCCCGCAGTGCCGGGTCATCTTCACCGTGTACGAGATGAAGCGCCTGGGCCGCGACGCCGCCGGACTCACCGCGCTCGCCGACCACCTCACTGCCCACGGCCTGGTCTTGGAGATGCTCGCCGGGCCCCTGCCAGGGATGTACGACCCCAGCGGGCCGGGCCGTCTCCTGTTCGCGTTCTTCGCGGCGATGGCGGAGACCGAGCGGGAGAACATCCGGGAGTCGACCCTCGAAGGACTCGACGCGGCGGCCCGCAAGGGCAAGCACGGCGGCCGACCGCCCGTCATCACCGACGACATGCTGCACACCGTGCTCCGGCGCCGCGCGAACGGCGAGTCGGTCGAGCAGATCCAGCCCGACTTGATCATCCCCACCGGCAAACGCAAGGGCCAGGCCCCCAGCGTCGCGAGCATCTACCGCGCGCTCACCGAGCACGAGAAGAAGGAGGCGTACCCCGAGGCCGTCGAGGCGGCGCACGCCGACTTCGCCGATCTCCAGGACGTCGACGACACCCCACGTCCCCGCCGAGTCCGCATCCGGCGCCCGGACGATCCCGGGTGCGAGTAGTTGCGGTACAGAAAGTGCCGCTGAGATTGATCTTGTTGAGGCTGGGCTACTTCGCAGGAGCTTCGAGCTGCCGGGGTACGGCTCCGGCCCGCAGTTCGCGCAGGTCGGGAATGTGGTTGTAGAGGGTGCCGGGTGAGACGCCGAGCAGTTTGGCGATCGAGGTGATCGAGCGGCCAGGATCGGGCAGCAGGTCGCGGGCGGCGCGGATGACTTCCTCGGTGGCGACGGTGGGGCGTCCGCCGACCCTGCCGTGGGCGCGGGCGGCGGCCAGGCCCTCGTTGGTGCCGATGACGATGAGTTCGCGGATGAACTCCGCCAGGGCGGCGAAGACGTGGAAGATGAGCCGTCCGCCGGGGGTGGTGGTGTCCAGGTTCTCGTGCAGCGAAGTGAAGCCGATACCGCGCTCGCGGAGTTCGGCGACCATGTTGATGAGGTCCTGGAGGCTGCGGCCGTAGCGGTCGAGCGAGGGGACGACGAGGGTGTCGCCCGCGTCGAGAAAGGCGTGGCACGCCTTCAACTCGGGGCGGAGGGCGTTCTTGCCGGACTTCTTGTCCGCGAAGATCTTCCGGCATCCGGCGGCGGTGAGGGCATCGAGCTGCCGTTCGAGCTTCTGCCCGCCAGTCGAGACCCGGGCGTATCCGATCTTGATTTCGGTGCGGACGAGCGGCTCGGCGACGAGGAGGTCCGGCCCGTCGGCCGGTTCTGGGGCGGTCATGGCTCCGGATCATGTCAGAAAACGGTGGTCTGGAGTTGTTGAACGACTCAGGTTTTTGAAGGGGTTTTTGAAGGCCCTGGGGGGCCCGGGCAACCCTGTGGAACGATCTTCAGAAAACGAAGGTTTGTTGAAGGCCGGGGTGTGCGTCCGGTGACGTGAACGAAGGCGTCCGTAGCTGTCAACCCTGACGATCGTCGAGGTCCGGTGTTGCCGTTCGGCTCGGGTTCCCGGCTGTTCCCGCTTCTACGTTCGGGCCTCATGGAACGAGAACCGCGAAAGAAAGTCCGAGCCGGTCGGCTGCTCGGCGCGTTGGCCGTCCTGGGCTTGGGAGCAGGAGTTGTCACTTGGCTGTCCCCCGGTGGGCTGGGTGAGGTTGGTGCTGTCGAGGTCACGGGTGGAGCTTCGGCGTCCGCGTATCGGTCGGTGACCTGGGCGGTGGCGGATGCGCCGTCGTGGCTGGGACCTCTCCTGGAAGTGGCCACCGAGGGCACTCTTGTGATCCTCGGAATGTTGCTGGTCTGGACGTGGTGGACGGCAATCCGCCGCAACGACACACGGGGGGTTGCCGGATCCGTTCTGACCGGTCTCGGCACCGTCGTGGCCTACGTAGTGAGCGAAGCGGTGAAGCTCGTGGTGGACGAGGAGCGTCCTTGCCGTGCGTTACGCGCAGGCGCCGAATCTGTCGCGGAATGCCCCGGAGCAGGGGACTGGTCGTTTCCGAGCAACCACTCCACCCTGGCCGCCGGCCTGGCCGTCGGTCTCGCCGTGCTGCGGCCCCGCCTCGCCGCGATCACGCTGCCGCTGGCGGGGGCCGCTGCGCTGCTGCGTGTGCTGGTGGGGGTTCATTACCCGCACGATGTGCTGGCCGGCGCGACGCTTGGCGGCGCTGTCGTGGCGGCGGTGCTGCTCGCGTTCATGCCCCTTGCTCAGTCGGTGGCATCACGGCTGGGAAGGCTGAGGCGGAATGATCCCGGCTTCGTGGGCCACGACCGCGGCAGCGGCCCGGTTGTCGACGCCCAGCCTCGCCAGGATGGAACTCACGTGGGCTTTGACCGTTCCCTCGACCACATGGAGTCGCCGGGCGATCTGCCCGTTGGACAGGCCGCTTCCGAGGAAGGCCAGTACCTCTCTTTCCCGGGCGGTGAGGGCGGCGACCCGCTGGCGGGCGGCGGAGCGCCGACCGGCCAGGGTGCCCGCGCCCGTCGCGGCGAGGTGCGCGATGACCCGGGCCGCGACTTTCGGTGACAGGTAGGCGGCGCCTTCGGCCACCGCACGGACTCCGGTGATCAGTTCCTCGGGCTCGCCCGACTTGATCAGGAAGCCTGCTGCACCACCGCCGAGCGCCTTGAGGATGTAGTCGTCCTCACCGAAGGTCGTCAGCATGACGATGCTCGTGGTCGGCACGGTGTTGCGGATTTCCGCGGCGGCGTCGATGCCATTGATTCCCGGCATGCGGATATCGAGAACGGCCACCGTGGGACGATGGCGTTGGACCAATTCAACGGCGGCGTGTCCGTCGACGGCCTCGGCGACGACTTCGATGTCCGGATCCGTGGCCAGGACGGCGCGTACCCCTGCGCGGATAATCGGCTCGTCGTCGGCGATCAGCACCCGGATCATCGAGCGCTCACGGGGTGATCGTGTCCAGGGACACCAGGGTGTCCTTCCGGAAGCAGAGCTGGTAGGCGTCGCCGGACCGGTCGTCGAACCGGTCGGCCGTCATCGCGTAGTACTCGCACGTTATGCCGTCTCCCGTCGGCTTGGCAGTCAGCGGTCGATAGTTCGTCTGCCGGTCCGGCAGGAAACGCTCCACCTCGGAACGATCTTGCCCCACATGCAGGCGGGCATAGTCGCGTGGGTCCAGGACCGACTGTGACGCCGACAGCATCTCCCAGCCCGTGAGAGCTCCGCTCAGCAAAGCTCCCGTCACGAGGGGCACCATGACCGCTGCGACCAGGGCCCGGCCGACCCGGCGCCGAGCACTGAGATGTTCCTGCGGCAACTCGTCACCGCGAGAGGCTGAGGGCGCGGGCGGCAGTGGCGGCGAGGGTGTGTGCGGGATACGCGCGACGACTGCGTAGCCTCCGTCGCGCGGGCCGTGGTCGAACGAACCGCCGGTCAACCGCACACGTTCTTCGAGACCGATAAGGCCACGCCTTGCACTCCGAGGCCGGGGCCGATGATTGGCCGCAGACGATGGCGGGCCGTTCTCTACCACGACCTTTGTTTCTGCTGCCGTATGCGTCACGTGGACAGTCGCGGTCGCGCCGGACGCGTGCTTGGCAACGTTGGTCAGAGCTTCCTGAACGACCCGGTGAGCCGCCGCTTTGACCACGGGCGGCAGGTCGTCCGCCTCGCCGTCGATGCGCAACTCCACCGTGAGACCGGCCGCAGAAGCCTCGGAAATCAGACTCGCGAGGCTGGAGTTGTTGGGGCCCATCGGCGTTGTGTCGGTCTCCTCACGCAGAACACCGATCACCTCCCCGAGACGCTCCACCGCGGCCGCGGCTCTGGCTCGGATGTCCCCCGCGGCCCTTTGGTGGTGTTCTTCAAGGTCCGGCGCCAGTTTGAGTGCGCCGGCCGACAGGGCGATCAGGCTGAGGTCATGGCCGAGTACGTCATGCATGTCCTGGGCGATACGCGCCCGCTCGCGCAGCCGGGCTTGATCAGCGATCAGTTGCTGCTCGCGTTGCAACTGATCGGCACGCTCCCACCCGGCCCGGACAAGCTGCTGATACTGGCACCAGAACCGGCCCGCGAACCAGGGCAACATCATGGCGGCAACCACCACTGTCACAAACCGGCCAGCCAGAGGGAGCCAACCAGGAACGACGGACAACGCCACCACACTGGCCGCGAGAATCGCGACCAGGGCGAGCACTGTCGCCGCCGTCCGTCCAGGCCGCCGTCCTGCCAGGAACGCGGCGATGGCAGTCGGGACAGCCCACCACAGGTTCATCACGCTCAGACCAGCAGCCACCGCGGTAGCCGCCGTGAGAATGGCCCCAGGATCAAGGGCCCGCCGTAACACAGCGGTTCCGGTCCCAGTCTCACCGTTGATCATTGTGCTGTCCACGGAGATGACGGTACGGACATCGGGCGCCGTCCGACCACTGCCGAAAGTCCAATCTGCACCGGTGACCGGCAACCACTGAACGCCGAAGCGTCCCCACTTCGCGCAGGACTTACCAGCTCAACGACCGCCCAGGCACGCGGATGTGGCGGGTGCACGCGCGGGACCGTGCTCCCGCGCTGGTCTTACTCCTCGTCGTCCACGTCATCGGCCGCGCCCGGGTCACGCAATGGGCGCAGGCCACTGCCCGGCCCGCTGGCCACGATGTTGAACTGATAGCGGCCCAGGAAGTTGATGTGCCGGTCCTTGAGCGGAGAGAGCCGAGCCACGTCCTCAGCCTTGAGATCGTGGCCCTCAGCGCGGAGCCGTGCGACAGCGGCGTCCAGGTAGCGGGTGTTCCACAGGACCACGGCGTTGAGTACCAGACCGAGAGCTGCGAGCTGGTCCTCCTGGCCCTCGCGATACGCCTGGCGGATCTGGCCCCGACCGCCGTGGCAGATCGCGCGGGCCAGGCGGTGGCGGGACTCCTGAACGGTCAGCTGCCGGTTTCATCAGCCGGCGGTAGGTGTCGTCGACGGGGTCGACCAGGGCAAGCAGGTGCATGGTCTTGTCGATGCGGCCATACTCGGCGAACGCCGCCCCCAGCGGGGTGGGGTGGCCCTCGCGCCCGAACATCCGCAGCAGGTCGTAGGCACGGACCTGGTTGGTGATGAGCGATCCGGCCACCCGGAGCATGTCCGGCCAGTGCGTGGCGATCCTCTTGAGGTTCACCTTGTTGCAGGCCACGGCCTCCAGCGGCCCGTACCCGGCGGCCGGCGCCTCACCGTCGGGCAGAGGTCAGCCCGCCAGAACCGCTGGTCGTCCAGGTCGCGGAAGCGTGGGGCGAAGCGGAAGCCGAGCATCTTGTACAGGCCGAAGGCCATGTCGGAGTACGAGGCGTTGTCGGTCGCGACCATCTCCGGCTTCACCCCGCCGTCAAGGTTCAGCAGGGTGTCCAGCGTGTACAGGCTGTCGCGCGGGGTGCCGCGCACGACCATCGCGCCGATCCCCGCGACTTGGTCGTTGACGGCGTTCAGCCAGGTCACGCCGCGTTTGTAGCCGTAGTACTTGGGCGAGGGGCCGGTGTTGATGCTCTTGACGGGGACGACGAACCGCAGCCCGTCGACGGAGGCGAGCAGCCCGCCGCCCCACATCTGGGCCAGCTCGATGCGGGACTGGGCGGTGATGAGCGCGGCGTTCGCCGCGGCGATGGTGTCGGCGCGCACATAGTTTTGGTCGACGTGGGACAGGCGCGAGCGGGTCAGCGCCTTGTTCTCCGGGTCGATGACCGGGGTCAGGCTGATGTTGCAGCTCTGCGAGACCAGCAGCGCGACCAGGGAAACGAGCAGGCCCTCCATGCGGGTGCGCCGCTCGGAGACGTGGCCGAAGGCGTCGAGGAACCCAGTCCAGGAGTGGACCTCGAACAGCAGGTCCGGCAGCTCGATCCTGGGGAGCATGGCCTCTGTGGTGTTCTTCAGCCAGGTCAGCGACTCCGGCTCGCCCACCGCTCCGAGCTTGTCCACCGACAACTTGGCCCTGCCACCGCCCTCGGGGACGACGATCTCTACCTTCGCGTCGTCGCCGGCCTCCTGAAGGCGGTCGGCCATCTGCCGCCAGGCCGCATCCAACCCCCGCGCGAGCCGGGCCAGGTGCTCGCCGGCGTCCTCGGTCAGAGACAGGCCCGCCAGCACGTCGGCACGCATCGCCTCCCACCGCGGACCGTCCAGCAGCCTCGCGCGCGGGTCCGCCCACCGGTTCGACGGCGAGGCGAACACGTCGCGCCGGTTCAGCGCGCGGTGCAGCTGCTCCAGCACGCACACCACGTCCGCGTCCCGGTCGACCGCGGCCTGCGGCAGCTTGGCGTTGGAGAACACCGCGCGCTTCCACATCGCGGGCACCAGCTCGGCGTCGATCTCGCGGGGCAGCAGCGGCCGGTCCTTGACCCGTCGGCGCGACAGCGCGGGTAGGCGGCGCACCGCCTTGAGGACGCGCCGTCCGGCAGGGGCGGCGCTCAGCGCGTCCGACTCGCCCAGCAGCGACAGGAAGGGGCGCACCGTGTTGTAGCGCAGGGCCAGCTTCTCGCGCATCGCTGCCTCGGCCGACCCGTCGTCCTCCGGCACCAGGGCCTCCACGGTCGCGACCGCCCCGGACACCGCCGTACGCGGCACGGCCTCCTCCACTGCCGCCCACAGCGCGGCCGCGTCCAGATCCGTGCCCGCCTCGGCGGCCAGGTCCAGCTCCTGGGTCAGGATCTTCGAGGCCTTCGCCAGGATGCGTGCCGCCTTCTCCAGCTGCGGCAGCATCGCCAGTCGGTCGCGGTCCGACGCCCTGCGGGCGGGGCTGATCAGCCGGTTCGCCATCAGCACCGCGAACAGGTCAAGCGCGTCGTCGACCGCCTGCGCCTCCAGCTGGCGCACCACCGCCGTCAGCAGCGCGGTGCGCCGCGGCTCCGGCGCCCGCTCGATCGTCTGCGCCTTGCTCAGCTGCCAGTACCGGGCCAGCGTGGACAGCCGGTTCACCGGCACCCGGGACAGGTTCACCCGCCCCAGCGCGAACGCCGAGATCTCTTCCACCCGCTCCATGGCCCGCACCATCGCCGTACTCCGTCGACTTCGTCGGCGGAGTACGCAGCCGCTCTAGCTCCGAGACCCGCTTGCCCTCCGGCACCACCAGCAGCTCAGCCAGCGCCGGCGCGAGCGCGGGATCGGCCCGGGACGCGGCGCGGGCCACCGCCTCGTACAGGCGCCGCTCGGCAACCGTCCGGGCCTCCGACACCTGCCGGGCCAGCACCGAAACGCCGGGCAGCAGCACCCGGTTCTTCCGCAGCCACGTCACCGCGTGGTTGAACAGCGCCACCGGCCCCTCCGCATGCGTCCACGCCCGCCCGTACAGGAAGCCGCGGAACTCCCGGCCTCACTTCCGGTCGGTGAAGTCCCGGTACTTGAACCGCTGCTGGATCTCCGCCGCGTGCTCGTACACCGTCGACCGGCGCTCCGGGTACCGCTTCACGCACGACGCGTCGGCGATGCCGAGCTGCCCGCCCAGGTACTCCACGGCCTCCCACGGCACCGCGAGAGGGTCCTCACCCAGGAACCGGCCGATGTAGCGGACCGTGCAGATCTGCAAGGCCATGCCCAGGCGATGCGCGTCCGTACGGCGCTGGGCGATCAGGTCACGGTCGTCATCGTCGAGGAAGAAGAACCGCTCCAGCTCCGGGCGCGTGGGCACCTCGGTGAATGTTCCGTACGCCTCGGCCTGCTCATCAGTTAAAAATTCCACCGGCATGCGGCGGACGGTAGCCATGCCCTGGCAGCCATCGAGAATCTTCCTCCGAACCCCCGGCACCAGACCGATCAGGTGTGCTAGACGACCATGATCGTTCTCGCCGGGATTTCCTGTACCTCAACTACTCACACCCGGATCCGCTCACGCCGGAGGAAGCCGATCTCCGCCAGCGACTCCAGACCCAACCTCACCCGAACTCGGAGACCGCCACCCAGGAACCGTGATCGTTCTCAGCGCCAACCACTGTACCGATGTTCCCCAAGCCCGTAACCAGACGGTGTCCGGTTGCGTTGATTCTTCGACACGCGTACTTGGTCCGTCCTCCCTCACGGCGGACTCGTGTGGATTACAGCCCCGACTCCGCGCCCGGCGTCGGGGCTGTCGTCGTTCCCCAGGGTCAGGCGGGAGGGGCGGCGGTGGGGGCGGCCTGGTCGGCGGGCTGGTCCAGTTGCTGCTGGCGGCGCCGCTGTTCGTTGCGGTGGTCCTCAACGCGCTGGGTGAACAGCTTCAAGACCTCGTGTTCCCGGTCGTGCCCGAACTCGCGGTAGTGGCCAATGCCGAGCGTGACGGCGTTGGCCTCTTCCTCGATGGCGTCGGCGGTCTGCTGGAGGAAGTAGCTGCGCTCGCGGAACTTGTAATAGCCGGTGAACATCGCGGCCAGCGTGATGGCGAAGCTGATCGCCGTGAGCAGGACGCTCTGCCAGGTCAGTTCCTTGCCGGTGTCCAGGGCGGCGATGGTCGTCGTGGCTGCTGAGCCGATCATGATGAGGGACTGCAGGCTGTTGTGGATGCGCCGGTACTTCCGGCTGTCGGACGGGTACTGCTCGATAGCGCCGACGGCTTCCTCGCGGTAGAGCTCGCGTCGTGCGTGCAGCCGCGGGCGGCCTTCTGCCTTCTTCTTCCACAGAGACTCCTGTGCCGAATCGACGACCCTGCCACGCGGGCCGTCGATGTGTCAGCGAGATGATCGGCCAGCTGCGGAGCAGGGCCGGCTGGTGGATGCGGGGGCCTGGACGGCGGAGTGCTTCCATGAGCGCAGGAGGTACCGGATCTTGCTGGGTTCCTGCCCGGTGGTGGCGGCGATCTCCTGGAGTTCGCAGCCGGCGATGTGGTGCAGGACGATCGCGTGGTACTGCTCGGGGATCAGCGTCCGGACCGGAAGACCGCCGCCGCGCCCCAGGCCGTCACGCCGATCGTGAACCAGTCGTCCATCGTGTCGGAGCCACCGAGAAAAGCGACCAGCCCGAGGACGAACGCGATCAGCCCGCACACGCCGAGCGCGACGCACAGCGCGGGGCGGGCGATCCGCATCATCTTCCGCCGGATGATGCGGTTCCGGGCGCGACGACGCCGACGCTTCAGCCGGCGCACCTCGGTCTTACTCTGGGCGACCTTGATCTGCTGACAGTTCAGGTCGTGCTCGGCAGCGACGATGAGATCGTCCAGCGTTTGGCCTAGGAGCGCGGGGGCGTTCGGCTGTTGCGGCTCGCGCCCATCGGGCATGCTGCTCATGGGATGTCCTCTCACAGGGGGTGTTCTCCGGCCCGCTGCTCGCGGTTCCTAGGCCTAGTGAGCAGCGGGCTTTCGTCATCTCGTCGGGCTACAGGTTCAAGAACGAGGTCAAGGCCGCGGCGGCGATCGCCAGCCCTACGACTGGCACGGCGACACCCGCTAGGGGCCACCGCAAGAGGGCCGTCGTCCACGCTTCACCAGCCGGGACGAGCCGTCGACCTCGGAATCCGTCTGAACGCCGCCGCTGGGGCGGCCGGTGATCGGCAGCACCCGACCAAAAGCGGCCGCGGGACTTCTCGGCTGCCTGCTGGGCGCGTCGCCGGTAGAGCTCGGCGTACAACTCGCTCACCTCCTCCTCGATCTCCCGCGCGGAGGTCGCGCGGTAGTGCGCGACGCTCCGGGCACGCAGTTCCCGGAGGCACCGGGCGAACAAGGCGGCAACGCTCTCCGCCCTTGAGTCGAATTCGTTCATATCGTTCCTGTCTTCCTTGTCTTCGGGCCGGGGAGCGGGTGGGGCCGTCTGTGGTTGGCAGCCGTGCGGCCCCACCCGCTGGACTACTGCTGCTGGTCGTCGAGGTGGTCCGCCTTCTCGCCGAGATGGCGGAGGTCGTCCTTGAGGCGGTCGAACTTCTTCACCGCTCTCACCAGAGCAGTACGGATCGTTCGCCGTGACACTCCGAGCGTCTTGGCCATCTCCGCCTCGCTGACCGGCCCGTCCGGGCCGGCGTACTGCATCTCCAAGATGGAGAGCTGACGCCCCTTGAAGTGCTTGCGCAGCACGGTCCACAACGCCTTCGTGTCCGCCGGCGCGAACTTGCGGACCGATTCGGGAATGCCGTCATCCGGCAACTCATCGCCGCGGTCATCACGTTGTAGGTAGCGGTCGAAGTCTGTCGTTCTGTACTCCTTCCGCCGGCGTCGCTTCTCCTCTCGGCGCAGGTTCTTGGCCTGCACCTCGATCTGTTCGGTGAGGAGCTTCGCGACCTCCGCGACGTCGCTGGCCTCGTCCAGGCTGTCGAGCACGTACACGGCGGCCTCCTGTATGACGTACTTCTTGTCGTCCTCCTTCAAGCCCTGGAAGTCCAAGCTGGTGAGCGCCTCCGGACGGACGGCCGTGAACGCTTCGAGAAAGATCTCGTTGCGCGGCGGCCCTCCTCGCTGGGCAGGGATCTCGGTCACCAATGGCCTCCAGGCGCATTTCATCTCGGGGTGAGCCGCTGGACCGCGGCCTATCCTCTAGTTCGCCGGTGGCGGCAAAGCTGCCTCGGCCACCTACTTAGGAAGGCAGGTTCCGCCGTACCAACGGGCTGCGCCGATGGGCCGCCTGATGGGCCGACAGCTCAGCGACACTGGCTGCTGCCGCGCGGCGGCACAGTGCGGATACGTCGCACACGGACTTCGCGTCGGTACGTACAAGCAGGCAACGGTGGGCAGGGGGAGCCGGTCCGCGTAATGGACCTCACCCCCTGATCACAGCAGCCGACGCGCTGCGGGTGGCCTGGCCGGGGGCGCGTCTGGCTTCCATGAGCGCAGGAGGTACTGGATTTTGCTGAGTACGTGCCCGGTGGTGGCGGCGATGTCCTGGAGTTCGTAGCCGGCGATGTGGTGCAGGACGATCGCGTGGTACTGCTCGGGGGTTTCCGCGGGGATGGGTAACGGTGGGGTGCGGGCGTGCACGCTGTCGACGAGTTGGCGCCATCCGTATGCGGCGGGGCTGTGTCGGCTGACGGCGTGCGGCCAGTGTGTGGCCAGGATGCCGAAGGCCTCGCGGACGGTGGTTTCGGCGGTGTGGCGGTCCAGGTGGGCCAGGGCGTAGGCAAGGTAGTGGTCGTGGTGAAGGGCGTAGAAGCCTTCGAAGGCTGGGGGGAGTGCCACGTCCAGGATCGTCCCATCGGATCCGCGGGGGGCGGGTCCGCTGGGGTGATGCCGTCTGGGGCTGTGGCTGGGTGGTTTGGGTTTCGGCACGGGGCAGCTCCCTGTCGGGAGGTTGAGCAGCGTGGTCACGGCAGGGGCGGTCATCCGAACGCACCCGCCGGCAGGGTGGATTCGAAGGCTGGTGGCCCCGGTTGTGCGGCGTTTGGGCCGGCGGTGGTGCGGGCTGCGTCCCACAGGGGCCGGATGGTGTCGGCCTGGCCGTGCCGGGCGCCCACGAGGTGGTCGACCAGGTCCCAGTCCGGGACGCGAGTGCCGTTGAGCATGCCGGTGATGTCCTCCACGGACACGGTGTTGTGGGTGCGTTGGCGTATGAGGGTGGCGTCGGGGCAGGCCGCTGAGAGATGCAGACCGCGCAGCGCGGCGTGGAGGCTGGCGGGCTGGACGACGCGGTAGCCGCGTGCGGCGTCCCACAGTGGGCGCTGTTCTTCCGGGTCGCCTCCGCAGGCGGAGGCGACCTTCCGGGTCACTTTCCATGACGGCAGGCGTTCGCCGCTGAGGACCCGTGAGACGTATGACGGGTCGACGCGGGCTTCTTGACCGAGCGCGCGGAGGGTTTTGTCGCTGGTGCGCTGGAGGTGGGACAGGGCCCGGGCGAAGGTGGCGGCCGGTCCGTCGGCCGGGGGGCCGTTGTCGGTGTCCGGGAAGCCGCCGGCCGGGCGTGGTGGCGAGATGGGGGCCGGCCGGGGATAGCGCTGGTGCGGCCCGCTCGTGCCCGCGCTCGGCCCGGACTGGGGCGGTGGGGCTGGTGCGGGTGGGGGAGTTGTAGGTGTGGTGCGGTGTTCGCGGCGGCTGGAGATGTGTTCGGCCGTCATCAGGCGGCTGAGTGTGTCCGCGCTGATGTGGAGTGCGGTGGCGATGTCTGCTGACTTGATCTTCCGGTCGCGGGCCTGCTGCACTACGGCGGCGCGCAGATCCCTCGAGTCCTGTTCGCATGTGACGAGTAACTGGAGGGCGGCCACCGGCTGGCCGTCACGGATCGTCCGAGTCAGCTGCCCGGCGTGCTGTGCGTACTGTTCCGCGACGGCGATCGCGTAGGCGTCGTTGTCGATGGCTTCCGGGTGGGCGCTGCGGAACTTGCGGTACCGCACTCCGCACGCGTCGGAGCAGTACTTGCGCCGTCGGCCGGACCGGGTCTGCTCGATGATGTTGCGGCAGCCGGGGGCTAGGCACTCAAGCCTGTCATGGCCCTTCGGGGTCATGCGATCCGGTCCCTTTCGGGGATTGCTATTGGGAATTTGACGCGGAAAACAGCAACTTTCCGGTCCAGGGGCCGTGTGCGCAGGCGCTCAGTGCCGCGATCTTGTGCGCGCGGCGTCACAGCGAGAGTCGGGCTGCCGGGCCGGCAGGTTCGCGGCCCGGCAGCCGTCAGAGCGTCAGGCGGCGCGAAGGCGCCGGTAGCGCACGTGAGAGCGGCGCAACGAGGCGATCGCTGCGGCTGTCACCGCGAGGCTCACTTCTAGGAGTTCGGGGCGGAAAATGAGGATGATGCCGAGGACTGGCATAACAACGAACGGCCCCAGTTGGACGTTGACTTAATTGTCACGCAGGTCAAGGGTTTCGGCGGCGTGTCGGCGAGGGATGCTACGGTCAGACCGCCCCGGCCAGGTGCTTTGTGGCAGTCGTCGGGACATGTATTCAGGAGGCACTGCGCCCTCCGTGCTTGAAGGTTCCGAGTGGGCGAGTCGGCTCTGGTCCTGGTTGGCGCCGTGCCGGAGCCGTCTCGTGCCCGCGAACGCTGTCCGTTAATGGGGCGATTGCGGTTGGTGAACGTTCCCGGACGCTAATACGGGCGATGGGGCGACCATGGACGGTCGAAACCGAGCGCAGGGCGAAAGTAACCTGTCAGAAGTGGCCGGACCGCCCCCTGCATACGCCGGCGCGCACCGGAGCGGGGCCTGATCCACCACACCTCGTCCAGCCGGTGACCAGCCTTCCGCCCGCTGGGAGCGAGCGCGTCTTGGGGGCGACCCACCACCTGTACAAGAACGACAAGCTCGCCCAGTTCCGCCACGGCGCCCCTGCCCCCGGGGGGCCCGTTCGGGTTCTCGAAGCGCTCCAGGCCGTCACCCCTGCACAGGGGGTGGATCCGGGCATCGCGGCAGCAGTCGAGCGGCAGAACCGAGCCATGCGCGAGCTCAGCCGACGGGCGTTCCCGAAGCCGAAGGCGGCGCCGGTCGATCAACCGGCCCCGCGCGCAGCGCCGTCGGGCGGCTGCTGTCGCGCAGCCTGCTCCCTTGAACAGAGCGATCACCTATGGGGCCAACACCGCAGATGTCACGATGAGTTGGGACGAAAGGTGGGGTTTCGTGCAGGGTGACAGGCGGCAGATTCAGACGGCGGTGGGGTTTTCTCGTCCTCAGGCTTGCACCACAGCTCCCAGCCCAGGAAGTACATGCCGACGGTTCCGGCGAAGACGAAAGCACCAGGCCGCAGTCCGCCTCGGCTGTCGCCGGCACGGCCCGGCGGATACGAAGGGGACTGGGCCGTCAGGTGCTGCGGGGCGCCGCTTGGCCGAATTCATGAAGCGCCATCAGGGTGAACGAAAGCGGTGGTTGTGAGCGCCCCGGGGTCGGCGCGCCATCCTGCTGCAGTCTGCCTCCCGAGCGGGTGCAAGAGGCACCCGCGAGAAATGTCGTCACTGGCATGACCGCTGGCTGCGGTGGCACGTGGCGGCCCGAACATGGAAGGCAGCTTGCATGGCCATGTCTACGTTTTTTCCTGGTCTGCGCTTCGCGTTCAGACGACGTAGCAGACGTGCCCCAGGCTGGCAGCGGTCGAGGAACAACCGGGTGGGGGCGGTAGCGGCCCTGGGCGCGGCGCTCGTGCTGTTCTGCCCCGGAGTCGCGCTGGCCGCCCCGGGCGACCTGGATCCCACTTTCGGCACCGGCGGCAAGGTGACCACCAACTTCGGCGGCACTGACAACGAGGCTCGGGGGGTGGCGGTGCAGGCCGACGGCAAGATCATCGCCGTCGGCCAGAGCGACTCGGGCGGCACCATCGACTTCGCGCTGGCCCGTTACAACCCCGACGGCAGCCTGGATTCCACCTTCGGCACCGGCGGCAAGGTGACCACCGACTTCGGCGGCGGCGGCGACCTGGCTTTCGGGGTGGTGGTGCAGGCTGACGGCAAGATCATCGCCGCTGGCCTTGACTTCTCGGGCAGCACCTTTTTCGACTTCGCGCTGGCCCGCTACAACACCGACGGCAGCCTGGATACCACGTTCGGTACCGGCGGCAAGGTGACCACCGACTTCGGCGGCAGTTTCGACGTGGCTTTCGGGGTGGTGGTGCAGGCTGACGGCAAGATCGTCGCCGTCGGCAGCGCGGGCGGTATCGCCTTCGCGCTGGCTCGCTACAACACCGACGGCAGCCTGGATTCCACCTTCGGCACCGGCGGCAAGGTGACCACCAACTTCGGCGGCGGCAACGAGGCTCGCGCGGTGGCGCTGCAGGCCGACGGCAAGATCATCGCCGCTGGCGTTAGCACCTCGGGCACCGCCGACTTCGCGCTGGCTCGCTACAACACCGACGGCAGCCTGGATTCCACCTTCGGCACCGGCGGCAAGGTGACCACCAACTTCGGCGGCACCGACGAGGCTCGCGCGGTGGCGCTGCAGGCCGACGGCAAGATCATCGCCGCCGGCCTTGACTTCTCGGGCGGCGCTTTCGAATTCGCGCTGGCCCGCTACCAGGACGGCGGCAGCATTCCCCAGCAGCCCTCCTTGACCATCGACAAGACCCACAACGGGAAATTCGCCCAAGGCGGCAAGGGCACGTACACCATCACGGTCGGCAACGAGGGGCCCGGCGCGACCGACGGCAGCACGGTCACCGTGCACGACACCCTGCCGGAAGGGCTCACCGCCGCCGACCTCAGTGGCTCCGGATGGAACTGCACCCTTGCCACCCTCACCTGCACCCGCAGTGACGCGCTGGCCGCCGGGAGCAACTACCCGCCGATCACGCTAAAGGCCGACGTGTCCTGCAAGGCTCTGAGCCGAGGCACCAACACCGCCACGGTCACCGGGGGCGGCGACAGTGCCACCCACACCGCCACCGACCCCACCACCATCCAGCCCAAGAAACGCTGCCAGAACCACCATCACAAGCCCCACCACAAGCCCCACCAGCGCTGACGGCACGGAAGGCTCCGAGGCACAGGAACGATCCGCACCGGTGATCGAACTCCTAACCCAGTGGTTACTGAGTCCGGCCGTACAGCGGCGCCGTACGACCACAGCCGACTGGCATCGGCCACAGGCCCACGGCTGACCAGTCCAACGGACCTCAGCAACCGCCCCGCCGGGAGTTCGCATCGAGGGGCCAAGGATTCAAATCCCCCCAGGTCCACGCCGATCAAAGCCCCTGCCGGACTCCGGCAGGGGCCCTGTTCGCCCGAGCTGACCCCGGCCCTGAAGCAGCGCGGGTGACCGGCGCCTCTACCCGAGATCCGTACGCGCCTGAGTACCCTCGCCCGTACTTCCGTCTCCGCACGCGCCACACGTCCTCCACCGGAGCGGAGATCCTGGTCGCTGCGGTGACCAAAGGGGCTTGCTGCACGATCGGCTTCCTTCCGGAGTCGTCGGGGTCGGTCTCGGCGCTCACGGCACGAGCACGATCCGACCGCGCAGACCGCCCCGGGCGAGCTGGGCGTGGGCTTCCGCGGCCTGCGACAGGGGGTAGACCTGCGCCACGCGCGGCGTCAGCACGCCCACTTCGGCGAGCGCGGAGAGGTACGCGAGGCGGGTCGCTTCGGGACCGGCGGTCGTGTGTCGCACCATCACGCCCCGCTGCGGCGCCGGCAGCACGTCACTCCTCACGCTCACGAAGATGCCGCCGTCGCGGACAGCCGCCAGCGCGGGGGCGCCCAGCGCCGCCGCGTCGAGCACTCCGTCCACGCCCTCCGGCACGAACCGGCGCGCCGCCTCGCTCAGCTCTTCGTCGCGCGGCACGAACCAGGTGGCGCCACGACCGCGGAGGAACTCCTCGTCCTCAGGCCGCCCCTGCGCAACGATCCGCACGCCCCGTGTCCTGGCCAACTCGACGGCGTAGCCGCCAACGGCCCCGCCGGCGCCCGTGACGAGCAGGGTGTCGCGGGGGCGCAAGGGGAGGTGGTCCAGGGCCAGTGAGGCGGTCATCGCGTTGAGGGGGATCGTCGCCGCGAGCGTCAGGTCCATACCCTGCGGGGCGGGGGCGATGGAGTTGACGTCGGTCACAAGGTACTCGGCCTGGGCTTTCGTCGGGCGGAGCACGGGGGCATCGAACGCGATCACCGGGGTTCCGACCTCCAGGAGGACACCCGGGCCGGCCGCGTCGACCGTCCCGGCAGCATCCAGACCGAGACCGGTGTATTCGACCTCCTCCAACGGCCGGAAGACCCCGGCCCACACGGCGGCGTCGGCGGGATTGAGTGCTGCGGCCGCGACCTTGATGCGGACCTCCAAGGGACCTGGTTCCGGGAGGGGGACCTCCAGGACCTCGACGGCCTCAGGTCCACCGACCTTCTTGACGACTGCTGCGCGCATGATGCCTGTTCTTTCCTTGTCTGATCCGAATGCTACGAACGCTAGGTGAGTTACGATCGATTGGTAAGTAGGCACTCCAAAGTGCGTTACGCCCCTGACGGGAGAGATGGATGACCACCACGGCGAGGTCGGCGCGCCGGATAGAGCCCGGCACGTACGAGGCATACATGCATGACTGCCCCGCGGTGGCCTTGCTCTCGACGATCAGCAACCGGTGGGTCAGCCTGACGATGTGCACCCTCGGCGCACACGGCGACGCGATGCGATACAGCCACATCAGCCGCGAGATACCGGGTGTCAGCCAGAAGATGCTCACCCAGACCCTGCGCATGCTCGAGCGCGACGGCATGGTGAAACGGACGGTCACACCGACTGTGCCGGTACGGGTCGACTACGAGCTGACCCCACTCGGCCAAGGCCTGTACGGCCTGCTGTCTCAGGTGCGTGACTGGGCCGCCGACAAAACTGATGAGGTCGACGGCGCGCGAGCACGCTACGACGCCCGGCAGACCGACCAGTAACGACAGCAGAGGCCCCCGAGCGGGCAGGGTGCCGGGGGCCACGTAGCAGGGTTGGAACTGGAATAGTTCACGTGACGGGTACGGGTACGGGTACGTACCCGTACCCTGGCGGGATGGGAAGGAGCACGACGATGTCCGATGCCAACGTCCGTATCCCCGAGGAAGCCAAGGACCGGCTGGCCGCTATAGCTGCCGCTGAAGGTCTGTCGCTGCGCGCGTATCTCGCCCGTCTCGCTGAGACGCTGCTGACTCCGGCCGAGCGGGCCGAGCGGGCCGAGAAGGCCTTGGCCGCGTTGAAGGAATGGAACGGCTACGCCCCGACCGCGGCCGAGGAGCAGGACCTGGACAGCGAGCTGGACCGGCGCCTGGCCCAGGTGACCGGCCGGTGAGCGACGCCATGCACATCGTCCTGGACGACACCGCGATGGCCGCAGCCGGCCAGGGCAACGTCCTCGCCTCACGCCTGATCCACCGCGCCCACGCCGAAGCTGACTGGTTTCTGTACGCCCCGGCGTGCGCGTTAGTCGAAGCCGATCGCGCCCGGCCCGGCACAGCCGAGCATCTGGCCTCCCTCCCTGACATCACTGTCCTCGATCTGGACCTGGCTGCCGCCCTGGCCGTCGCGCGGCAGGAGACCTGGGCCGCTGCGCACAGCCAGTACGCGGCGCAGCCCACCCCGGACCGTCCCGACGGCGCGATCATCGCCACCACCGCCCCGCACCGGTGGGCGGGGGAGCCGGTCCGCGTACTGGACCTCACCCCCTGATCACAGCAGCAGACGACTGCGGCCCTGCCGGATCCGGCAGGGCCGCAGTGCGTTGATGGTGACCGCACCGCGATCGGTGATGACAGCCCGGACGTAGTCAACCGCAGTGGGGCCGACTGTCGGGCCGTTCCATCCTTTTGGCATGTGTTGCGCCGTCGGAAGCCGAAGACTGGCCACAGACTGATCGGGATGAGCGAGGCGGCGTGCGCCCAGTCCTCGAAGAGAACCGACGGCCGTACCTCACTGATTAGTTGTTGGGCCGCGGAGGCAGGTACGGCACGAGCGAGTTGCACGAGTTCGTGGGAGCGGCGCACGACGCTGATCGCGCAGATCTGAGCCAGCGGGTTACGGCCGTGACCGGTTGATCACCAGGCAGGACAGGGGGATTGATCACGGGACGGCCGCCGACGGGACACCGGCGGTGTCGCCTGCGGCCGCCGGGGACGCCTGCCCCGTGTACCAGGCAGCCAGGTGGTCCTGCATCTCGGCGTGCCGGAACTGGTAGATCGGTCCAACGGCCCGCAGCAGGCCGAGGCGATGGGCGTCGTCCAGGAACGCCATCAGCCGACGGGGCAGCCGGCCCCTCGCCGCCAGACGGCGGGTGGCCGCCAGGTAGGCAAACCACGCCCGGTGCCTTCCGAGCACCAGCCCGTTCACGAACCCGGAGACGGATCCGAAGACGAGGGCGAACATGAGGCCGATCCAGACTCTTTCCTCGAACCCGCCCTCATACGCGATTCCGATGTAATCGGTTCCGAACAGCACCCCGGTCGGGATCCCGACCGCAATCCCGGACGTCCCGACGCGCAGGAGGTTCAGGGCGCGGTCGGCCCGCCAGTTGACCGGTGGAGTACTTGCAATTTCTTCCGGAGTCGGGGTTTCTGCCCAGGAGACCACCCCTCTCGCGATTCCGACCACCGGACCGGCCCAGAGCCCAACCGTGCCTCCGAGAACAAGCGCCTCGCCGAGTCTTTCGCCGGGCGCGCTTCCGGTCCCGGAGAGGTATTCCGGCAGTTCGGTCACGAACACGACCGTGGTCCCGAGCACGGAGGCGAAAGCGAAGCCCGACGGGATCTCGACGGCGAATCTCCGGAGCAGCAGGGTCAGACGGCCGCGGAGGCGGAGATTGAGGAAGCCCGGTTCCTCCCGCGCCCAGGCACCGGCCGCGACCGCGGCTGCGGGGCCGACCAGGAGCCCGACGGCGAATCCGATCGGTATCCCCGCGAAGACGACGGCCGTCAGTCCGTTCTCGAAGATCTGTCCTTCCATGGACGCGCCCGCCCCCGTCAGCGCAGTGAGGAGCACGATCAGGACCGCGAAGGCGAGCGCGGTGAAAGCGCCTAAGGCGATACGGGTTTTGGGGGCGAGAGCGTCGGTGTTGCGGGCCAGTTGCCACCAGGCGAGGTCGCGAGTGCCACTGGTGTGGAGGTAGTGGGCCAGGAAGCCCAGCCATCGGCGGACCTGGTCGGGGTCATGGCGAGTGCTCGGGCGGAAAACCTCGGTGGGGTATTCGCCGGGCGGGCGGGTGGTGATCAGGCTGCCGACTAGGTGGTCGAACAGGTGAGCGCGCAGGGCTGGGGCGTCGAGGAAGCGGCCGGGGTCCAGCAGCGGGGCAGGATCGGCACCAGGGGTGACGTAGACGGTACGCAGCAGCCACAGCCCCAGCGGAGTGGCGGCCAGGTCGGCCAACGCCGCGACGGGGCGGGCGAGGTCGGGTGTGCGAAGTTCCCGGAGAATGCGTTCCCAGGCCGGGGCCGGACGGGGCGGCAAGCAGCGTTCGAGGTAGTCGGCAGCCACGGTCGGTGTGAGGGGGTCGGGTTCAATCACCAGGGCCGAGGTGAGCGCGTCCCCGGCCTGCTGGAGGGCGTGGGCAAACTCGGCGGTACGGCTGGTGAGGATGAGCTGGTCGGTGTCGGCCAGGGATCCGTTGAGTGCGGTGATCACCTCCGCCTGGGCAGGCGGGGGCAGTTCGTCCAGGCCGTCCAGAATCGGCAGGATGTGCCCTCGCCTGGCCAGCACCGCCGCCATGTCGGAGCCGAGACCGGGAGCGCGCAGCGCGGGATAGTCGGTGGCCAGTCGGTCGCTGATCCACTCCTGCAGCCTTGGATAGCGCCCCGTGTCCCACCCGGCCGCCGACACCAGCACCGGCACCGGATCGTCCCCATGGCCTTCCCGGGAAGCCAGTAACTCACGCACCATCTGCACCGCAAGCGTGGTCTTGCCCGCCCCCGGTCCACCCAGGACCACCAGCCGTCGGCGCTCCATCCGACGGAACTCTCCCACCAGGCCGCCGATGTCGCCGCTGGACACCGATAGCAGTACACCAGGGGTGAGGTTGGCGGGATGGTCCATCAGGTCAGCCCGGCGGGCAATCCGCCAGTGCACGGGGATCGGGACCGGGTCGTCCAGCGACCGCAGCACCGCCTCGGCCCGCCACTGCTCAGCCACCAAACCGGCCAGCATGTCCTTGGCCTGGTCAATCTCCTCGCCCGTGGGAGCCAGTTGGGGTCCGGCTGTGCGCCGCCACCAGGTCCACAGTCCCACTGCCAGCATGGGGGCCGCCAACAGCGTCGCGACGATCCCGGCCACCACCCCGGCTGCCGCCAAATCCCTGCGGATTCCGGCGACTCCCACCCAGACCAGCAACCAGGCCAACGCGTTCAGCCCGAGTACGAGCACCAGCGTGCGCCACGACACACCACCCGCCCCCCTGCGCCTCGCCATGGCCACAACCCTAGGGAGCCCCGGCTAGTGCCGTACTCCGATCGGGACGATCGCCGTTCAGGTACTCACAGCGCGGCGCGCAGGTGATCGCGCCGGGCGGCGACCAGGTCCCGCCACCGCTGGCGGGTGGGCTGTTCTCCATCAAGCCACCGTGCTGGTGAGGGCGCATCGAGGGGAAGGCCGGCCATGAAGCGGGCGATGTCGACGTAGTACGCATAGTCGCCGCTGCGGGTGAGGTCGTTCAGGCGGGTGATCGAGGCGGACACTGCGTGGTCGGCGCCCAGGACGGCGTGGTGGAAGCACAGGGCGAGTTCGAGGATGGGCTCGGCGATGGTGACGCCGGCGAGACCGATCTCGGTGCGCAGCAGCTCGGCCCGGTTTTCGATGTCCTGGGTGGTGCCGGCGTCGCGGATGAGCGCGGCGATGCGGACGGTCGCGCTGGTCACGCGCAGGACGAGCCCGGTCAGGAGTTGTTCGGCCAGCTCGATTTCGTCGGCGGCTTGGTCGGGGCTCATGAAGGCGAGGGCGAAGGCGCGTTGGGCCTGGCTGGTGGCGCGTTCGCCGGCGATGCCGTGTTCCTCGGCTTCGGTGCGAGCGGTTTCATACGCGGCGGCTGCTCGGTGCATGTCGCCGTGGGGCCACCAGATGTCTCCGCGCACGCGATGTTGGCGGCCGTCCCAGCCGAGCGTATCGGCGGTGGCGAGGGCGGTGGGGAAGTCGCCGGCGAGGCGGGCAAGGTGTGCCAGGCCGCGGCGGGCGCGAGGCGCGAGGCGGCCACCACGGTCGGCGACGTACTCCATTCCGTGCCGCGAGTCTTCGGAGCGGCCAAGATCACGGTGGGCTTTGGCCCGGTAGTAGATGGCCATCTGATGCAGCTCGTCCGGCAACTGGCCGGTGTCGATCACGGCACTGAGCCGCTGCACGGTGCGGCCGCGGTGCTCGTGCTGTCGACGGGCGAGGGTGTTGAGCAGCTCGGCCAGTGCGTCAGCAGCCGTGTGGACTCCCGCTGCCTGGCCGATGGATGTGGGCTGGACGAGGGGTTCCCAGATGGAGTCGCTGACGTAGGCGAAGGCGGCGTCGGTGAGCCAGCCGAGGTCAAGGCGGAAGTCGCGGGCGAGGGGCAGCCCTTGACGCAGGCAGCCGACCAGCAGCGGCCGACCGCTGCCTGCAGCCCACTGCCGGCCGAGTGCGGTGAAGGCGCGTTCGGCGGCTTCGGCCCAGTCGTCCGGTGACCAGCGGTCGTCCGTGGGGTCTTGGACGGTGCGGATGGTGGACCGGATTCGGGCGTGGAGGTGGTAGCGCCACAGGCCGAAGGGGTTCTCCAGGACGAAGGGTCGCTGCACGAGACGGAGTGCGGGCGCCTGGCGGGTAAGGCCCGCGGCCCGGGTCGCCAGGTCCAGGTCGAAGGCGTCGAACAGCGCGACGGCGCGCAGGACGTGCCGCTCTTCGGGGGTGAGGTCGGACAGGGTGCGGGCGATCAGATCGGGAAAGTCGCCTACGAAGTCCGAGAACTCCGGTGTGCGGCCGGTTCGTCGGATCTCCAGGAACCGCATCACCGCCAGGTCGAGGTAGAGGGGCAGGCCGTAGGAGCTGGCGGCGATGCTCCTACGCAGGTCCTCGCTGATGAGAGGTTGTCCGTCCCGCGTGAGGCGGCGGGCGAGGTAGTCCTCGCAGTCCTCACGGCTGAAGTCGCCGATCAGGATCTGCCGGCCGAGCGCCGCAGCCGACGAGGCGGAGCGGGGCACCGGGATGTCGTGGGCGGCAAGGCCGGGCCAGGCCGCCGGTCCCGTCCAGTTGAGCTGGCCCTGGAGGCCTTCGTCGGCCCATTGCAGCCGGGAGCGGCCCGTGACAACGAAGAACGCGTTCGGCATGAGCCACACCACGCGCTGAAGGAGACGCTCGAAGTCGCGGTGCGTGCGGTCGCCGATGTCCTCGAAGGTGTCCAGCAGGATCACCGGAACGACCTTCTTGTCGGTGGGAAGCTGGGCGAGCTCCCAGGCCAGCAGGTGCGGGTAGTAGGAGAGGCTGTCCAGGTCAGGCTCGGCCTCCAGCAAGTCGGCCAAACGCGTGCAGCCGGCGAGGGCGCGTACGGTCTGGCGGCGCTCGCGCAGGGCACGCACCAGCGAGCCGGTCACCTGGCCGACGACAGAGCCGACCGTTCCGGGCAGCAGCAGCGCCTGGGCAACGTCGCTGAGCGCGGACTGCATCTGCTGCGGCATCGCCTTGCCGAACCGGCCTGCCAGGCCGCCGCGGCGCAGATACTCCTCCAGCGGTTCGCCCGGATGCTGCTGCTCCCAGTAGCGGCGGAGAGCGAGGTCGAAGGCGGGCAGCGGGCGCCCCAGTTCGGCGAGCGCGAGCCGGATGGTGAGGATGACGCGTTCGAAGTCGGTGCCGACAGAGCGGGAGAGGTCGATCCGTACCGGCAGGATCGACGGGCCGTCGGGCCAGGTCGGCTCGCCCCACTGAGCGGGACGCTGCTCAGCGCCGGCGAGAGCAGCCTCCAGCTTGCGCGACAAGGTTGATTTCCCGATGCCGCCCACGCCATGGAAGACGAGAACGTTACGCCTGGGCGCTTCGACGTCTTCGACGTTGAAGCCGGGGGCGGCGATGTGCCGCAGGTGCTCGGTGAGCGCGTCCGCGACCGTCTGCCACTGACCCTGCCGGTTCGTAAACGCCTCGTCCGCGGACAGCCGCCGGTCGTTCGAGCCGAACAACGCGCGAAGATCCCGACCTGCCACAGCGCCCCCTTGATGATCACCTGGCCCCCAACCTACGCCCGACTGGCCCCCCGTGCCGCGTAGTTGGGCACAAGGGACGTCCCGAAACCATCGGCAAGACCGGTCGGGTGCTATCGCATGGATCCGCACCCCACGCTGGACGCAGGATCCGTGTGCCGTCAGGGTGTCGACGGGCACCACGCCTGAGGCAAGCTCAGCCCGTTCGGCAGAGGCTGTCCGCCCGAAGGCACCAGGCCAGACGGCGCGACCCCGTCCGCATCAGAGAAGTCGACCGTGCCGCCGGTGAACCTCGCGTCGACGAAGTCAACCGTGCCGCACTCCGCGCGGTCGAAGCGGACCGTGCCGCCGGAGAACTCACCGCCCCTGAAGATCACCGTGCCGCCGGAGAACTTCGCGTGGTCGAAGGCCACCGTGCCGCCGGAGAACTCCGCGCCGCTGAAGGTGACCGTGCCGCTGGAGAACTCCGCGTGGTCAAAGTGGACCGTGCCGCCGGAGAACACCGCACCGTTGAAGTGGACCATGCCACCGAGGAACCTCGCGCCGCCGAAGTCGACCATGCCGTCGGAGAACCTTGCGTCGCGGAAGTCGACCCTGTCGCCGGAGAACACCGCAAGGGAAAAGTTCCCGCCGTCGAAGACGACGCCGGTGAAATCCAGGTCGTGGCCCTGCCAGGAGTGGGGGTGCTCGGGCGCGAGGCGGAGGTGGTCGCGGATGAGGCGGATCACCGTGTGCCGGACCTCCCGCAGGGCCAGGTACGCGTGGCGTGCATCCGCGTTGCCCGACGGTAAGTCGGCCTCGGCGGTGTACGGCAGACGGAGGTAGGCACAGAGGACGTCGATGCATGTCTGGCGCAGGTCGCGGGTGGGGGCGTCGTTGGCGAGGCCGGCGAGGGCGTGCACGCCGCCCAGGCGTACGGCGGCGGATTCCTCGCCGAGCTGGGAGACGGCGGTGGTGAAGCGCTCGGTGTGCAGGCGGGTGGCATCGCGCAGGGCGCCGTCCTCATCGACGCGCTGGCGCCGGTAGGCCACGACCAGGGCGACCAGGGCACCGGCTCCGGCGACCACGCCGAAAGAGAGTTTCATCAGGTCGAAAAGGGTGCTTGAGGTGAGTCGGCGCTCGGGCTTGATGCCTTGGGCGTCGAGCAGGTCCCACCCGGTGAAGAACGCCGCGGCGGCCACGGTGATCGCGGTGGCGAAGGTCAGAGTGAGGGCGGTGCCGACGGGCCAAAGGCGTAGGCCGCGCCGTTCCGTCCGGCGCCGGGGCAGGTTTGAGGTCACACACCGCAGGACTGTTCAGACGCCGGGCTGGTTGCAGCCAGCACGTTCCCGCCATCCATCGACGCTCCATCGGCCGCCCGACCATGTCCGGCGCGGGCTTACGCACGGTCCAACACCGCGGTTCCGCAACCCCCTATGCGGCGTCAGGTGGTGGTGCCTTGCCGGGCTTGGCGTGCTCGCCAAAGAATGACCTGATTGTCTCGACCATGAGATTGGCTTTCTGTGCACGACAACGCCGGTATCCCTGAGCCCGACCACTCCGAAACCTCGCCCGCCGGTGACGAGCGGCAGAGCATTGATCACGACGCGGCGCTGGAGAAGGTGCGCGCAGTGGCCGGCTGGTACCGGCAGGCGATCTTCCAGGAACGCCAGTCCGGCGCTCCGGATAGCGCGCGGCTGGAGCAGCTGATGGCCGCCTTGCAGAAGTCCGTTGCTGACCAGCGGGCCCGGGAGGATGCCGGGCCTGAGGAGGCGGCCCGGATCGCTGCCGAGTACGAGGCCCTCTATACGGAGCTGATGGGGGAGTAGGCCGCACTTCGCTGCCCGGTCGGCGTGGGCAGGAGGACCTTGGTCCTCTGGGGCCGGGCAAGCGGCTGTGGACGCAGATGGTCGGGCAGCATCAGGCGGGCCTGGGAGGCGATGTCCTCCAGCTCCGCACGGTGCTGCGGCAACGCCTTGCACAGAGCGTGGTGGAGCGCGACGAACTGCGCGGCTTCCGGTGCGGTGTAGGCGCTGCGCCGCTCCAAGGCAAGGGCCAGGGCGGCCCGCGCCGCCCCCTTCCAGCAGCCGTCGGCTGCTCGCTCGTTACGGAAGAGCGCATGGAAATCCCGCCGCAGCACCATCAGCGACGTGACGGCCGGATCCGCCTCCGTGCTCTGCACGATGTCGGCCAGGGCCCGGTAGCAGGTGTCGTGACCCGCCTTGGAGGTGAAACGGCCAGGCAAACCGCCCTTGGTCACCAGGGCGTAGCGGTGCGCTGTGCCCTGCCGGCTGTCCGCCTCCCGCACGGCCAGCACGGCCAGCACGACCAGCTCGATCCGGTAGCCGGCATCCGAGAAGGGCCGCGCACTGCGCCAGAACTCCTCAACGCTGCCCGGAGCGGCCTCGATCAGCACGTCACCGCGGCGCGCCCGGACGTACGCCTGAGCCTCGGCCATCCAGGCCCGGTAGTCGGCCCGGATCGCCGCCCCCGCGCCACGCGGGTTGTCGATGAGGAGCTGGAGGTAGTCCGGGTGGTTCACCTTGAAGTCATCCCCCGACAACCGGATCACGCCGCGGCCGCTCATCGCACGCTTTACGAGGTTGGCGGCCCTCCACTTCCCCGCACCGGGCTGACCCATCACATACGTCACCACCGACTGCTCCTGGGCGGTGATGTCGCTCAGGTACGAGGGGACGATGAGCTCCTCGAACGTCCACCGGTGCTCCTCAGCCGACAGGCGGTGGTAGTCGACGCCCGGTGGCTCCGGTCGGGCCTGGGCCACCCTGCGCACGGGCTTGGGGAGGGCGAAGGCGCGCTCGGCATCTCTGTGGACCGCCAGTTGCCGGTCGGGCGGCACCTGCTCGTGGTGGAGGCGCCGTTCGGCGCGGGACAGCTCGTGGCGGAACTGGGCGGTCTCCCGGGCGGTCCACGGGCGGTCCACGGGCGTGAGCGTTCGGCGGCGACTGCCTTGTCCGCGGCCGGCGGGCAGCTCCAGGAGCCGTCGATGAGCTCGTTGCCGTACAACGCCTCCATGCCGCGGCGCACGATGGTGATGCGGTCGGCCGGGCGCTCTTGTTCGACGGCAGTCAGGGTGGTCAGCAGCCGCCTCGCACAACCGTCGTGGTTCTCCCAGGACACATACCGTCCGCCACCTGCGGGGATCTCGCTGAGGTAGCGGTCCAGCAGGCCGAGTTGGCTGAGCGACTCGTGGGTGGCGAGCGCGACGACCTCGATGCGGTAGCCGGCCTGCCGATAGGCGGCAGCGGCCGTCCGGAATTCGTCGGGGTCCGCCAGGGCGGTCTCCACCACGGCGTCGAACCGGTGACTGCGGGCGTGCTCTTCGACCGCGGCCTGCCAGCGGCGTGTGTCCGGCCTTGTCTTGACCCCCGCGGTACGGACGTCCTCGGCCAGGAGGCGCGGGTAGTGGCGGTGCGCGCCCTTGTACAGGTCGCTGCCGATCCGGACCGCACCGCCGCGCCGGTCCAGCACCGTATGCACGAGATCGGCAAGCCGTGTCTTTCCGCTGCCCGGCTGACCTGCCACGAAGATGACGACCGGCTGCTCCTGTCGGGCCGCGCCCCTCGTCCATGTCGGCACGATGAGCCCGGCCAGAACCTCGCGGTTCTCCCTGCCGGTCAGAACGACCGACACGACGTCCTTCTCTTTCACCGATGCTCCCGAGCTGCCATGTCCAAGGGTTTCTCTTTGCTGTAAGAGCGGCCTTCGGCACCGAAATGCTCGTGGTGCATCGTCCGTGCGCAGTTACGACGCGGTGCGGTAGATCGCTCGGGTCTCGTCGGTCTTCACCAGGACGCCGTCCCGGCGCAGATCCCGCAGGAGCTGGCGAGCGCGCTTGTCGGTAACGGTGTGGCCTGCGGAGGCCCGTCCCTGGGTGGGCCAACCATACGAAGGGCTCGCCCGGTCCCGCAGAACAACATAGGGAAGGTTGAGCGCCAAGAGGAGAGAGTCGTCAGATCCGTCGGCTGTCGCCCCACATGTCGCGCAGCGCAACTATCGGGCCCAGGCTGGAGGGGAGCGAGTTCCCAGGTCCCGCAGGGACCGGAAACGGAGGAGTTATGGCGACAACGACGCGGAACGACGCTCCTATCGCGATCGAAGGCGGCGGTGTGGAGCTGCGCATGCAGGAAGTCGGGGGAGACGTGACCGTCGCGTTTGCGAAGTTCCCCAAGGGCACGGACATGGCGCCGGCCGTCAAGGGGCTGCCCGATGATCTGTGTCAGTGCCCCCACTGGGGATATCTGTTCAAGGGGCGCCTGAAGATGCAGACGAAACACGGGGACGAGATCTACGAGGCAGGGCAGGCGTTCTACTGGGCACCTGGCCATGCTCCAGAAGCACTTGAGGACTGTGAGTACATGGACTTCTCGCCGACGAAGGAGTTCAACGAGGTCATCGACCACGTTAAGTCGCAGATGGGGTGACCCTCCGCCGGCTGCCGACGACGGAGTGGTCGGCAGCGTTCGAGCGGCTACGCGTACGGGACCGCTCGCGGGCGGGCGATCCACGCGCACCTCGTCACGTGCAGATCCAGGCATGCCCGCTCAACCTTCCCTACGTTCTTGTCCGGGACAGGGCGAGCCTTTCGTATGGTTGGCCCACCCAGGGGCGTCGGGTGTGGCTTTCAACCTTCTGCCGCTTGTGGCTTGCGCCGATTGGCCGCCCGACGCCCCACGACGACTCGGCTGCCAATTAGGAATTGCGAATGATCGCTCCGTAGGGAATCGACAGCGACGTCGTCCGTCGGGAGGTATCAGCAGCACACCGTACGGAGGCAGCACATGGCCGCGATCTGGGCCGGCATTGACGCAGGCAAGACCCATCATCACTGCGTCGCGATCGACGAGAGCGGCCGCCGGCTGCTATCCCGACGCGTCGCCAACGACGAGCCTGAACTGCTCGAACTCCTCGCCGACGTCCTGGCCCTGGGCGACGAAGTGACCTGGGGCATCGATCTGGCCGACGGCGGCGCAGCCCTCGCCATCACGATGTTTCTCGACCATGACCAGCCGGTCCACTACATCTCCGGCCGAGCCATCCACCGCGCCTCCGAGAGTTACCGCGGCGAAGGCAAGACGGATGCCAAGGACCCGCGGTTATCGCCGACCAGGTCCGCATCCGACGCGACCTCCACCCCTTACGGACCGGCGACGAGACCGTCATGGAACTCAAGATCCTCACCGGGCGTCGCATGGACCTGGTCGCCGACCGCACCCGCACCGTCAACGGCCTCCGCGGTCAGCTCGCCGGCATCTTTCCCGGTCTGGAGCGTGCGCTGGACTTCACTAACACCGGACCACTTACCCTGCTGACCGGCTACCAGACTCCGGCCGCCCTCCGCCGGATCGGCACGAAGCGGCTGGAGACCTGGCTCCGCAACCGCAAGGTCCTCCGCGCCGACCGGCTCGCCGAGACAGCCGTCCAGGCCGCCGGCCGCCAGCACACCAGCCTCCCCGGGGAAAAGCTGACCGCCCAGATGGTGCACACGCTGGCGAAGGAAGTGATGAGCCTTCTGCTGGGACACCTGGTTCGCCCCGCCCCCACCTGCCATGGATGGGGAGGAGCCGGTGCCCAGCCGGCCAGAGAGGGGGCATTGTTCCGTCCCACCAGACCCAGCAGGCCTGCTGGCCCCAAGCCCTCCGGGCCGTCCGTGGCTGGCTGACGCCCTGAGCCACGCTGCAACGCTACTGGCAAGCCTGGACAGCCAAGCCCCCGCCCACCGAGCTCCAAGCCCTGATCAACGCTGTCGGCACCGGCAGACGTCTTAACCTCTACCTCCCGGCCTAACAAACCACCGTTAGGAATCGGTGGCACGAACCTAGTGACGTGAGTCAGAGATTTCTCGCTGGTTGGGTGTGAATCGTCCTGGCCCGAAGATCCCGCCGTTGTCGGTAACTGATGCTCAGCGAGGGGTGCTTGAGAGCTGGTTGCGTCGTCGATCGACTGCGCAGGCGTTGGCCCAGCGGTCGCGGATCGTGCTGGAGTGCGCCGAGGGTCACTCGATCATGGAGGTGTCGCGTCGGTTGCGGATCGCTCCGGAGACGGTCCGCACCTGGCGTCGGCGTTTCCTCGAGCGGGGCTTGGACGGAATGTGTGACGAGCCGAGACCGGGTGTCCCACGGACTATCACGGATGCCGATGTTGAACGGTGATCGTCAAGACGCTGGAAGAAAAGCCGGCCAACGCTACCCACTGGTCGACCAGGTCGATGGCCCAGGCCACCGGGATGTCGCAGTCGGCGATCTCGCGGATCTGGCGGCGTTCGCGCTGGCCCCGCACCGCTCGCAGACGTTCAAGCTGTCCACCAACCCGCTGTTCATCGACAAGGTCCGCGACGTGGTCGGACTGTACCTCGACCCGCCGGAGCGGGCCCTGGTCGTGTGTGTCGACGAGAAGTCCCAGATCCAGGCCCTGGACCGCTCGCAGCCGGTCCTGCCGATGATGCCGGGCGTTCCCGAGCGCCGCAGCCACGACTACATCCGGGCCGGTACCACCACCCTCTTCGCGGCCCTGGACACCGCAACCGGCAAGGTCATCGGCTCGCTCCACCGACGCCACCGGGCCGCCGAGTTCAAGAAGTTCCTGGTCAAGGTCGACAAGGAAGTCCCGGCGGGTCTGGAAGTGCATCTGATCCTGGACAACTACGCCACCCACAAAACACTCGCGATCAAACAATGGCTGGTGGCCCATCCCCGCTTCCACCTGCACTTCACACCCACCGGTTCGTCCTGGCTGAACCTGGTGGAACGGTGGTTCGCCGAGCTCACAACCAAGAAACTCCGACGCGGCGTTCACCGCTCCGTCCAGGCCCTCGAACGCGACATCCGAGACTGGCTCGCCGACTGGAACGAACACCCCCGGCCCTTCGTCTGGACCAAAACCGCCGACGAGATCCTCGACAAAGTCGCCGCCTACTGCCACCGAATCTCTGACTCAGGTCAATAGGACCGTTCTTCCGGATGGACAGAGCGCCAGTGCACGCCTTGGACATCGTGTCTGATGGTTCGCTGTCCGGCCGAGCCTGGTAGATGGGGGTGCCTTCGTCCACTTCTAGTGCTGTGACCGCATAGACACCTCAGGCGCTTTGCGAGTCAAGCCGGTTGTCGGCGTGTTCGAACAGCGGGAGTGTCGGCCCGTCGTGCTGAGCGAGGCGTCAGCCGGCGTCCTCGCCTGGGGTCATGTCGTACTCGTCGATGTCGAGCTCGGCGCCGGTGGCGGTGAGGAAGTCCAGGACATTGCGGTCCAGGTGCCAGCCGAAGAGGTTGGGTGCGTCCGACGGCAACTGGTCCGGGTTGATGTCGTTGAAGTAGCGGACGACTTGGAGCACAGCTCCGCCGCCGTGGTTGGCCAGGCGGCTGACGACCTCGGAGATCCGGTCCGTGTGTGGTTGGAGCCTGTTGAGGATCTGGGCGATCTGTTCGTCGACGCGCAGGCCAGGGTCTCGGCAAGCGATCTGCCAAACGTGGTTGACCGGTACTGGCGGATCGGTGTGCCGACTGCCGCGAACGGACACTTCATCGGGAGTGATGTCCAGCTGCGACGTCATCTCGGCAGCGGAAACGTGATAGCTGAACATCGCGAAGTAGGTGTACTGGCGAAGAGTCATCGCGGGGAGGATAGTCCGGCGAGGGCCTGAACGATCAGGCGTCGACTGCTTCTGGAATCGCTCCTGCTGCGGGGAAGGCCAGGGGCTCGTCAGAGGTCCGGTTGTGCTGGAGGCAGTGGTAGAGCTGTCCGATCATGCGGTTGAAGAGGTTGCGCTGGGCAGCGGCGTGCCAGTCGCCTTGGTCGCGGCGGCGCCGGTAGTGGGTCTTGGCGCCGAACGAGGCGGTGATCGCGGAGAAGGCCCAGAGGTAGCCGGTGTGGTTCAGGCGGTCGTTCTTGACCCAGCGGCGGGTGATGCTCGACTTCTTGCCGGAGGCTCTCGTGATGGGCGAGGACCCGGCGTATGCCTTCAGGCCGCGGGCGTCAGCGAACCGTTGCCGGTCGTCTCCGATCTCGGCGAGCACCCGGGCGCCGAGCTGGACACCGAGGCCGGGGAAGCTGAGAAGGATTTCAGCGTCCGGGTGCTGAGGGAAAGCCTTCTCGACCAGCGTGGGCTGGTGGGCCCAGTCGGCGCGAAAGACCTCGCGGAGCCGTTCGGCGTCGGCTTCGATGCCGCGTTTGCGGCCGGCCCGCCTGAGGCCCGCTCTCGGGACGAATCTCATGGCATCTCCAGAGTGGTGCGCACCGACCAGCTTGGCTACCTGCCGGCCAGGCTTGCCCGAACCTGTGACCTGTGGCAGCGCCGGACGGGTACATGTACCGCCAGGGGAGGCATTCACTGGCCCGCTGTCGTCCACCTTGCCGCGCGGATCATCACCCTGGAACAGGAGGTCGTCGACCTGGGGCTGAAACTGGCGCGGCTACGAGAGGGGCGAGACGTCCTTGGATCCTGCGAAGCGCCTGAATCCGGCGCCGATGAGCAGTGTTCCTGTCAGTAGTTGTCGCTGAAGCGGAGGTCCCCTCACGGGCGGTGTGGTGACACCGGGTGCCAGTGATCGTGGTGAACCCTCTCTAACCAGCGTGCACAGCAACTGTTCGTGATCCACCGGCGTCTGGACGCGTATGGAGACCCACACGCACCCGCTTGTCCGGATCCGAATCACGCGGGGGACCGTGGCGGCGGCCATGGGAGCGGCACTGCTGCCGATCGCGGCGTGCGCCGGCGACCCGCCCGCACCCCCGCGCCCCACCGGAAGGCCCTCGATCGAGTCCTGTCTGACGCGATCGAACGATCTCGTCTGGATGTGGACGGCGACGGCCACGCCGATCGCGTCTCCCCTCCGTCACGTGTCGGGAAGCGGCTGACCATTGCCTTCGGCAAAGACTCCGGTTACGGCATACCAGTGGGGGCCAGGCAACTGGCCGGCAGTGCGGGGAAGGATCAGCACGATGTCCTGGCCGCTGTCGCAGATTTCGACCAAGACGGGTGGACCGACCTTGTGGTGGTGGCCACGGGAGAGTGGCGCGGCGACGATCCGATCGACCCGCGCGTCGCCCAGGTTCGGTGGGGGCCGTTCTCCGCCGCGGGCGGCGGCCAGCGCGCCCGCGACCTCGACCTTGGTGAGACACGCGGTATCGCCGTCGCCGACTACAACCACGACCGCTATCCCGACCTGGCTGTCTACTCCTGCGCCGGCGACGGCGTCTACCAGACGGAAGCGCGCCTCGGCAGCCAGAGCGACGGGATCGCCGACGCAACGGACCAGGTGCGCGACAGGTACACCGTCGACAATTACAGGTTGACGTGCCCCACCTCTCAAGTTCCAGTTCTGGTGGCTAACTGCCGGCCTTCACGAAAGGCTGCCGGCATGCCCCGCGCCTATCCCGCTGAGTTCCGCGCCCGTGCCATCGCGCTGGTTCGGGCAGGGAACGCGGGGGTCCGCAGCTTCGGCCGGGTCCACCCGAGGGTCTGTTTCATCAGCCGGAAGGTGTGCTCCAGGTCGAATCTCCGTAGGAACGCCTGCCAGCGCACGTCTACGTCCTCGCTGTTCAGGCCGGTGGCGGACGACCAGAGCCAGAGCGGGAGCGGGTCGCCTCCGCCAGGCAGGCGGTCGACCTGGAGGCGGATCAGCGTGCCTTCGATGATGGGGGGTTCGCCGGTGTGGTCGATCCACGCGGAGCGGGTGGTCAGGCGGGTGTGGATGCGGTCCCAGGCCATCGCGCGGGCGGTGCCGTACCGGTCGGTGACCTGCGTCGTGGCCGCGTCCGGCTCGCCCCAGGTGTCCGGCTTGGCGAAGCGGAACTCCTTGCCGTGCTTCGGCGGTCGCCCGCCCTGGGGATAGGCCAGGGCGTACTCCTTGAGCGAGGGCGTCGGCCGTCGCATGACGCGGTCGGAGCGCATCCGTCCCAGCACTTCGACCGGGAGGCCGTCGAGGAGGTGGGCCATGCGCGGGGCGCCATAACCGGCATCGAAGACGATGAGGATGTCGCGGTCGCCGAAGTGCCACCGGCCCATCTCGATCAGGTCCTCGACCACACGGCGGACCTGGGCAGCGGTCGCCTCGGCGACGTCGTCCTCGGGGCCGAGGCGGACGGCGTCCAGCAGCTGGCACCAGGACGTCCGGCCCGATTCGAGGGCAGCGACGAACGAGTACGGCCAGCCGGGCACGAACTGGTCCGAGGAGCGTCCGCTGCGGCCGTAGACGTGACAGAACAGGCGCTCCGGGCTGGTCGGCGCGTCGGGGCGCAGCCAGTGGCTGATGTCGACCGCGAGGACAAGCCGCCCGTCGGCCGCTTGCGGCATCGGCAGTCCGGCCAGCACCTGCCGCAGCCGGGGCACGTCGATGTTCCCGCTGTTCAACGCGTCGTACATTGCGCCGTGCCCGCGCCGGTGCTCAGCCGTCAGCGTGAGGTCCACCGGCGAGGTCACCGGACCGTCTGCGCACAGCAACGCGTCCACCAGCTCGAACAGTTCGTCCCCGCGCGTGGTCAGGCAGTCGAATAGGTCGCCCCGAAAGCGTGAGGCGTTCGCGAACCCCTCCGCCGGAACAGCATCAGGCATCAGACTCACCCTCACGGCCTTCGTACTGGTCAAGTGCCTCTTTGGTCGGAGCACATGATCGTGCGGAGGCCGCCCGCACGTCCGCTGAACAGCAGAACCAGAGATCAAGTTCGAGTACCGTTCGGACGCTGGAAGGGGGTCAGGTCAGGCGGCAACCAGTGAGGCGTGGATCCGGTTGACGGCACGCAGGATCTCGTCTCGGTTCTTCGCCCGCTTGATCCATGCCGGAAGACGGGCCACCAAGGTCATCTTCTGTCCGGTGTCGTACCAGGGCGCTCGTTCCCGCAGCGATGCCTGGACGAAACGACGGATCAAGTCGAGGTGTTCGAGGTTGTACGCCCACAACCACCCGTGCCGGGTCTCGACCTGGAGCCACAGCGGCATACCGAAGTACGGATCCGTCGCTGGTTGAGCTGTGCCGGCAGAGAGCGTGACAAGACGGCCGCTCCACACCCGTGACAGTCCGCAGCCATGACAGACCAGGCGCCGCGGCCTAAACAGAATCCGCCCCCCGGGACCGGAGTCTTCGGGCGCTGGAACGACACGGGCGGCCTTCTCGCAACCGGGGCACCGCACAATGATCAAGCTGATGAAGTCGTACTCGGTGTTGCGCGGGTCCCGGAACCGAGCAGAGAACAAGGCCATGCGGTGAGTATGCAACTGCCTCGCAGAACAGCGCATCCCGATTCGACCGCTCGCGCTCAGGCCCGCCAGCCACCCTGCCGGGGCCGGATGGAGGTTAAAGAACAAGCTCAGTGCCTGTTTGCGATCCGGCAGGCATGTGGGCTTGTGATCATTGGCTTTACGGTGTTGCGGTGAACAACAACTCTCTCCTCGGTAGCACTGTCCGCCTTGTGCCGTTATCCGCCGATCACGCCGAAGCCCTCTTGCCCTCTGCGTCCGACCCGGAGGTGTGGCGATGGATGCCGCGACGGCGTCCTGAATCCGTGACGCAGATGCACGCGCTGCTCAGCCAGATGATCGCGGACCCGGCCCGCCGGTGCTTCGCCGTGCAACGCAACGACGACGACGCCGTGATCGGGTCGACCAGTCTGTATGACCTCGACCTGGCCGAGAGCCGCGCCGAAATCGGCGCGACCTGGTTCGATCGTTCTTGCTGGGGAGGGCCTTACAACGCCGAGTCCAAGTTGCTGTTGTTCGGGTATGCCTTCGATGAACTGCGACTCGACAGGCTCGCCCTGCGCACCGACAATCTCAACGAGCGCTCCCAGCACGCCATGACCCGCCTCGGCCTGGTCTACGAAGGAACCCTGCGCAGCCATATGCGGCGTCAGGACGGCACTCGCCGCGACTCGCTGTACTACAGCCTCCTCTCAGACGAATGGCCCACCGTTCGCGACAGGCTGCGCGCCAGGGTCGCCGCCAAAACGTCTTGATGGTCGAGACGAGATCGACGTCGGCGCCTGGCCCGTGTGAGGGCCGGGTTACCAGTCGACGTGCGCGGTGATCCATCTGGCCAGGCCGTCTTCGTCGTTGGCGGTGGGCAGGTCGGGACCGCAGGGGCTGTGCCGAGGTGCTCGGTCGCTGCCTGCGCTGCGTGTGCGAGCACGGTCTCGCAGTCCTGGTCGGTGCCCGGTCTGCAGCTGCTCCAGCCGGGCAACTGCTGCCGGTCGGCCATGAGGTCGTTCAGCCACGGCACGTTGGTCACCTGCTCGTCGTCCGGGTCGACGGGATACAGCTCACCGAAGACCAGGAAGTACCGGACGTCCGGATGCCCGAACGGGCTGAGGCCATCGGTGCAGAGCACGTGTCCGTATCCGGTGCGGAAGGAGTCGCAGACCAGTTCGTGTTCCCAGCTCCATCCGCGCTGCTGCATCTCCGCGCCGATGGCATCGACGTCATCGGGGACGTGCGGCGCGGCCGGCAGGGCGAGGAGCTCGGCGACAGCTCCGGCGGTCAACGGCCGGTAGGCGAGCGCATGTACGGGTATCGGCATGTGGATCACTCCAGAAGCGGCCGGTGCTGTCGAAACTCGTGAACATCGCGTCCCGGCCGCCGCGGGTACTGCCTCCCGAACCCCTGGTCGTAGTGGTGCGTTCCTGCTGGGACGTGCCCCGCCTCCACTCCCGGCAGTGCGCCACGCTGGGCACAACGGACGTACCCGCTGCGCCCGCCGGGCCGGACGGCGATATGGACTGAGTCGGCTTGGCAGGCCGGTCCGGTCGGTGGAGCGGGCGGCGTTTCTCCCATCGGGCATCGAACTACCTTGCCGCTGCGCATAATCAGTCCATGCAGCCCGCTCAAGCAACACGACTAATCTCGGACTCCTGGGCGCAGCAGGCCAGTTGGTCCACGGCTGCCAATCGCCAGAAACGACTGATCGGCAGGGTCAGAGCCGCCGCCCTGCTGAGCGGCGTCCTGGCGGCGCTGCTGGGAGCGGCGGCAGCACAGGCCGGGCCCGCGCACGCCGTCACCGCTGCATGGTTCGCCTTCGGAGCGGCGATCGCTGCGGGCGTCGTCCCTCTGTTGAACGGCCAGGTGGGCCAGCGGCAGATCCAGGACTGGACCCGGCTGCGCTCGGTGAGTGAGGCATTCAAGGCGGAGGTATACACCTGTCTGGCCAAGGCGGGCCCGTACCGGGAGGCGGATGCGTCGGCAGTGCTGCACAACGCCTTGGCCGCCGTGCGGGCGGAGGCCGTGGATCTGTTGCATCATGTCGTTGACATTCCGGCTGACTCCTCGCGCCCCTTGCCAGACGTCCACGACCTCGACTCCTATGTGCGAGTCCGAGTGCAAGGCCAGATCGTGGGCTATTACCGGCCGAGGGCGCTTCGGATGCGCGGCCGGCTGCGCTCAATACGACGGGCTGAACTGTCACTCGGAGGTCTGGCCGTGGTGCTCGGCGCGGGCAGCGGGGCCTTTCATGTGCAGTCGGCCGCGGCCTGGGTCGCAGTGGTCTCCACCGTCTCAGCGACCGTGGCCGCCTACTCGATGGCCGGCAAGTACGAATACCAGGAGCTGGAGTTCCTTCGTACCGCCGATGAGCTGGAACGGCTCATCGCGGAGTGGCAGTTGTCCGGGGACCGGACGGAGCAGGCCGAAGACGCGCTCGTCAGCCGATGCGAGCAGGTCATCTCGGTCCTCAACGACACATGGATGGTCAAGTGGACTTCCGAACCGTAGGAGTCGGGGTGGGCGAGGGGGCCGAAGGGCTGTACAGGCCGATGGTCTGAGCCCGTCGCAGCCGCTGATCGGCGGTCCGCACCATGGCCTTGTTGCTCAGGCAACTCGTGCACCATGGCACTCGAATCACCAGTCCCGACCGGGTGGCGACATAGAGGTCGCCCCCTCTCCCGCCGGAACCAGCGGTCGGCAGGGAGAGCAGAGACCGCACGCCCCCGACGATGTGGGGGAGCATCTGGCGGGGCAAGAAGTTGGTGCTCGGGTGGAGGGCCACGGAACCGTCGCTGAAGCCGATGGCGAAGGCACTACCGGACGGATCGAACACCGCCGCTAGGGCGAGGACGGAGTCGGGCGGAGAGTCGATGAGACTGTCCCACCGAAGGCTGCCGTCGTCCTTGGGACGGGCGACCTGGGTGCAGCCGGCCAGACCGGTGCCTTCGCCGACCGGCAGGATCCAGGGGCCGGGCGCGGTGGCGATGTCAGCGATGCGCGGTCCGCAGCCCACTTGGTAGAGGAAGGCCGGCGAGGAGCTGGGGGGCAGGGCTACGGAATAGACGGAACCCTTCCCCGTCCCGAGCAGGAGTTGGTTTCCCGAGGGGACGAGGGTGAGGGCGTTGACACCGGGCTCGGGCACATCGATCTCACCCGTCACCTGGCGCGTGCGGGCGTCGATCACGAGTACGTTGCCGCTCAGGCAAGGCACGTACAGGCTGCGACCGTCACGGGAATAGACGGGTCTCGCCGATGCGCATCCCGAGGGGATCCGGACGGGGCTTGTCCTGCCCGTGGTGAGATCGACGATCCGCATCCCGTTCGATTCTGCGCCCGCGACCGCCGCGTCGGTCGCGCTCGGGTTGACTGCAGCGGAGTTGACCGTGCCCCCGACGTTCAGTGTGCGGATGACGGCTCCCGTGGCACGCGCCACCAGCCGCAGCTTGCCTTCCCTGCTTACGACCCACAGGTGTGCACCGTCATGGGCCGGGAGAACGTCCTGGAACCATTCGTCGGGCTTGTCGAGGACCACCTCGCCGTCGGAGACCTTCCAGGAGAAGACCGACCGGCCTCTCAGCCCCCAGATCCGGTCGCCCCGTGCAGTCCACGCGAGGTCTGTCAGGGGAGCGGGCGCCCCACGCAGGACCTCGCGTACCGTGCCCCGGGTCAGATCGACGAGGGTGACCCCCGTATCGGTGGCCACCGCAGACCATCTCTCGTCGGGGGACAGGCGAGCTGCATGTGCGGAGGACCCGAGGACGACGGTGCGCCAGGGCTTGCCGTGGCGCAGCACCTGAATCCGGGTGCTTCCGGGCTGCCATTGCACGTTCACCGTCGGGCTCGTGCTGTCTCCTGCACCGGCCCCAGCCGCCGAGGGGGCCTCCGCCTGCGGGAGGTGGGAGGCCGAACGCCGGGTACGGTCGTCCGCTCGCCGGGCCCAGACCGTGCCGTCTTTAGCGGTGACCCGGACCTGGGCGTCGATCGTGGGATCGGTGAATTGCCGTCCTTCGGCGGACAGGCTGAAGGCGTCGTCGGGCAGGTTCACTGCCAGCGCCGTCTCGAGGACGGCAGCGTCCTTGGCGGATTCGTTGCCCCCGAGCGCGGCGGCCAGGCGCAGGCCCTGGTACGGATCACGGTCGATCACAGAGAGCGCCGCCTGCGTTTTCATGAACTGCTCGGCCTGCTCCGCGAGCTGCTCGTTGACCCGCTTCTCCACGCCCGGTGCGACCCGTGCGGAGGTGTACGCCACCACCAGCAGCAGTGTCAGCGCCGCGGAGACCGCGACCTGCCGCTGGGTACGGCGACGACTGGCGACCAGGTATGCCTGCTCGACCTGTGACAGGTCGCGTTCCTTCCGCAGAGCCGCGAACTTCCGGCCCAGTTTCAGGGGTGCGAGCCCCTTGCCTCCACGCCCATGACGGCTCCAGTCCCGGGCCTTGACGGACAGTTCCGTTGCCGTTCCGTGGCGGCGGACGGCGTGCTGCAACGCTCGGCCCACCTGATCGGCGGCGGAGCCGAGGTCCTGGCCCACGGATATGTCCAGACGTACCTTGCCGTACTGCACCGCGTAGGCGGCCTCGGTGGCGCATGGTGCCGAGGCGCGCCAGTGTTCGGAGTCGCAGACGAGGAACAGGCCTCCCGCCTGGACCGCGTCCTCCACTTCCTCCCGCCAGGGCACCGAGAAGGGGATCCCTCGACGGTCGATCCAGTAGTCGATGCCGCGTGCCTCGAGCTCCCGGACCAGGTTGTCCACCCAGGTGCTGTCGAGCCGACTGTAGGAGATGAAGACGTGATGCAGCACTTCAGTCCTCCTCGGGTTCCGGCAGCGGCCGGCACTGGGTGACGCCGAGGGCGCGGCGAGTGTCGTCGTCCACATTATTGAGCTGGCGGGTGGTCCAGCAGCCTGACAGACGCTCCTTGAGACGAGCGACGATGCCCTGGTCAGTGGTGCAGCCGGGACAGCCGGGCACCTGCCAGACCTCGTTGCCCGCTGTCCGCACCAGCGGCGCAGAGCCGGACCAGCCGACGGCCACTGCGGAACGGCCGCCCGGGACATGCCATCGCGCCACCTCACGGGCGTATCCGTCCGACGTCCACAGAGACACGACGGCCACATCTCCCCGCGCCGTCGCGGCCACCACCTGGGAACCGTCCGGTGACAAGGCCAGCGCTTCCACGTCGGTGGTGAACAGTTTCATGGTCGCCTCGCCGTGTCCGGTCAGCTCCATGTGCACGCTGTCGCCGCTGCTTTGCACCACGACTGAGCCATGAGCGGCCCGGATTCCCGTGTGCAGACGGTCGCCGGCCAGGGCGTGCCGAGGTCCGGCCGGTGCCTGCCAGAAGGTGAGGCCGTACGGGCCCCGGCAACCGAGCAGATCCCCGTAGGAGGACATCACGAGGATGTCCAGCTGGGGCATGTCACGGCACACCACCCCGAGGTCGCTTCCGTCGGTCAGCCGGATCACGTGCGTCGGCTGGTCCTGGCCGCCCACAACCACCCGGTCCTTCGCCAGTAGACCTACGGTCGTGGTGCGTTCCGGTACGGCGATGCCGGTGGGAGCGGGGGATCGGCCTGGGCGCATGGTCCACATCTGCCGGTCGGCTCCCATGAAGACGGCGTACGCCTCATCGGGCGCGACGGCGCCGGCGGTGAGGATCGGCTTGCCGGTGTCGGCGCTCGCCAGCACTGCCCCGGTGAGCGCGTTCAGGAGCTGGTACCGGCCGGGGCCCGCGGTTACCAGGGCTCGCGCGCCGCCGTCCGTGGTCGGCTCCACAGACAGCAGACTGTCGTAACGGCCACCGACCGTGTGGAAACGTCCGTGGGTGGACGAGCCGACGAGGAGGCGATGCGCTTCCGCCAGGATCACGTCTCCGCGCCTGGTCATCCGTACGGTTGCGTTGGCGCCTTCCGTGCGAGCGAGGCGCCGCACCTTGCGGGACCAGGTGTCGACGACGGCGACGTCCCGCTTGCCCACCGCCACGACCGTACGGCCGTCGGGGCCTGCGTCGATGGTCATGTACCCGGGTCCCAGCGGCAACTGCCAGGGCACCGTGCCCTCGTGCACGTCGTAGAGCGCCAGGTTCTCGACGTTGGTCGAGACGTCGCGGACCATGAGGGCGACGCGCCGGCCGCCGGGCAGCGAAGCCACTCCGTCGACGGCCTCCCTGCGCCCTTCGATTCCGATGGCGGGCCCGCGCAGTGACCATGGCACGGACAGCAGAGAAGCGAGCGTCTGACGGGCCAGCACTTTCTGTTGGGCATTGCCGCGCAGCAGAAGCGACGCCGACTGCAACGACATCCATTCGGGCATGACCCGTGCGCTCGCCGGATCGCCGAACGACACGAGGGCGTTGAAGTCCGTACCCTTGGTCTTCAGGATCCGCGGCAGAACGGCCGCCGCGAACAGCAGCATTGCGACGGCGAGCACGGTGCCGACGATGCGCCGCCGCCTCTTCTTGGTCCGCTTTTGTGCGGTGTGCCGATATGACGTCTCGACGAACTCACCGACGGGACCGCTGGTGTCGATGTAACCGTCTTCCCGCAGTACGGCCATCAGTCCGTGGGCCTCTGCCGCCTGCCGGTGGTCGGCGATCAGATGCTCCGGTCCTCGGCTAGCCCGGATCCATGCCTCTGTCTGCCCGCGCAGATCCCGTAGTTCGCGCATCTGCTCGGGATCGCTGAGAGCGGCGACGAGTACGGTGCCGAATGCGGTGACTGGCGAGGCGGGATCCAACGTGACCCAGTTGATGGGACGCAGGTGCTCGGGTGCTCGACTGCTGCGGACCCCGTCGATGCGAACCGGGACTAACCGCACGTCCTGGTGCTGCTCGACCTGTTCCCGCCATTCGGGATCGTCCACTGCTGCGACCGAAATCAGAACAACGACCACGTCAGCTGGACCTTCGTCCACGAGGCGCAGCCCGGCGTTCTTGAGGAAGTCACGTAACGACCGATCGGTGCCAGCGTCCTCGGTCACGGCCACTAAAGCGACATCAGGAACAAGTCTGTTGACGACCATGCGTCATTACATCCGATTACACGTCCTTCTTTCAGCGGATCACGACTTTTCACCATCACTGCTCCGGGAAGGGTGCGCGACCGCCAGCAGGGCGGGACCCGGCCGCAGACCGTGTTCAAGCCCTTACCGCTCTGGCATGAGCCCTTCCCCCGGGCGGAGCCGGGTCCTCGGCGAGCCGGCCGTTGACACTGCTGAGGCCGCGATCGTTGATTTGGGCGTCGTGTATCGCGAACGCCCGCTGCGGTTTGACCGCCTTGACGAAGTCGATCGCCTCCGCCATCTTCATCCACGATCCCTGGACCGGAACCATGAGCGTCTCGATCGACTGCTCGGGGACATACAGCGCGTCACCGGGGTGATAGACCGCCTCGTCGATGATGTAGCCGAGATTCGCGCAGTCCGGCTGGCCGCCGTAGATGAACGCGTGACGCCCGCCGACCGCTCGTACGCGGAAGCCGGCGGCGGTGAACTCCGCATCGGAGGCAACCCCGGTGACCTCCAGCCGTGGAATATCCGCTTCGGCCGGGGCGTAGACCGGCACGCCGAGCCCCGCCAGGCGAAGGACATCGACGTGATCGGCGTGTTCGTGCGTCACCAGCACGGCGTCCGCGCCGGTCAGGGCAGCTGGCTCGCTCCACGTCCCGGGATCGATGACCAGCACCCGGCCATCGTGTTCAAGCCGTACACATGCGTGGGTGTATTTCGTGATCCGCATGGCGTCCAAACGTACGCCGACCGCGTCGAGTGTGGCTTTCAAACTTCTGCCACTTGTGGCTTCCATCGATTGGCCGCTCGAAGCCCACGACGACTCGGCTGCCAATTCGTATCAGTCACCGAGGTGGCTCGCCGCCCACGCGGATCAACTGCCCGCCGGCGCCGAACTGCTGGTCCTGGTCGCTGAGGACGCTTCGGGACCCCGAGGGCGGCGCTCGCTGTGGTCCGAGAGCGGAGCGTCACCGGTCGGATGGAGGTTCTGCCGCTGTCCGCTCCGGCTGCCGAATACGTGCGGATCGTTGGCCCACAGGCCGAGCAGCCCGCCGTCGCCGCGGCCATGGCTCAGGCTCTGACGACCCTTGATGCCGATGTCATGCTGCCGGACGTTCCGGCCAACAGCGCGCTTGGATGCCACAAAGACATGGTTCACAAGGGCTGCTGCGCCGGTCCCTGGCGAACCTCTCGCCTCCTGCCCAGATGTGACCGCGCTGGCCCGGCGCGTGCGTGCCACTGATCCGCTCTGCGAAGCTGTGATGGTCAACTGCGGTTCTGTGTACGGGGAGTGTTGTGGTGAGGCACCTATGGTGGACTGTTGTTCTCGTGGCAGCGGCGGCGACTGGATGCGCTGGTAGCTCTGACCCGGGCACAGCGCAGGGCGCCCCGAAACCGCAGCCGACCGCGTATAAACGACTGGTCATGCCGGACACCCTGGCGAACGGCCGATACCGACGTGCCCCCGATGCAGCAGGCCCGGACGAAACGCTGGCCGAGCTCATGACGGGTCAGGTCGAGAACCCGACAGCCGCGTTCGGCGCCTACCACCCCGGAGGCAAGGGTTCACAGGCGCTGGTCCTGTCGGTCACCGGTGTCTACGGCACCGTCCTGAGCCCTGTGACAGCGCGCGATGAACTGCTGCGGATCCTGGACCACCGGGACAACGGGCCGCGTCCCTTGGCGGGGCCTCGCACGATCACTCCTCCTGGCTCCCAGGAGCCGCTGCAGTGCCGCGTGACCACTCGCCGAATGCCTGACGTGGACTTCGATACGTTGGAGGCGTCGTGCAGCTGGGCCGATGCCGCCACGGTCGTGACGGTGTCGGAGGCTCTGCGCTCGACGGTCAGCTACGAAGACGTGGACCTTGATGCCCTCGCTGGCGAAGTGGACGCGATCCGCAACGACGTACGGGCACACTGAGACTGGCTGGGGTTTCCCTTCGTTCCGCGGTGCTTGCGAGGACCAGATGAGCACTCCCGCTTCCGGCGTCCCCACCGCGCCGCACTCCTGGACCGGCACGTGAGACCGCGCGTCCCGCCGCACCGAGGCCGCTCCCCGCAGCGACCCTCCACCTCGCCACCAACACTCGCGCCCTGGCACCGAAGCCCGCTGACCTGGAGCGCCTCGAAGCTCACAACGCGATCGAGCTCACCATCGCCTTCGCGCCTGCCACGAAGTCTTGATCGGGGGAGATACATGCGTCTCCGGATCTCCCTGCGACCGCAAGGGGCCGTCTTGTGGCCGATGCAACTGCGACGTGGGGGCGACGCGGGCTCACAGGCGAGGTTACTCGCTGCCTGTGAGCTGCGATCTGCCGGCCGATGAAGTGCCCAGGTGGATTCGAGCTCGCCGTCCGGGACGGGGTGTCCCATGAGTCCGGAGAGGTGGTCGAGGGCGTCCTGGCTGATGTAGCGGTCCGGGTCGGGGGATTGCAGATAGCGGCGGATGAGGTCGTCGTCGACGCCTTGCTGCTGGAGGTAGGCGGCGAGAGTGCCGACCAGGAGATAGGTGTGGGCCAGGGCATCGGTGAGCGCGTACAGCACCAGCCGCCGCACTCGCCCGGGAAGTCGGCGTAGGTGCGACCAGGCCTGAGCGTCGGCAGTGGTCGTGGACCAAGGCTGCGCTGGCAGCTCAACTACCGCTTCAGCAGCGCACTGGGGACCCGGGGCTGGTCGTACTGGCTGGACACGTTCAACATCGCCTACGGCCCCGTGAACGCCGATGTGTTCCTGTCCACGCCCCCCGTGTTCATCGACGAACAAGGACCGCTCCGATAACCCCGTCCTGAACGTCAACCACGGTCCCAGATGACGTTGCGTAACCGAGGCCGAACCCCGTTGATCGTCCTCACGGAATCTGTGCCTGATCCGAGCCCGTGGTGTGGGACCGCGACAGCGGCGTGCCGTTGGTGCACGCGGTGGCAGCGAGTAGCGCCTTCCCCGGGGCCGCGCCGCCCGTTGCCATCGACGGCCGGCGGTACATGGACGGTGCGCTGCGTGCGGGCCCCAACGCCGATCTCGCTGTTGGAGCCCGCACGCTGGTCGTGGTCGAGCCGATGGCCCACCTGTTTCCCCGGGAGCCACTCAACCAGCAGCTGGCGGCCGTGGGGGCAGGCACCGTGGTGACCATCGGCCCCGATCCGGCCTCGGTGCGCGCGTTCGGCTCGGACATGGGCGACCTGGCAGCCTGGGAACCGGCCTACCAAGCGGGTCTTCGCCAGGCAGGCGACGTCGACGCGCAACTCCGCTCCATGTGGAGGGCAGAAGTCGACGCGGGCTGACCGCTGATCAGGTCGGTGATGTGTGGGCGCTGGCAGCCCACCGGAGGGGTCGCCGCGCAGGACGACCTCTCCGGCAGCACAGGCGAAGGTCTCCTCGGTGATCACAGAGCGTCGCAACTCGATGATCACCAAGACCTGTGCCTGTCTTACTTCCGGGGTAGCGCCACCACGCCTATCTGCGCCACCTCTTAGCGGGACGTGCGCAAGGATGTGTCGAGGATGGTCATGAGTTGTGCAGTACGGCTCTTGCCGGTCGGTGCGAGGGGGTACCGGTTGAGGACATCGATCAAGACCGGTGTGGCGCGTTGTCGAGCCTGCTCGATCAGCTTGAGCCCGACGGCGAAATCACCGCCTGTGTTCAATTCCCCCACGAGCGCCGCGCTTGCAGCGGCTCGCAGGATGTGACCTACCTGGGTGGCTTTCGCAATCGGATGAAGGTAAGCCGCAGAGGCAGCGTCGCCGGCGGCGCGCGCGGCGAGCCGTTCGGCTTCGGTGGCCGCTTCCTTCGCCGCGCGGTGAGCATCCAAGGAGGTGATGCGCTGGAGTTTGGTCCTTCTCGCGCCGTTCACGAACTCCCGTGCGGCGTCGATGGCGGCACGAGGTCGAGGATCGCTGGGGTTGGCGGCCTCGAACACAGGGAGAATTTCCTCAGCGCTCTCCACAACGTAGCGTGCGACAACGCGCAGCTCATCCATGGTCAGCTCGAAGTCCCCAAATCCGGTCGTCACGGATCCGATTCTCCCACCGATCGACCGCCTGAAGCCCCAGCATCCGGACGATCAGACCGTTCGACGAGGGGCGTCAAATAGATTCTATGCGGTTCAGCTGCGCCATCAGCTCCCGGTTCGCGGCGCGTGCGGCGGCGAGGTCCTCGTCCCGTTCTGCGAGTTCGTCACGAAGGTCGAGGATCTGCTGCTCCAGTTCGACGATTCGGCAGGTGAGCGTTTCGACGTCGGCGGGGGCGCCGAGACCGGAGGCTTCCCAGGCGGTCTGTCCGAGTGCCTCGGAGAGCCGCCGTTCGAGCCGGCTGATGTGCGCGGACAGACGGCCGTTGCGGGCCGTGCGATTCGCGACGTCAGCCAGCAGCGACTGGCGGCTGACATGCGTCCCGGTCGCCGTGCTGGGCGGAGGCTCGGACGCGCGGGCGAGGACGGCCGCGTGCAGGTCGCCGTGCCGGTGGATCAGACTGCGGTGGACGCCGGCGGCGCGGGCGAAGGACGAGGTGGTGATCTCCTCGCCGTCTGCGGTCAGCTTGTCGAGAACCTTGAGGACACGGGCCCGTCGGCGGTCGGAGTCCGCGGCCCGCGCTCGGGCCAGGTGGTCCGGTGATGTGGTTACGCCTCACGCTCCGGCCGCAGGTTTGGCTGCGGCGGGTGGAGTGGTTCCGCTCACCTGCGGAACTGAGAGCGGGAGGGGGCAGTCCGTGCCTGCATGGACTGCCCCCTCCCGTTGGGTTGTCACTGCAGTCCGCTGTAGGCGGCCATGATGATTTCCATGCCGCGGTTGTCCTCCTGCTGGTCTCGGTCCATCATCTGGTTCATGACGTAGGCCACCGTCATGCGAGAGTCGGGGTCGCTCGCGACCAGCGAGCCGCCCCAGCCGCCCCAGCCGAAGGTGCTGCCGAACTTGCCGAAGCCCACGGTCCAGGACATCGGCGACTGCAGGACGCGGTCCTCGCCGCGGAACACCTCCTGCCACGCGGGCTCACAGCCCTGGGGGGACAACAGTCGCACCCCGCCGGCCGAACCCTGGTTTGCCAGTACCGACTGGACGAGGGCGACAGACCGAGCGTTGCCGAAGCCGTTCACTGCAGGGATCTGCGCACGGCGCCACGCCACGGAGTTGGCATCCCTGACCCGGACCGCGGCACCGGTGTAATCCCGGCGTGTGCCGTCCGGTCCGGGCGGTGCGCTGGAGGCGTACTCGTCGGTCAGTGACGGCGGCGGGATGAGCGGTGCGACGCGGCGGTCGTGCTCGGCGGAGAGCCCGATGTGGAAGTCCGCGCCCAGCGGCTTGGCCACTTCCTCGGCGAAGAACTCGCCGAGGCTGCGGCCGGTGATGTGGCGGACGATCTCACCGACCAGGAACCCGAAGGTGAGCGCGTGATAGCCGGCGGCCGTTCCGGGTTCCCATTCGGGGGCCTGCGCGGCCAGCCCTGCCGTCACGCTCTGCCAGTCGTAGAGGTCCTCGACCGCCGTCAGCCCGGACAGGTCCGGCAGCCCCGCGGTATGGGACAGCACGTGCCGTACCAGCACGTTCTCCTTGCCGGCCGCGGCGAACTCGGGCCAGTAGGCGGCGACCGGTGCGGACAGATCGAGCTGACCTCGGTCGGCCAGGATGAGCGCGCACAGGGCGGTCATGTTCTTGGTCGTCGAGTTCACGCCGGTGAGGGTGTCGCGCTCCCAGCTGACAGAGCGGTCCGCATCGGCGTACCCGCCCCATATGTCGACCACCGGCTCGCCGTCGAGGTAGACAGCGACCGAGGCGCCCACGTCGTCCTTGCCGAGCGAAGCTGCAAGGGCCGCACGGACTGCGGCGAACCGCGGCTCGCATAGTCCCTTAATATCAGTCATGGGCGTAAGCCTCAGGTAACGCCGGGGCTTCCTGCCCAACAATTCCCGCACTGGTTTTGTCGGGCGGGGCAGGATCAAATTTTCTCCAACTCCAGCAAGGCGGCCTGACGGCCGCGCGGTCGGCCCGTCGGTCGACCGGCCGTATCGGTAGTTGTTCCCACAGGGAACGCCCTGGGACCACTCGTCGAGCATGTGCGTCACGACAGCCGGCCGGCGCCCGAGACCGCAGCGCCGATGACCCGGGGCGCCACGCGCGGCAAACGACTCCGGCTTGGGCTCGGGTGCCGGACGCTGCGGCTCATGCGGCTGCGGCTGGGTGTGCGTTGCTACAGGGGAGACACAAGACGGAAGGACGGATACGCGTGCTGGAGCGGCTGAATCAGGCGCTGAACCACCTGGAGGCCTGCCTCGACCGGGAGGTCGACGTGGCCGAGGTGGCCCGGATCGCCGCGGTGTCGGAGTACCACTTCCGGCGGCTGTTCTCCGCCCTCGCCGGGATGCCGCTCCCGGTCTACGTGCGGCGCCGGCGGATGACGCTCGCCGCGGCCGAGGTGCTGGCCGGGGAGCTGACGTTGCTCGATGTCGCGGTGCGGTACGGGTACGGCTCGGGCGAGGCGTTCGCCCGGGCATTCCGGTCGGTGCACGGCATCGGGCCGGGCGAGGCCCGGCGCACGGGTGCGGTGCTCACGGCACAGCCGCGCATGTCCTTCCGTGTCGTCGTTGAAGGGAGTACGACCATGCGGTACCGGATCGTGGAGAAGGAGTCGTTTCGGGTCGTCGGCAGGAAGGCCCGGGTCCCGCTCGTGCACGAGGGGGTCAACGCGGCCGCCGCGGCGTACGTGGAAAGCCTGGACGAGCAGGCGATCGTACGGATGAAGGAGCTGGCCGGCCGGGAGCCGGAGGGGATCCTGTCGGCGGCGGTGTACCTGACCGATAGCCGGGAGGAGGGCGCCGAGGCGGACTACTGGATCGGCGTGGCGACCGGCCCCGAGGCGGCCGCCGAGGAGCTCGACGCCCTCGACGTGCCGGCCGGGACCTGGGCGGTCTTCGACAACCACGGGCCCTATCCGAGCGCCCTCCAGGAGCTGTGGCGGGACGTGTTCACGCAGTGGTTCCCCTCGAACCCGTACGCGAGCCGGCCAGGTCCGGAGCTTCTGCGGACGCAGCCGGTGGAGATCGGCGCGGAGACGGACTCCCAGCTGTGGATCCCGGTCGAGCGGAGCAGCGACGTTCCCGCAGCATGCGGATAAGACGCCACCACACGAAGGCGTCGAGCCTGTCGAAGACATGCTTGGCGACTGCGTGCTTGAAGTAGTTGGCCCAACCGCGCATCATCTGAGTGAGTCTGATCAGCACAGTGGCAAGATCCTGCTGCGATGTCCTGCCTGTCAGAGCACGAATCTTCGCCTTCAGCGACCGGATGGGCCGGTCGGCGATGATGGTGTAGACGTGCCATTTGTTCGTGCCTCCTTTGCGTTTCCACTGGATGCGGAAGCCCAGGAGGTCGAATCCGTCGCTCATGTGCACGATCTTCGTTTTGGTCTGCGACAACTGCAGGCCGAGAGGTTCGAGCACGTCAGCGACTTCTTCGCGCAGTGCCGCGGCGTCCCCTTCGGTGCCGTGCACCAGGACGACGAAGTCGTCCGCGTAGCGGACGACCCGCCACGTCGGTTGACCTTTGCGGCGCCGGTAGGCGCGTTTGCCTTCGGTGGCCATCGTCCCGCCTGGTTCCCAGGGCCCATGCAGGTGCTCGTCGAGCGCCGACAGGGCGATGTTCCGAGTAGCGGGGACAGGATGCCGCCTTGCGGGGTGCCGGTCAGTGTTTCCTTGCTCTCGCCGAGTTCGGTAAGAATCCCGGCTTTGAGGAAGGCTTTGACCAGCGTCAGGACACGCTTGTCCTTCACCCGGTGACGCACTCGGTCCATCAGGGCTGTGTGGTCGATCGAGTCGAAGCACGCCTCGATGTCCGCATCCAGCACCCAGCGATATCCCCGGGTGCCGAAATAGTGGATCTCGGCGATCGCGCCTGGGCCCGCCGTCGGAGCCGGAACCCGTAGGAGACCGGCTCGAAGTCGGCCTCGAAGATGGGTTCCAGCACCAGCTTCAGCGCTGCCTGAACGACCCGGTCCGCGATCGTCGGAATCCCGAGCTTGCGGACCTTCCCCGAGCCTCCCGGCTTGGGGATGCTGCGTTCCCGCACCGGCAAAGGGCGGAACGAGCCGTCCTTGAGTGCGGTCCGCAGGTCGTTCAGGAACCCGGGAACACCGATCGATTCCTCGACATCGGTGGCTGTCAGGCCGTCGACGCCGGGAGTCCTGGCTCCCCGGTTGCCCGCGACCCGGTCGAACGCCACCAACAGCGTCGCCGGGTCGTGCACGAAGTTGAACAGGTCATCGAACCGGCGGCCGGGATCGGCCACCGTCCAACGGCGAAGCTTGGTCTGCATCTCCAGTACCCGGGCCCGAGGACCTGGGGCTCCGCCATTCGGCGGGGCATCTTCTGGCATTGCAGCATCCTTCCCTTCTCGATACCGCTGCCGTCCTTCCCCATGTGGCCGGCTCTCCCGGCCTCGGAGTACTACGGCGGCTCCGCCCCGTCCCCAACCGATCGGCGGTCGATGCGCTCAGCCCCGGCAGTCTGCTGGCCACAGGTGACGGGGGCGAGGTTCGGGACGGTTCCCGTGTTCACTGTGGTTCGCTCGATGAAGGAGGAGCCCGACTGTGTCCCTGCGGCATCGCCACGAGTACGCCGCAGGCTTTCCTCGTGGCCTCCCGGCCAGCTTCAGTAGACCGACCCGGGAGTTGGCGGACCACCCGAAAGGATGACCCGAGTACGCGCCGCTTCCGGCCCTGATCCGCCAGGTTCGAGCCGGTGTCCCTTTAAGAGACGTAAGACGCCGGTTCCTCGCGTACTCCTCTCCATCATGCTTGCCGGACCCGCCCCATCTGGCAGTTCTGGGTACGTCCCGGCTTTGTCAGGGCCGCTCTCGCCCTCCCCGGCATCACCCGGATCAGGCTGTCCTCAGCTTCAACCCGACTGCTGCGACAGCGGGTTGGTGCAGGTCTTTCACCTCCACTCGAACCAACAGCGCCTCACGGCGCAAACACAAGTTGAGCCAGAACCGGTTTCTACCTACGCAGCCAAGGGGCCCCTCTTGGAGAGGCTGACGCGCCGTGTGTTGCTCCGGCGTCAGGACGAGCAATAGGCGATGGCGCGACCGCCCGCCGCATCGGTGCTGGGGTTGGTGAAGCTGACCTGCCAGCTGTCATTGGGGGTATTGGTAGTGGTCCGGTCGAAGAAACGGGGAAACATCACACCTCCCAACTCGAAACCGCCAGTGACTGCCGTCTGTCCAGGGTCACATACGGCTGTGCTCGTGTTATTGCCCCCCGGATCTGCTGACATGATCGGCCCGAGCACCCTTGTGGTGTTCAGATTGCCTGCAGGCCCGGTGGCACCCGTCGCGCCTGTGGCCCCCGTTGCGCCGGTTGCGCCGGTTGGGCCGATGGCGCCCTCCTGGCACCTGTCGCCGTCGCCCCGTGCGGCCTCGAGCATGGCCTTCGGGTGGTGGGGCTTTTCCCGGCATTCGTCGTCCCCGCCCGAGGGGCCCGCCATGGCGGCCGAGTTATCGCAGCACGCGGCGTGCCACGGCAAACCCGCCGCGGCACGCCGCACCCATGCACACCCAGGCAGACCGCCGGGCACAGGAGACGGGCGCGTTTGGTCCCAAAGAGCCCGCGGCGAAGGTCAGGGGGATCGTTTCTGCGGTGAACGTCGCGACCCGCGAGGGTGAGCGGGCGGTCTGCGGGGTGTGGAGCGGCGCGGGGCGCGCTACATGTATCCGTGTGATGACAACCATGACGCGTTCCGCGGTAGCCGCAGTCCTTGCTCTGGTGCCTCTGAGTCTGCCGTCGTCGGCTCAGGCCACCGGTACGGTGATGAAGCCCAGCACAGGTACGACAACCTCCACTGCGCGTGCTGTGGGCTGCCCCGATGGCTACGTCTGCATCTACCCGGACATCAACTTCGGAGGGCAGCCCTGGGTCCGTCGGGCGGCTGACGGAAGCGTGAAGGACCTGCCCTCACAGATCCGCGACGACGGCAGCTCCATCAGGAACAACTCCGGCAAGACCGCCCGCGTCTACGAGAAGCGCAATCACCACGGACGGTGGGTCTGTGTCACACGCAGCGGCGGCTCCATCCACGACCTGCGCTCCTACAACCTCAACGACCAGACCCGCTCACTGAAGATCAATAACAACGACTGCGGCTGAACACCGGGACAGTTCCTTCCAGTTGGGCTGCGGTACGGACGTCACCCCTGACACGGTGAGCGACGGCTACGCGGAAGGCGGGCGGTGCCCGACGTGTGAGCGAGTCCACCGCGAACTCCAGGCGGAACGAGCAGCCGCGGAGGACCCTGCCCGCAGCAACGGGATCCTCGCCCGTCTGCGCGCTCGCACCGCAGATCAATAGCGACGTGGGGCGCGCAACGGGCGCACGGCGATGAAACCCCGGGATCTCGGTGAGTAGCACGCGCCAATATGGTGGACCGATGGCATCGATCAAGAAGTTCCAAGTCACCTTCGACTGCGCAGAACCTGAGCGACTCGCTCGTTTCTGGTGCGAGGTGTTGGGGTACGTCGTACCGCCGCCACCGGAGGGTTTTGCCACGTGGGACGATTTCAAGCGCTCGCAGCCACCTGAGCAGCGGGATTCATGGTTCGCCTGCAGTGATCCCTCAGGTGTGGGCCCGCGACTGTACTTCCAGCGCGTCCCCGAAGGGAAGGCCGCCAAGAACCGGCTGCATCTTGATGTGCGGGTCGGCACCGGTCTCGTGGGTAAGGAGCGCCTCGCCGCACTTGAGGCCGAATGCGCACGACTGGTCCCGCTCGGTGCGGTACACGTGCGAACGCTGTATGACGGCAATGATTCGTGCATCCCGATGCAGGACATCGAGGGCAACGAGTTCTGTATCGACTGAGAGCCGCGAACGTGTCCTCCCAGATCAACTGAGACGGCACCGGGCAACCGTGCGTCCGGCACCAGAATCACTGAGATTTCCAGTGTCACAGCTTCTCAGTTCTTCTGGTCGCTGCAGGTCACAGGCATCACCAGGGACCAGATCATCTGAGACGGGACATGACTCGCTCGCCTGGGTCTGGCCGCAGCCCGGGCGGCTGCGGCTCGAGCGCGTGGCAGAGCCGGTCAGCGAGCCCAGGCGCGCAACTGGGCGGCTACCTCGCGCAGGGCGAGGGTGCCGTTTCGAAGGCCTGTAACCAGTTGGGCCATGCCCCCGGCGGGCGGTTTGACGGGCTCACCGGACTCACGCAGGTAGCGGATGGCAAGAGCGCTGCCGACAAGACCGTTGTAGTCGGTCAGCGAAGTCGTAGCCACGAACATCTGCAGCAGGACCGCGGCGCGGACCGGGGTTTCGACGTAGAAGGGTTCGCCGGCGTGGGCGGCTTTTACCTCCTCGGCGAGGGCGGCGGACCGTGCCTCTGCCGCCTGGAGCTGCTTCTCGGCCTGCTCCTGTGCTGATTCGGCTCGCCGCAGCTCGTCCTCCCCCTCGCGTGCCTGCTGCTCGGCGCTCTCCGCGTCCTGGCGGGCCTGGGCGACCTTGCGCCGCTCTGCCTCGCGGCGCTGCTCCTTGGCGCTCCGGACCGGGCTGTCGGCACCGTCCTGTTGGTCCTGACTGGCCGGGCGGCTGGATCGTGTTGGGGGTGGGGAAGCGGCCTTCTGCGCGGTGGCGCTGACCGCGGCCGCGGTGAAGCCCACCGGGGGATTGAGTGGCTTGGCGAGTTGGCCGGAGGCCCATTCCTGTGCTGCCTGGGGATCGGCCAGGACCGCGTGCAGGGTTGCTTCGATCTCGCGCTGCACGTCTTCACTGACCGGATGCCCGGCCTCTGCTGTCAGCTGGCGGGCTTGGCGTGCCAGCACGCTGACCAGGCGGTGCTGCTGGCTGGACAGTTCGCGCAGCTGCTCACGGTCGAGTTCCTGGTGTGCTTCTCGCAGGCCCTCGCCGAGGCGGAGCAGACCGGCGGCGGCGTCGGGCTGGGTGCGTACGAGCAGATTGCTGGCCCATGCGGAGAGCGTCGGCCGTCTCAGCGCGCCGATCTTGACGGCCAGCTGTCGGTCTCCCGCTTTGCGGGCAGCGGCCGCGTGCCGGCTGCGGGCGTCGATGAAGTCCGCGGGCGGCAGCTCGTACAGCTCCTCGGCGATGCTCTCCAGATCCACAGCTCAACCAGCACCCTTCATTCCGATAGAGACAAGTTTGCACTTTTTGCCAGGGTTTTCCTGCGGGATAGGGCCCGTGCTGATGTGGCCGGTGGGGCGATGGGTGAGGTGCCTGGCCTGGTGGGGGATTTCCTGGCCGGAGGGAAGCGTCCGCGGCCGTTGCTGTGTTTCGTCGGCTGGCAGGCCGCCGGCGGCCTGCTTGAGCGGGATGACGGCCAGGTGCTGACCGGTGATCGCATTTCCCCGGACACCGCGTCCTGCGGCCCTCCGTCAAGCCGTGCCCATACCGGCGCCGTAGCGGTGGCCGCCGGGGACTTCCCCCGTGTAGGTGACCGGCGGGGGCGGGTGAGGTAGCCGAGGAGGTGCGCGGACGGCCCGTTTCCCGTCCCTCCTCGCGGGTCCGGTCCCTTGACATCGCGGCGCCTGTTGTGGCTGGTCAGGGCGGTGAAAGGGCCTTTTTGGCCCTCGGTCATAGTGGGCGCCATGGACTATGACGTAGTGGTGGCCGGAGGCGGCCCGGTCGGACTGATGCTGGCCTGCGAGCTCCGGCTCGGAGGCGCGCGGGTGGCCGTCCTGGAGCGTCTCACCGAAGTGGACCCGACGATCAAGGGCGGGGCGATCACCACGCCCAGCGCCGAGGCGCTCTACCGCCGGGGCATGCTGCCCGCGCTGGCCGAGGTGCAGCGGCAGGCGATGGACCGCTTCCAGGCGTTCATGCGCGAGCGGAACGGCGGGGACGGAGGCGGGGCTGCAGGCCAAGGGCTCGGGTTCGTCGGGCACTTCGCCGGGATCATGCTGCGCGCCGACCTGGTCGACCGTACGGAGCCGGGCTTCGGCGACGCCGGACCCGCCGCCGAGATCGGTCTCGTGGCGCAGCAGGACATCGAGCGGCTGCTCGGCGGGCGGGCGGACGAGCTCGGCGTCGACGTGCGCCGGGGAGTGGAGCTGACCGGCTTCGACGCGGACGACGGGGCCGTCACCGTGCGGACGAGCGGCGGGGCGATACGCGCCGGCTGGCTCGTGGGCTGCGACGGCGGCCGCAGCACGGTCCGCAAGCTCGCGGCTTTCGAATTTCCCGGTACGGACCCGGAGATCACCTGTCACCAGGCGGTCGTGGAAATGACCGGCGCCGAGGACCTGAAGGTCGGCTGGACCGCCACGGACACCGGGGTGTACGCCCACGGGCCGATGCCGGGCCGCGTCGTCACCGTGGAGTTCGACGGCCCGCCGGCCGACCGGGACGCGCCGGTCACCACCGAGGACCTCCAGGCGCGGCTGCGCCGCGTATCCGGCGTGGACGTCACGATCACCGGGGTGCGGACCGTGACCCGCTTCACTGACCACGCCCGCCAGGTCACCGAGTACCGCAAGGGCCGGGTGCTGCTGGCGGGCGACGCGGCGCACGTGCACTCCGCGTTCGGGAGCCAGGGGCTGAGCCTGGGTATCGGGGACGCGATGAACCTCGGCTGGAAACTCGCCGCGGTGATCGGCGGCCGGGCGCCGGAAGGGCTACTGGACACGTACACCTCCGAGCGGCACCCGGTCGGAGCGTGGGTCCTGGACTGGACCCGGTCCCAGGTCGCGGCCATGCGCCCGGACCCGCAGTCCCGGGCCCTGCGCGAGATCGTCAGCGACCTGGCGGGGACCGTCGTGGGCACCACGTACCTCACCGCGCGGCTCAACGGTGCCGGGGTGCGGTACGAGCTGCCGGGCGAGCACCCGCTGACCGGCCGCAGCGCCCCGGACCTCGAACTCACCGACGGCGGCCGCCTCGCGGACCACGTCCACGGCGGCCGGGCGCTCCTGCTCGACCTCACCGACGACCCGGAGCTCCGGGCCCTCGCCGCGGGGTACGCCGGCCGCGTCGACACCCTGAGGGCCGGCTGCCCGTCCCGCCCGGAACTGGCGGCGGTCCTCGTCCGTCCGGATGGCTTCACGGCCTGGGCGGCCGACGCGGGGGCGCAGGCGCCGACGTCGACGGCCGGGCTGGCGGAGGCGCTGGAGGAGTGGTTCGGAGTGCCGGAGGGCGCGGTGACGCCGGGCTGATCCGCCGCTCCGGGTGGGGCGGGGGCGTGAACTGTGCCCCTGCCCGCTGTGTTCGTGGTCTTCCACGATGGCCCGGGAATCCGGCCGCCGGGCATCGTGGGAGCCGCGTCGGGCAGCAGCGGCAAGGCCCCCGCACCGGCCGTGGTGCGAGTGCGGACCGGCGCCGCCCATCGTCTTGCCCCGCTGGCGGGCGGACTCGTGGCCTTCGAGGGCGCGGTCGCGGACGTACTCGTGTTTGATCGTCCCCAGGCGAATAGCGCAAGGTCGGAATACTGCCTTTTCACCAGTGCACCCGCAACACCGCTGAGGCGGTCATCGGCGCCGTCACCGGCAGTGTCATCCGACCGGAGACTGTCCTGCTCGGCCGCTGCACCAGCGACGGCACTTCCTGCTGGTCGCCCGCAGCACACCCCTGGCGCCGCGGCTTCGTGCGGAGCTCGGTGGCGGCCTGCTCGCCCCCGCAGGGGCCGATCACCCCTGGCACGACGTTCACTTCACTTCGCACTGGGGCAGCAGCGAACCGCTCGCCTTCACCCCCGTCGCGCCCCAGCTCGTCGCCGAGTTTCACGGTGACACCGCCGTCGACCGCGGCCGCTGGCGCCACCCCGTCACCCTCCACCGGCTCCGTATCGACCTCACCCCCGACGACGTCCCGCTGTATGGCGCGGAACGGCCCTCCGCCGCCCCGGCGCGTTGGCACCGCTGCCTCAGGCCGGACACCCGATCGGCAGCGTGGTCGGCGGTCTGCCCGGTGTGGTTGGGTCCGTGGTCGGGGTGCGACCACGGACCCAACCACGGTCGGTCGCAGCGACCCAGGTGGCGTACCAGCCTGGTGGAAGGCATGCGGTATGACGTGGACGCTGCCGGAGCCGATGCTGAGCACGCCCGTGCCCGGGCCCGATCTGCGGCCGGGCTGGGCGGGCGAGCCGAAGTGGGACGGATTCCCGGCTCTGGTCTCCGTCGACGCGGGGCGGGTGACGCTGCGCTCGAGGCGCGGCACTGAGATGGCGCCGGCCTTTCCGGAGGTGGTGGCCGGGGCCGCGCAGCTGCCGGACGCGACCGCGATGGACGGCGAGCTGATCGTGTGGGAGGAGAGTCGGCTCGCCTTCGAGCGGCTGCAGAACCGGCTGCAGCGGCGGCGCGGCGCTGGGGCGGCCCGGGCTGCTGTCGAGTGGCCGGTCCACTTCGTCGCCTTCGACCTGTTGCGGCTGTCCGGCACAGACACTACGGGGTGGCCGTACTGGCGGCGCAGGGCAGCGTTGGAATCGGTGTTTGCCGCCCGGCGGCTGTCGGCGCCGGGGGCGCTGTGCCCGTCGACCACCGACCCGGACACCGTGCGCGAGTGGCTGTCGTGGGCGGCGGTCGGCATGGCGGGGGTGGTCTATAAAGGGCTGGACGGCGCCTACGAGCCTTCGGTGAGGGGCTGGTTGAAGTACAAAGGTGCGCGAGACGACGGAGGCGGTCGTCGGTGCGGTCTACCGGCCCGGTGGCCGCTCCCCGCAGTCTGCTGCTTGGCAGGTACGACGACGATGGGCGCCTTCAGTACGCCGGCCGCACCACCAACCTCGCCCGGACGGCCAGCAGCACGTTCGACGGCCTACTCACTCCGTCCCGGCGCGGCCATCCCTGGACGGGCTGGTCGTTCTCCGCCGGGTGGGGCATCAAGGAGACGTTGAACGTCACACTGGTGCGGCCCGAGCTGGTGGTGGAGGTCGGCGCCGACGTCGCCCGCGATGCTTCCGGCCGGTGGCGCCACCCTGCACGCCTGCACCGCGCCCGCCCCGACCTCTCACCCGCCGACATCCCCCGCCTGACGTCACCGCCGCACTGACGGCGGCCCGGGCGCGGCGGCCCTGGCCGACGCGCAACACCGGCCAGCGCGTCCTGAAGCCGTCCGCGCCGCGGTGCCCTGGAAGGAGTTCTCGCTACTGGCTGATGGCTGCCGACGGCGGGGTCCAGCGGGTTTTGGGCGGGATGGTGCTGCTGACTCCGAAGTCGTTCTTGAGCTGTTCGGGGATGGCGTAGTGCATGACGCGGCCGCGGGTGAGGGAGGACAGTTCGAAGATGCTGGTCAGGTGGCCGAGTCGGTCCAGGGCCCAGCCCGCCAGGGGTGAGCGGTCCTCAATGGTTTCCAGCAGCCCCAGCAGGGCGGGGGCGGCCTTGACGACGGTGTCCCAGGTGGTGCGGGGGACTTGCAGCCAGTCGGCGCAGGTGTCGCCGATCAGGTAGCGGATCAGGGCGGAGACGATCGGGTCGAAGAAGGTGCCGGGCACGACTTCTTCGTAGAGGTCGATGAGCTGGCGGGTGAGCTGGGCGCCTTCCTCGCTGGGGCCCATGTGGCGGGTCATGTACAGGTCGGAGAACTCGCGGGCTGCCTGCAGGTCCTTGGGGACATGGTCCTGGTCGATGCCGAGGATGGCGCCGACGACCCGCCAGGCGTAGTAGTAGGACTCGGCGCCTTCGTGGCTCATGTGGATGCCCAGGCGGTGCAGGGCGTCGAGGACCTGGATGGAGAACATCATCTGCCCGCCGATCATGTCCTCCTGACAGATCGGCGTGCCCAGGGCGGCGGTGTCCCAGCGGTCCTCACGCTGGAGGTGGTGGCGGATGGAGGCGTGCAGCAGCCGTACTTTCTGGGCTGCTGGGATGAAACGGCTGCCGGCTTCGAACGCGCCGGGCTGCATGAGGTAGACGGTGAACTGGCCCGTCTCAGCCATCCGTTTGGAGGGGTACTTCAGCGAATGGGTGGACGACAGCAGCTTGGCCACGTGGGGCAGGACGTAGCAGGCGGGCATCGAGGCGAACGAGAGCGCGGTGGAGATGTGCACGTTGTTGTCGATGAAGAACAGCCGTGCCTTCTCCATCTCACCCCAGTCCACCCAGGCCGGCGGCGTGCTGGTCTCGTTCAGGTACTCGCGGGCCACGTCCGGCAGCCCCTCGGGAAGGTCCTGCCCGACGGTGGAGACGTAGCGCATGAGCGTGTTGAACTTGCCGACCTCTCCGCGCTCGAACAGTGTCGCCACAGTCGCGTCGGCGAGTTCGTCCCCTTGGGTGCGCAGGGCGTCCATGGACGCTCGGGTGTAGGTCATGGTGCTCCTCCGGTGGGATGGCGGTCAGTGAGTGCGGGTGGCTGAGACGGTCGCCAGGGCCGACAGTGCGCGGCGGGCCTCGGTGGTCAGATTGGCGTCGGACAGAGCCTCGTGTGCTTCACGCAGCCGGGCTGTGATCATGTCTTCGACGCGGGCGACGGCCCCGGTGCGGTGAGCGATCTCCCGGACCCGTTCCACCTGCTGCTCGCTGAGGTTCGCCTGCCCGAGCAGGCGGTGCAGCTCGCCGTGTTCCGCCTTGGTGGCGGACGTGAGCGCGTGGGCCATCAGCGCGGTGGGCCGATTCCCGGCCAGGTCATCGGCCGGGTCCTTGCCGGTCTGCTCACGATCGCCGAACAGGCCCAGCAGGTCATCGCGCAGCTGGAATGCCTCGCCCAGCGGCACGCCGTAGTCGCTGTACGCCTGCAGCAGCCGCGGTGGGGCACCGGCGAGAAGGCCGCCGATCTGCAAAGGGTGTTCGACGGTGTATTTGGCGGTCTTGTAGCGGATCACCTTCACCGACGCGTCCGGGTCCGGCTCGGCTCCGGTGCGCAATACCTCCAGGCACTCACCGGCCACCAGTTCGCGTGCCAGAACCGCCCACAGAGGCCGGGCCCTGCCCAGGAAGGCGCCGGGCAGGCCCGAGGTGGTGAACAGCTGCCCGGCCATCGACATCAGCAGATCACCCACCAGCATGGCCAGGGCCCGGGCGCCGGCCTTCGGCCGCACATGATCGGTGAGGACCTTGCGCAGGGCGATGTGCCCGGTGGGCTGGCCGTGCCGGGTGCGGCTGTGGTCGATCAGGTCGTCGTGCACGACGGCGGCCGCATGGACCAGCTCGATCGCGCTGGCGGCGCGCACCAGCGCCTCGCTGTCGGGCTGGCCGGCCCCACGCCAGCCCCAGTAGCAAAACGCCGCCCTGAGCCGCTTGCCGTGCCCGGTCGCGGCATGAAGCCGCTCTGCAACCGGCGCCAGACAGGCATCGATGTCAGCCAGCGCCCGTGCTTCCGCTGCAACGAATTCGCCGAGGACTCGGTCGATGCGCTTCTTCAGGAAGGCGTGCTCTTCCCCTTCACTCACTGCCGCGCTCCGCCTGGGTGCGAGCGGTCACGGTGCGGGCGAGGACCTCCAGGTGAGCCGGCGCAGCGGCCGCATGCCGGTCCAGGAGCAGGCGGCCGCGGGCCTTGGTCTCCTCCTGGCCGTCCACCAGAAGGTCCCCGAGATCGGCGCGGCGCAGCAGGCCGCTTACGCCGCCCACCGCGCTGCTCAGCCCGCAGACCGCCAGATCGGTAAGGCCGGCCACCAGGGCCACCGTGTCCTCGGTCAGGCCCGGCTTGCGGCCGTCATGGTGTGTCACAGCATGTCCCCCTGCGGCAAGGCCCGCACCGGCTCCGGCCGGTCGGCACAGAGCAGCGCGTAGCGGTGTTCGGCACAACACGATTCGAGTCTGGCCACCGAACACACCCCAGGCAGCCCTTATGCACCATCGAGTGATCTTCTTCAAAGATCCCCACATACAGCAAGCGGCACCTGTTACGGGACAAGAACCTGGTCACGGCTAGTGCTTCGGGCGGCCGGCTGAAGCCTGCCGAGTGTCCGCGCCGGAGCTGACGTGCCGCTGTGTCTCTTGGGAGCCGTGCCAGTCCAGGCACATCACGGTGGCATCGTCTTCGAGCCGGCCGCCGGCGGCGTCCCGGACTGCGGACGTCAGCGTCAACGCGGTCTCCCGCGGGTGCAGGTCCCGGGTGCGCTCCAGCAGGGCGGGCAGGTCGACCTTCTCCCCAGCGGTGGGCCGTATCGCCTCTCCTGTGGTGTCGCTGACCGCGCGCAGGCTGGCGGCGCTGCCCCCAGACCCCAGGCCGCCGCTGCCCTCGGTGACCGCCTACGACCAGCTCCTGCGTCACACCCGGCCTCCGGCCGAGCGCCCCACCAGCTAAGGGAGTCCCGCCATGAGCGCCACCCGTCCCCGTGGTCTGACCGAGCCAGCTGCTGACGCGGCCATCGACGCGGCTTGCCGAAACCTGCGACTGCCCACGATGCACGGCCAGTTCTCCGAGCTCGCCGACGCCGCGGCCCGCGACCAGATGACCTACCGCGGGTTCCTGGCCGAGCTGCTGATGGCCGAGTGCGACGACCGCAACCGTCGCCGCTCCGAACGAAGATCAAGGCCGCAGGCTTCCCCCGCGAGAAGGCCCTGCGCACGTTCGCCTTCGACGCGAACCCCGCCATCGACCCAGCGGCCATCCATACCCTGGCCTCGTGCGACTGGGTCCGCAAAGGGCTGCCGCTGTGTCTGATCGGCGACAGCGGCACCGGCAAGTCGCACCTGCTGATCGCGCTGGGCACCGAGGCCGCGATGGCCGGCTTCCGGGTCAAGTACGTCCAGGCCACCAAGCTGGTCAACGAACTGGTCGAAGCCCCCGACGAGAAGCTGCTGACCCCGCTGTGGCGTGATCAGCGATTCCGGCGTTTCTGGGCCGGTCAGTCGATCTCGCAGTTCGGCGACCGGATCACCGAACTGGCCCTGCCACTGATCGCTGTGGGGGCGCTGCACGCTTCGGCCAATCAGGTGGCGTGGCTGACCGCGCTCATCTGGATCCCGAACCTGCTCGCGATCGTCCTCGGTGCCTGGGTCGACCACCGCATCCACAAGCGGCGCCTCATGCTTCTCGCCGACCTGGTGCGCGCCGCGTGACGTCCGCGTGGGCGGCGGGGGCCGTGAAGGCCACGCCACCGAGCGCGAGGGTCAGGCCGGTGAGGACACTTGCGATACGGATGGACGTGCGCATGGGACGTGCCTGCTCTCCGGGATCGTCGCGCGGCCCGGGAGCTGAGTGTTGCCGGATCCGTGTGGGAACGGCGCCGAGCGCACGCGGGCCCGCGCAACCACTGGCCCCGGCTCGGCTGGGTTTCCCTCCCATTCGACGCTAGATCAGCCCCCGCCCCCCGCACCCGCTACGCCTTCCGCGCGGACGTCCAGCCCTGGCGGCGGAGGCTTTCGAAGCCGTCCAGGAGGAGGTCCAGGGCGAATTCGAACTCGAACTGGTCGTCGCAGCCGCCACCGACCGTGGAGCCCCCGTCGTGTGCGGCCGTCGCGGCCAGTTCCGCGATGTGCGGGTAGCGCGCCGCCAGCCCGGGGTCCGGCGGGCCGGAGGGGCCCGAGGTGTCGAACAGTTCCTGGCTGAAGCCGAGCAGGCGGCTGCCCATCGCGTGCATGACGTGGTGCGTGAGGTCGGCGGAGAGGCCGCCGTCCCGGAAGCTCCCGGCCATCGAGTCCAGGTACGCCAGCACGGCCGGGGTGGGGCCGGTCCGCGACTCGATGACCCGGGCCGCCCAGGGGTGGCGCAGCAGGACCCGCCGGGCCGAGAGGATCCGCCCGCGGACCACGCGCTGCCAGTCGGGGCCCGCGGCCGGCGGGTCGATCTCGCCGATGACGGCGTCGGCCATGCCGTCGAGCAGCTCCTCCTTGTTGGCCACGTGCTTGTAGAGGGCCATCGGTACGACGTCCAGCTCCTGCGCGAGCCTGCGCATGCTGAGCGCGTCGATGCCGGTGGCGTCGGCGAGCGCGACGGCGGCGCGCAGGACGCGGTCCCTGTTCAGGGGGATCCGTTGCGTGTTCGTGGCTTCCTGCCGGGTCATTCCGGTTCGGCCCCTTCCTTCCTCGACAGCGCCCTCTCCTTGACGAGTGTACGCCGTACACCTATGGTTGCTGCCAGGTGTACGGCGTACACCACCACCGAGCGAGGGGTACCGAAAAGATGAGTCCGGACCGGAGAACCGCGGTGGCCGCCGGGTCGCTGTTCCTGCTGACCGAGGCCGCCGCGATAGCCGGGGCGGTTCTGTACCGCCCCCTGCTGGGCGCGGCGGACGGCCGGCTCGCGCAGGGCGCCGACACGCGGGCGCTGCTCGGGGTGCTCTGCGAGGTGGTGCTGGTCGTGGCGGTGGCCGGTACCGGGGCGGCACTGTTCCCCGTCCTGCGGCGCCACGGCGAGGGGCTCGCGCTCGGGTACGCCTTCGGGCGGCTGCTGGAGGCGGCCGTCATCGCCCTCGGGATCGTCGCCGTCCTGGCGCTCGTCACCCTGCGGCGGGACGCGGGGGCAGCGGCCGGCGCCGACGTCGCGCTGGCGGCCGTGCACGACTGGACGTTCCTGCTCGGGCCCAACATCGCCCTCGGCCTGAACACCGTCCTGCTTGCGTACCTGGCGTACCGCGCACGGCTCGTGCCGCGCTTCATCGCCGTGCTCGGGCTGGTCGGCGGGCCGCTGATCTGCGCCTCGGCCGTCGCCGTGATGTTCGGGGCCTACGCGCAGCTCTCCGTGGCGGGGTCGGCCGCCGCGCTCCCGGTGTTCGCCTGGGAGCTGGGGCTGGCCGGGTGGCTGATCGTCAGGGGGTTCGGGCCCGGCTCAGGCGCCGCGTCCCGGGCAGACGGAGAAGTGGCTGATCCGGCAGGTGTCCGTCGGTGAGGCCGACCCGCCGGGCGGCAGCCCTGGCCGCCGTGCAGGCCGGCCGCTATCGCATCACCGACGGCAACGCTGGCTACCGCGACCTGCCCGTCGACGGCGCCCACTTCGTCCACGTCCCGCTCCCGGACGGCACCAGCGGTCCCTGGCGCACCTCCATCACACCGCAACAGCTCGGAGCCGAACTGCGTGCCCTGCAGGCAGCTTGCTACGTTTTCGCGACCGCCCTGTCGATGATGCGCGACAGCGAGATCCAGGAACTCCAACGCGGTGCCCTGGCCGAGCATTTCGGATCCCCCGCCCTCCGCTCGCTCAAGCACAAAGCGGAGAACGCGGCCCGCGAAGAGATGTGATGGATCATCGAACCGGTCGCCCGGGTCCTGGCCATCCTGGAACAACTGTCCTGGCACCCCAGCCACCTGTTCGCCACCGTCGCGGTACCCACCCTGACGAACGCGCCACCCCGTGGCCGCATCGGCATCGCGGCCGACGACGCCATCGACGCCTTCATCGCGCACATCAACGCCCACCGGGACCAGACCGGCCTCACCAAGATTCCCGCCGCACCGATCCGCCCCCACCAGCTGCGCAAGACCATGTCCGTGATCACCGCCCAACAGCCGGACGGAGAGATCGCGCTCGGCATCCAGCTCAAGCACGCCGCCCGCCGGGCCCTGGCCAACCGCACCACCCACGGCTACGGACAACCGGACGCCACCTGGGCCAAAGAGTTCGACGATCAGCTCGAGTGGGCAGCCGCCGGACAGCTCGCCGCACTCCTGTACGACCGGGCCAGCGGCAACGCCGTGGCGGTCGGCCCCGGCGCCGGCCGCTTGCACTACGGACTCGACCACGTCCTTGACGCCCTCGGCCCTCACGGCGGACTGCAAGCCCACCGCGCCGACGCACCGCACAGGCCCTGCTGCGCGACGAGTTCACCGACCTGCGCCTGGGCACCCTCAACCACTGCCTGTGGCAACCAGAGACCGCCGAATGCCAGAGCGGCCTGCCGATGACCAGCGAGGCCAGGCCCCACTGATCGGGGTCTGCCAGCCCGCCCGTTGCCGCAACTCCGCCATCACCGCGGCCCACACCCCGATCTGGATTGCTGAGGAACACGACCTGATAGCCACTCTCAAAGACCAGCGCCTGGCTCCGGCCCGCCGCGAGGCCGTCCTCGCCCGCCTCGCCGACGTCCAGCGCATCACCCATGCGCTCAACCCACAGGAAGACAGCCCCTGATGCCCGTCTCTGCCGCCACCGAGTCGAAACTACACGCCGCCATGGCCCGGCTGCTGGCCGGCCAGCCTCAGCACACCAGCGGCGCACTGAGCAAATCCAACCTCGCCCGCGAGGCCCAAGTCAGCCACGCCACCATGCACCGGGCCCAGAACGTCCTGGCCGAATGGGACGCCCAGGTCGCCTGCCCCGTGCTGCGCACCCCGGGCGAGACTGCCCGCGACGAGACCATTGCCGTATTACGCAGACAGCTTCGTGAGGCGAAGGCGACGGTGACCGAACTTCAGAGCAAACTCGACGCACTCGCGGCGGTCACCGCGAACCTGTACTACGAGAACCTGGCCCTGAAGAAGCGCGACAACAACCGGAGACTCGCACCTTTCCCCTCCGCCAAATAGGACTTATCCACGCGATCATGTGTCTCGTTAGGGTGACCCGATGAGAGGGGGCAGCACGCGCACGTACACCCTCGTCTCCCGACCCACGTTCGTCGGCCACGCCCTGGCGGCGATGCGAGGAAAGCGGCCTGGCGATGAGGTGGCAGCACGCCGTGGAGATCATCCTGAGCAGGCCAACCACCCGCGGGGGAACTACAGCGAGCGGGCGCGGGCCGAGAACCCGCTCAAGGTGCGGATGGATCTGTGTCAGCAGGCCTCGCAGGCGGTTGGAGACGCGGGTGGTGATGTCGCGCCTCGCCCCTTCCCTCAGGCTGCCACCACAGGGAGGGAGCCGCTCGTCCACCCGTTCGGCAGCACGCCGCGCCTGCGGGCCGGGGCACCCCTAGCATGCTGACTGTGCGACCCATTCTCCCGAAGATCGAGGGCGGCCGGGTACAGGGCGCCCTGCAGCTCATCGAGGACGGCATCCACCTCGTCGTCGCGGCGCTCCTCGTACTGCTCGCGGGGCTCCTGACCGTCGGGGTCGTCCACGACGTCATCAGGTCGATCCAGGGGCCGTACCGCGAGGAGACGGTCGTTCTCTCCGCCCTGGACAACGGCCTTGTGCTGTTCATCGTGGCCGAACTGCTCCACACCGTCCGCCTCACCATCAGGAACCAGACCCTCGACGCGGAGCCGTTCCTCGTCGTCGGCCTGATTGCCGGCATCCGCAAGGTGCTCATCGTGACGGCCGAGGCGGAGAAGTCCTTCCGGTGGAACGTCGAGGGGATCGAACTGCTCATCCTGGCGGGGCTGATCCTCGTGATGGCGACAGCGGTGTACGTGTGGCGGCGCTCGACGCGGCCGGGAGACTACTTCCCGCTCCAGGAGGCGGGGCGCTCCCCGTCGCCGGAGCCGTCACCCACCCCGGTGCGCGGGCCCTGATCCGTCACAGCCACGGCCGCCCGCACCCGCTGCTCCTCGCGAGCAGAGCCGACGTCCCGTTCCAGGGGTGTGCGGCTCACGGCCGCCGCGAGGTCCTCCAAGGCCCGCTTCTGCAGTTCCGCCCCGCGCCGCACCACCGGGCTCCGGTCCCCGGCCGCGCCCTCCCACGCTTGGAGCGCCTCGTCCACGTGCCCCCAGTCCGGATTTCTGTGCTCGCGCACGTCGACTGCCGCCTGCTCGGTGTCGGCCTCCAGGGCCTCGGCGAACCGCTCCGCCTCGGGGACGAAACGGCTGTCGGCCCTCGGGACATGGCTCTCCATGAGCATCGCCGCCCGGCCGAACTGCTTGAGCGCCTCCTGCGCCTCCTGCGCCTCGCGCGACGTCAGACCCCTGGGGCGGACCGGTTCCTGCCTTGCCCGGTCGTAGGCCTCCTGCCAGGCGGCACGTGCTTCCCTGCTCGCCAGCAGGGCCCTGCGCATGTCGGCGCGATGTTCCCGGGACGGCTCGGCGTAGCTGCGGAGCACCGCGGCCGCGTAGCGGCCGTTGGCAGCGAGCCAGTCCGCAAGCCGGCCCGGCAGCCGGGGCGTCTCCCACGCGGGGAACACCACGTACGCCAGCATTGCCAGGGCCCCGCCGATCAGGGTGAGCACCACCCGCTCCGGGACCGTCTGCTCCCACGCCTGGCCGCCCATGCCGAGCAGGAAGACGACGTACGCGGCAGTGAAGCACTGGGAGTAGGCGTAGCCGGTACGGATCAGCGTGTATGACAGGCCCGCCGAGACGACCGCCAGCGCGCCGAACACATGGGCATCCGGTCCCAGGGCCCGCACCATCCCGGTGGCGAGCGCGACCCCCGCCAGGGTCCCGGCGAGACGGGCCACCGCACGCGCGTACGTCCGGTGGAAGTCCGGCCGCATCACCATCACCGAGGCGATGGGCGCCCAGTAGCCGTGGCCCAGGGGTAGCCGGGCGGCGATCAGATAGCCGAGGGTGGCCACCGCCGCCAGGCGGACGGCGTGCCGGAACACGGGCGAGTCCCGGCGGAGCTCACGGCGGACCGCCCGGACGACGACCGGGACCAGCCGGAACATTGTCGGGCGCACCAGGAACTGGGCGCCCGCGGGGCCGGGCGGCGTGGGCGTCTTCCCGCGCGCGCCGCCGCTCCCGGCGATCTCCAACGCCTCGCCGAGCAGTTCCACGAGCCGCTCGGCGGCCTGCCGGGCGGGCCCCTCCAGCACCTCGTGCTCCTCGTCGACGCGCAGGACGTCCGCGCTCCCGGGCGGCACCTCGGCGGGAGTGCCGCGGCGGATCGAACGGGCAGCCGCGTCCAGGACGTCGGCGGCCGCGTCGAGCAACTCCCGCGCGCGGTCCCGCCCGGGTCCCTCCGCCGGGGCGCCGACGTCCGGGTCGGCGAGCGCGGCGACGACCGGCCGAATGCGCTCGGCGAGGCCCCGGGGGCCGTGGAGGACGGGGGGACGGGTGCGGGCCTGTGATGGCGTCACGGCGGCCGCGTCCCGGGCCGTCATCAACGGCTCCGGGTCAAACGGGGCGGTCGGGTCGTGCCGCAGCCGGCGGGCGTAGTCCGCCACGGCAGCCAGGGCGTCGGCGAGCGCGTCACGATGCGCCCCCCAACGGCGGATCGGGAACAGCAAGATCAGCACGGCCTGCGCCACGCCTCCGAGCGCGATGATCCCGGCGTGCTCCAGGGCTCGCCCGACGCTCGTGGGCAGGGTGATGGTCACCAGCATGCTGCCGACCGTCGTCGCTGCGACGATCCCAGCGGTCGATCCGACGGCCCACGCCATCCCCGCAGCAAAGGCCCATACGGCCAGCAGTGGGAGGAACGTCACGAGTCGCCCCGCCGCCAGGTAGCCCACAAAGGTGCTGAGCGCCAGACCCGCGCCCGCGCCGAGCGCGATCACCTTGCGCGGACGCCAGGTGCGCTGGAAGGTGGCCCCACCCGCGGAGTAGGCACCGAGGGCGGCGGACGCTGCGTACGCAGGGGAGACCAGCCACAGCGCCGACCCGATGACGATTGCCACCCCAGCAGCCGTGCGCAGCGCGAGCAGAGGCTCCAGCCGCGTCTCCTCGATCGTGAGCCCGGATCGCAGCACCTCCCCGAAGGCCCGCAGCCATGTCACGGGTGTGAGCCTAGCCGGAACGTTCTGCCGGGTCGCGTCGGCCGCGCGACCCCGGGCCGACCTACACCCACAACCCGGCACCCTCGCGTACAGGGCAATCGATGACCACACCCCCAGCGCCGCCTGTTCACCCCCAGCGGCCGCGGCTCGATGTCGTCCTCGTGGCCGATCCGGGATGGCCAACGGAGGTCGCGAAGCGACTGAAGAAGGGTGACGGACCTGCCCTACCGGGACAACACCCGCCCCGTCATCGCCATGATCGGCCCGCCGGAGCACATCGGCCTGCTGTCGCTGCCCGTGCTTAGCCTGATGCGCGTCGCCCACCGGCTGAGGGGAGCGGCCCTCGGCGTGATCTGAGCGCTGATCCCGGAGTCCGGCAACGCCCTGCCACCCGGGAGGATCCAGTACACCAGCGAGGCACGGCACTACGTCCTGCCCGGCGTCCGCGGGCGGTTGCGGCTGCCAGGCGGGATGGTCCGCGTCAACCGGCCCTGGCTGCTGTTCACCGGCCTCTCCCGAGCGCTCCCTAGCGTGTTCGCCACCGCGGCGTTCGGCCTCATCAGCAGCGGCATCTGGAGGGTCACCCTTTACGTGGGGCGGCTCCGCGACGCGGTGTTCACCCTGCTGTCGATCCGCACGCCCGTCCGACTACCTGGGCAGTCGGACGCCTGGGCCTGACAGGACAGTACAGGGAGGCTAATTGGAGCCGACATGCGCATGCGTTCGCGCGCCCCCGTCGGTCAGGCTGACTGGGAAGCCCAGGGGGCCGGGAGCCACCCCGGCGCCCGCAGCCGGAGGTTGCCGTCATGACCGTAATGTCCATCGCCAGGTTCGAAAGGTTCTTCCGCGCGGCCGCGGGGCTGGACGTCCATAAGAACGATCTCAAGCGCTACAGCGACTTCGTCGACGCCAAGCTCTACGATCTGCTGACCGTCGCCCAGGCCACTGCCAAGGCCAACGGGCGCGACATCATCCGGACCTGTGACCTACCGATCACGAAAGGCCTGCAGGAGAGCATTCACCACTTCCGGAAGATCGACCAGGAAGTAGAACTCAAGCCGATCCTAGAACAGCTCGCCACCCACCCCGCTCTGGACCGCACGCCCGACGAGGAGACGGAGGCGGCCTATCCGGACATCATCGGCGGACTCAGCCTGGCCCTTGCTCAGAGCTTCAAGATCCTCCACCCTGACCTGAAGAACCCCCAGACCCAGCACTGGGACGAGGCCCGAGCCGTCTTCGACCTCCTGCTGTGAGTGGCGACCGGACCAGGCGGTGCAGGCCACGGCCAAACAGCGTCAGCGCGCTCTGCTTCCTCGGCTGCCGCAACGATGCTGGCCCGCCGCAGGGCCTCGTCCACGTCCAGGGTGCTGCCGAGAGCGGTCGTGACCTCCCCAGGCGCGCCAGGCGGTCCAGAGCCCGCGCTGCAGCGCCGCGTCCACGTCGAACTCGTCGGCCCGACCCCCAGTTGCAGGGTGAGGTAGGACAGCGCGTAGTGGGCGCCGGTGGGGCCGCCGAACACCCGCAGCGGGTCGATGGACAGCTCCGCTTTGGCGGCCCAACTTGCCCAGCACCCACGGATGCCGTCGCGCGGCGGTGTAGACCCGCGCGACCCGCGGCCGTGCCCCGGCCGTGGCTTCGGCGCTCACAGCCCACCGCCCACACCCGGCAGGTAGTCCGGCTGCGGGGAGACCACCAAGGTGATGGCTCCGGCGCCCTTGGCCGGGTTGTTGACCTCATCTTCGAAGAGGTTCGCCAGGGTGCCGCGGGAGTTGTAGATGCCCAGCGCCACCACGAGGCCGATCAGGGCGCCGATCCCGGCCTTCAGGCTCACCTTGCGGACCACGGTGATGACGACGATGGCCACGAGTGCGACCTGCAGGCCCTTGTCGCCCCAGGGCCCCAGCGTGGTGAGCCACGAGTCGCCCAGATCGGCGAGCTTCCCGGCCAGCTGCACATCAGAGGTGTTCACTGCGCACCCCCAGCAGTGGAGCCGGTGGGCTCGGGCGAGTCCTTCGCTGCGGCGGTCTGGGCCGGAGCGCCGGCCTCGAGGCCAGTGACTTCCCACCGGCCCGAGCGGGCCGTCATGTCAAGCGTGTAGACCAGCGGCCACTTGCCTCCTTGCGTGTCCGTGGCGGTGACGTGGGCCTGGACCCGCACCCTTGTGCCGTCACTGGGTACGGCGCCGATGGCCGTCTCGGAGCCGGCCGCTGCCTGATCGACCCGTACCGCCTTGTATCCGGAGTCGTTCACCGCGGTCAGCTCCGTACCGGGTGACAGGTATCGGGCAACCTCTGCGCGTTGAGTTCGGAGGTCACTTCAGACCGATTCGCCGGGCATCAGACATCGGTAGCCGCTGTCAGTCTCCTCGGCGAGCCAGCCGTTGACACTGCTGAGGCCGCGATCGTTGATTTGGGCGTCGTGTATCGCGAACGCCCGCTGCGGTTTGACCGCCTTGACGAAGTCGATCGCCTCCGCCATCTTCATCCACGATCCCTGGACCGGAACCATGAGCGTCTCGATCGACTGCTCGGGGACATACAGCGCGTCACCGGGGTGATAGACCGCCTCGTCGATGATGTAGCCGAGATTCGCGCAGTCCGGCTGGCCGCCGTAGATGAACGCGTGACGCCCGCCGACCGCTCGTACGCGGAAGCCGGCGGCGGTGAACTCCGCATCGGAGGCAACCCCGGTGACCTCCAGCCGTGGAATATCCGCTTCGGCCGGGGCGTAGACCGGCACGCCGAGCCCCGCCAGGCGAAGGACATCGACGTGATCGGCGTGTTCGTGCGTCACCAGCACGGCGTCCGCGCCGGTCAGGGCAGCTGGCTCGCTCCACGTCCCGGGATCGATGACCAGCACCCGGCCATCGTGTTCAAGCCGTACACATGCGTGGGTGTATTTCGTGATCCGCATGGCGTCCAAACGTACGCCGACCGCGTCGAGTGTGGCTTTCAAACTTCTGCCACTTGTGGCTTCCATCGATTGGCCGCTCGAAGCCCACGACGACTCGGCTGCCAATTTGGAATGGGGGTCCAGGTGTTCAGGACAGTCACCAGATGCAGCCCCTGTAACTTCCCGCGGCGTTCGCGGATGGCTTCCTGGAGCTTGCTGTACGTAGTGCCTATCGCGGCTTCGATGCCATCATCCATATGTGCCCCACCCTTGAGTTGACGGTCGTCCATGTACACTGCCCGGCCGCGCTGGTCACCAGCCGCGCAGCCTTTCCACGGTACGGATCGGCTCTGACACAGGCGGTCAGCGTGACAGTGCGACAACTGTCGGTGCAGTGGGGTAGTGAGCGGCATGGTCGGCGGCATCCCAGGAGAGAGCCTCGTGTCGGCGTCGTCAGTAATCGGGGTAGAGCCAGAGCCTCTGATCAGCAGCTGCCCTGAAGAAGCGAGCCAAAGCTTCTATGCCCGCCAATGGCATCGTGTCGCCTTCGCCCAGCTCGACCACGGTGGAACCGCTCGCACGGGCAGTGGTCAGCCAGCCGTCTACCTGGTCAGCGAGTTCGCTGACCGTTACGGAGCCAGGGCCGCAGGCGGTGGTCTGCCTCAGTAGAGCCAGCGGTCGAGGAGCTCAGGCCAGACGAATCCGGTGTAGCCGTCGAAAGCGGCTGGGTCGATCCTCTTCAGCTCCTGGCCAATGCGGGCGAGCTCGGCGAGAGCCCTCTCTTCGTCCTCTTCAGACAGGTACTCCTCGGGCCCGGCCGGCTCGGCGAGGAGTTCCGACTCGGAGACGTGCTGACCGTAGTGGTGCAGTGTTCGCAGCCACAGGTCGATGGACGAGTTGGCGAACCACGCATCTCCAGGAGGCATGACGTAGAAAACGGCCCCGGTCTCGGGATCGACGCCGAACGATGACGGCTGTTCGGTTGGCCCGTCGCCGCCGCAGTCGAGGGTGAGGCGGTAGAGCGGGCTGCCGGAGGCCGTGTTGAGGGCTGGTTCTGACTCGCTCTGAAACACGACCTGCTCGATCAGACGCGCGACGGCAGGAACGCCGACTTCGACCAGGAGTGCCTTCATGTCCTCGGAAATCCGCCAGCCGGAGCCAGCCTCGGGATCGGCTCTCGTGACATTGTCCGCCCCAGCCCATGCGACAAGCTGGTCAAAGGTCACCATTGGAGAGAGCTCCTCCTGCGTCGTGGGCTGTGGCTGCGGACCCTATCGGGCCACGCTGACAGCCTGATAGCTCTGCATGGGGCACTCAACGGTCGCCCCGGGGCGTAACGGCTCCAGGTGCCGCCGGCTTCGGTGACGAGTCGCGTGGCGGTCTTGTCGTGGTAGCCGAGGGTGCGAACGCCTCCCGCCGGGGCGGGTATGAGCACACTCATGCCCACGGACTCCTCGCGTTTCCTTGCCTCGGAGTGATCAACTTGCCGTCTCACGTGGGATAGCACGTCGCGGACATGTGTGTGAGGTAGTGACAGCAGTCAAGATCGCTTCCCAACGCACGGTCAGCGATTCCCCATTCGCGGTCCCCGGCAGCCAGTTGCGCTCCCTGGGCAGCGAGCGCTGGGCACACGCACTCCCGTTGACGCGGCGCCGGTCCTGCCACCGCCGCGCCTGATGACCGTTCTCCTTGTGGCGCTGCGACGGCAGACTACGGAGGTGAACTCTGATCTCTATCCCGACCTGGCCGCTGTGGGCAGCCTTGCCGCCGCGCTGGAACAGCTGGCAGCCGACCTTGGTGTCGATCTCACGGTGGTACCCGGCGACTGGGGCTCATCCGTTTCGGCCGGCATCGCCTCGTCAGTACCTGAGCGCAAACCGCTCTCCGTTCACATCGGGGCCGAGAGCCGCTGGTTCGGCGTCTCCGGCAGGACTCGAGGAGTCGAACTCATCACCGGAGCCACGCCCGACCTGGCGAATGTCGTCAGGGCCGGAGCGGCGTGGGGGCAGGGCAGGAGCCTGCGGGAGCTCCGGGCAGAGCTGCCGTTTCTGCACTCCAGTGAGCGCGCCGAGGCCCACGAGCATGGGCCGTCCGCAGTGGTGGAACTGCAGTGGCGCGTGATGCGGGAACAGGCGGCCGAGGCGCCGGATTTCCCTGAGTTCGGCGAACTTGTGGAAGCAGCTCATGCCGAACGGCAGCTGCGACAGCTCTATGTGTTCTCCAGCCACTGGACGCTCGGCTTCAGCTCCTGCACCGGGTTCCCATTCAAGAACGAGATTGCTATCGCCCCGTCTTACGAGGGCAGCCCTTACCGCGTGCTGAAGCATCCTCACGCCGACGTCATCGGGGAGGCCGCCACAGCCGAGGAGGCTGTCGCCCTGGCTGTGGCGCATCTCCCCGCCGGTCTCGGTCCGGCTGTTGAGGGAACCGCCGAATGAAACGAGTGGCGCGCGGCAGCAGGGAGCGGCAAGGGAGCACGCGGCGCCAGCGGCGGGACGCGTTTCCGCTGTCGACGCGCGTCTGTGTCTGCCTGTCACTGTGGCTAGGCGCGCTGATTCTCAGCGTGTGGCTAGCAGGTCTCGACGACCCCCCTCAACCGCCGTCCGTCGGGTACTGCTACCGCTACCCCACCACCGAGGGATGCTGACCAGCGGCGACGAGCACCAGGAGCACGAGCGGTTCCGCCGGCATCGGCCCGCCCACCGTGGACGTCTCAGTCTCCCGCCGCATGGGTCTGTTCGTGGTCGGCCGACTGTCCAGTCGACACGGCGTCCGCATCCAGTTGCGTCCCTCCGATCCGAACGGGATCACCGCCCAGGTCGGGCTGTCCGTAGACGTCAACAAGTCAACCCGGGAAGGGAGTTGAAGATGATCCCCAGCTCGGGCCGGCCAGCCCGCCCCTGTCAGTGGGCAGCGTTACGGTCGTTTCATGACCACGCCCACCTCTGACAGTTCGGACTCCGCCTGGCTTCTGCAGGTCACGATCGCATCCGCGCCCGCCGGCCCGGCTCATTGGGAGCAGCAGTTGCAGCTGCTGCGCGATGTCGCGGGCTACGACCCCGTCTCGAGGACGTGGACCACGTTCCTTGGATCCTTCGACGCGCGGGCTCTGCGCACCCTGCAGTGCCTGTACGACGTCGCCCGGAGCTTCGGCACCCGGGTGTATCTCGAGCCCGTGACGGTCCCCGCCTCCTGGACGGAACCGTCGTTCACCGGTCCTGAACTCGCCGCCCTGGCCGCATCACGCGCCGATGCCGGGCGTCCGCTCGGGCAGTTGGCCCTCGCGTAGCGCAGTTCAGTCGCGCGGGGCCGCGGTGCCGTACGGCGGTCGTCGTCTGCGGGCTGACGTGGGAGCGAACGCTTCCTGCCAGACATGGTGCAGCAGACTCACCTCCGACGGCGTCGGTCCTGGGGCCGGTGAAATTCGCGCTCTGGATCAGCACGAAGGATCACGCCAAGACCGCCGTCCGCGAAGGTCGAGATCCCAACAGCCCAGGCCGCAAACAGCCAAGGCCGCAACAGCCGGGGACAAGGAAACACCGATCGAGCGGATAGCGCGGTTCTCGGACCCCCCAGCCAACTGCGGCCAATTCTGGCAACCTGTGAATGACCCAAAAATCAACAAACACAGCGTCGTAGTCGCGTCAATCACCGAGCTTGGCTTCGACCTTCGGGAGCCTTCCCGACAAGAGGATTTGCTCGGATGACGGTGAGCAACGTCGTCTGCCGCAACGGGGGCGCCGATTTCTGGGTGAACATTACTTGGGACACCAACCTGGAGTACAGGATCAATTATCACGTCTGAGCAGCATCGTCCGCTCCTCCTGGCGTTGGGGCCTCGTTGGGCTGAAACCGGGTGAACGCCCGATAGCTCGACACCAAGATGAAGAGGGTGCGGAACAAGTCCGGGGCAACCCGGCTGGGGTTGCCGCCGCTGTTGGCAATGCCTCATAGGGTGCGCGACCATGGAGGCGAGGGAGTCAGACCCGGGTCGTTCCATATACGGCATGCGGCTAGAGAGCAGCCAAAGCCTATGGAGTCATCATGAAGACAAAGCCAAAGGCTGGCCCCGCCCAAGACGCAGCGTTCTTCGAGGACGTCAGGGCGGCATTCGCCAAGCACCCCGAGGTGGCAGAGAGGTACTCCGTCCGCTACCTCGGCTACGAGATCGACCACTTGAACATCGACTTCGACCGCCAGCTTGCGGAGTTCTCACCTCGAGGGTGATCGGATCATCACCACCTTCGTCGACCGGCCGGTGAGCCAAGAGGATTCGGACCCTAAAGATTTGGGGGATTCCTCTATATCCAGTGGCGCCTACTGCTGTGAGTGGAAGCTCACGCTCACTGGGTTTAAGTGCGTCAAAGCCTGCACGTAGGTATGCGCCCGATGATCCGCGACACCCGGCAGCCCTCCTCCGCCGGGCCGAAACTGCTGACCGCAAAGCAGGGCGGCAAGTTGCTCCTTGTTGATGTCGCCGTCGGCACGGAGCGTGCGACCCTTGACGGATCCGACTGGCAGTGCCGATACGACGCACAGTCCCTGGTCCTGTGTTCCACGTACCGGAGGGTGTCGGGCACAGGCATTGCGGTATTCGATGCCGCCTCGCTCAAGAAGCGGTGGGCCCTGCCCGATGGTTCCGGCCGCATCGTGCCGAAGGTCAACGGCTTTTGGCATGGCGCCGCCTACGGGCAGATGGGGGACGAATCCGTGGTCCTGGACGGAAAAACGGGCCAGGACTGCGAGACATCTCCCGGCGCGGCCCCCTTCGAAATCGACCGGTACGGCGGCCTGGTCGACCGCATGGGTCCCCCGGCCTTCTATCGCGCTACCGGCTGAGAGGTCCCGCCTTCTGCCTGGGCTTTCTGGCGACCGGCACCGACTGCACGAACATGCCGGTCTTCGCCCTCAGCCGCTGGGCGTACTGGGCGGCCACGATCTCGTCCACGTCCGATTCGGCCGGCTCGTCCGGCCGGAAGTACTCACGCCACCACCGGCCGCCGCCCGCCTCATCGAAGCGCTCGGAGGAGCGTGCCAGACCGCGGGCGGACCGGGCACGTCGGTACTTTCTTCTTCAGCGACGGGACCAGGGGCGACCTGCAACAGGGGGAGAGATTAATGACCAAGTGTCGGAGTGTCAGCCAATGTGTGGTTGCAACTGGCTTGATTGCTCTGTTTGTCGGCGGGCAAGGCGTGGCGCACGCGGAGAAAGTACCGCTGCCGAACAAGGGATATGCGTCGATCACCGGCCCGGCAGGTCCGGGCCAGAATGTCGGGATTACCGTCAAAGAGGAGCCAGGTAATCCGCATCCGGCAGGCGTGGAAATGTCCAGTACGGCCCTGGATAAGGGAAACGCCTTGGGGGACACCGGCGCTGCCTGGGTCGGTTCTGGACGTATTCTCCCGAATGCCAAACCAGGGACGTACAAGGTGAAGTTCACCCTGACCTACAAGGGTGCCCGGTGCATGAACGAGGCAGACCGGGACAGCGTCTGCGACTACGACCCCACCGTTCTCTGGAGCGAGGTGAAGGTAGAGGCCACCGGTGAACGGCAGGCCGATGGCTGGGGATTGTGGCGAGGAGCCGCACTTGGCGCCGCGGCCGCCACACTGGCTGGGGTGGGTGTCATCGGTGTTCGCCGACGGGCCGCACGGTCTTCCCGTCCCTCCTGACCCGACAACGAGAAGCGGACGCCTGTGATCACACTCGTGCGCATGGACCGGGCTGGAGCCGCGCGCTGCCCTCTCGGGACTGGTCCCAGTCCGACGCATTCCGCCGGGTGTCGCGCTGGAACTGGCGAAGGCGCCAGAGGGGATAGCGCGATTCGAGGCACGTGAACGGCTGTCCGGCGGCCAGCATCCGGACTTGAGGGAACGGTGCGCACCAACTTCAACCTGGGGGACTACGAGACGGCCTGCTTCGCCGCGATGTACGCGGTCGAGGTCGCGGTTCGCGATGCCTCCCCGGTCTGGACAACTCCCTGGTCGGTGTGAAGCTCATGCGGGCCGCGTTCCAGCCGCACCAGAACGGCAGGGCCGGCGGTCCGCTCGCCGACGCGGAAGCTGAGGGCGGTGAGCAGGAGGCCAGCGGGTGGACGCGTGATCAGGCGAGCGGAGGTCTCTGGGAGCATGGGCTTGTGAACATCGCGAACGACTCGGACGACCCGCTCCAGCTCCTGATGGGCTTGGAGGTCAGCGCCGTGTCCTTCGTGCGCGACTACGTCGAGCTGCACTTCGACGGGCCGGTCTTGCGGGCCTTGAGCGACCCCTTGGGCGTGTACGGAGGCCGCGAGTGGCGCTTCCCCGCACCAGGGTCGCTGGAGCTCATGCGCTGCTACATCGGCAAGACCGTCGACGGCTACGAACTGGATCCGGATCGGATCCTCGCCCTGGACTTCGGGGAGCACCGCTTCGTCATCCCGCTGGACTCCGATTCAAGCGGGGGCCCCGAGACGGCCCACCTGGTCGGCGTCGACGAGAGCGGCCGGACTTCTGTCCTCGGCGGGATGTGGATTTGGTAGCAAGGGCGGCGCCGATCCGGCGTGGCCAACTATCGATCGGCAGACTGGCCAGCTACAAATCGTCGCCGGGCAATGACCTGCCGCCTCTTGGCTGTGCCTGGCCAACTATTGGTCGTGGTCACACCGCGGGATGCGCCCCGACCGGCTGCGGCCGACGCTGGAGTCATGAGGGCCATCTGGTCCGGCACGATCCAGTTCGGGATGGTCGCGCTGCCCGTCCGGCTGTACGGGGCGACCGAGGAGCACGCCGTACGCCTCCACGATGTCCACGCCGCCGACGGCAGCCGGGTCGAGCACCGGCGCTTCTGTCGCGCCGAGGGCTGGGAGATCCCGTACGAGGAAGTGGGGCGCGGCTTCGCGATGCCCGACGGCAGCGTGGTGCCGCTCATCGAGGCGGACCTGGAGCGCCTGCCGCTGCCGACGAAGCACACCTGTGAGGTGCTCGGCTTCGTGCCGGGAGCGGACATCGACTCGATCAGTTTCGCCCGGCCCTACTACGCAGGCCCGGGAGGTCCGGGTGCCGAGAGGCCGTACGCCCTGCTCGTGGAGGCCCTCGCCCGCACCGGAATGGTTGGGGTGGCCAAGCTCGCCATCAGAAGCCGGGAGCGCCTGGCACTGCTGCGTCCGCGCCATAGCGTGCTGGTCGTTCAGACCCTGCTCTGGGAAGACGAGCTGCGTGAACCCGGTGATCTGGCCCCCTCGGCGCCGGTCACGGACCGGGAGCTGGCGCTGGCCGAGGTGCTGATCAGGGAACTGACGAGTACGGACACGCCCTTGAGCAGCTGATCGCGGCAAAGGCCAGAGGTGGCGAGCTGACCGAGTCGCCAGCGGAGGCGGTGCCAGCAGTGGATCTGATGGCCGCCCTGGAGGCGAGCGTACGAGCGGCGCGCGCCGAACTTGACCGGGAATGACCAGCGCAGACGGCAACTCATGAGGACCTGTCGTCCCAGGTTCGGCCCTGAGGCCACCGCGCGGGGTGACGAGCCCCTGAGCCCCAGTGCCGCCGGACTACTGGCACGACTGCCTTCGCTTCGCTGACAAGCGCATCGCGGATCTCCAAGCTCAACGCCTTGAACAGCAGGGAACCCTGCCGCGTCAGTGACCGGGGGTTTCGCGGGCCAGCCATCTCGCATGCTGGCGCATGCGAGATGGATCGTCAGGAAAGCAGCTCTCCCACCCGTCCGCCAGGCTCATCCAGGTGGCTGGCTGCCCGTTCTCCACGATCAATGGTGACGTGGTATCCGCGACAGCGACATACGACAACCCGAGAGTCACCGGCCAGTCCGGATGATAGGAACGAACCGCTACCGCGGCCGGTTCCGGCAACAGCTCCGGCTCAATGCCTGTCTCTTCGAACAGCTCACGACGTGCACCCTCACGGGGGGTCTCACCAGGCTCGACCTTCCCGCCCGGCGGAACCCAGCCCCGCCAACGATGCTTCACCAACAACACCCTGGCGAGCCCCTGATCAAACACCCAAACCTCTGCCGCGAGGGGTTCCATGGGGCCATGCCCGGCTGCCGCCAACCACTGAGATGCGTCGTCGAACTCGGCTCTCGCCAAGCGGGCATCGGTCTGGGCCGCCTGAAGGACTCGTTGATCGAACGCATTGCGAATCATCGGGTCAAGATAGGGCGAGGGTCTGACACCAACCCCATACCGGGCGCTCGTCCCGGACGCATACGCGACGTTCAGCCCAGGTCAAAGCCGGCCTGGACGTCCTGGTGGTCGGTAAACCCGACCACGACGTTCTCATGCTGTTCGATGAGGCCCTTGGCCCCCGCACCGATAGCTGGACGGGAAAGGCGCGATGATGTCGCGGTCCTACCCGAGCCATGGCCATGCCGGTCAGAGCAGCGTCATGCCTGGCCGTGCGCTATCAGGGCCGCGTGAGGCAACACCAGCGCGCCATCAGGGCCGGTGAACTCCGCGCACAGCAGGTGAAAGTGTCCCTTTATCTCCGCAATGACCGCCTGAGCCTGACTCGTCACGATCTGCCCAATCGTCGCTACTCCGGCGGCCGGTCCGCTCCACCATTCCTCGCGCGTCGTCCGATGATCCCAGACCAGGGTGTCGCAGGCAGTATTCATCAGACCGGCTTCGCCCAGCAGCGCGGCAAGTCCCTGCTCAGTGCGTGGGAAGTCGTCCTCGGGAGCAAGAGCCGGCAGATGAGCGGGACGGGCGACACCGGCCGCTTGGACCGCCCTGCCGAGGAGAGCTTGCCCGGCGGCCGGGGGCACTGCCCAGATCGTGACCGCTATATGACCACCAGGACGCGTAACCCGGCGCAGCTCTTCCAGGGCTGTCCGAGGCCGTCCCACGTGGTTAAGGACGAAGTTGCCGATCACGGCATCAAACTCATCGTCGGCGAACGGAAGTCGGGGCAGCGAGGCAAGCCGCACGTCGGCCTCCGGAACCGCCTGCGCGGCTCGGGCAACCATGTCCGGCTCAGCGTCCACCGCCGTGACCTTCGCTCCCCGCTCACTTGCGGCTGCCGCGACGGTGCCAGTGCCCGTTCCTACATCCAGCACCCGCGCTCCCTCGCGAACTCCGGCAGCACGGAGAAGTCCAGGCGCCGCATACGCACAGAGCTTTGCGAAACTCGCAGCATAAGCATCGGCCTGCCCTGCCCACGCCCGCCGCTCGGACTGATCAAACACCGTCTGCGTCATCTGTCCCCTCCCAGAACAACCGCCACTGCTGCGTCAACAGCACCGGTCTCCGACGCTAACGCAAGCCTGATCAACAACGGCCAGGGGATCAAAAACTTCCCAATGCCGTTGTCAAGCCAGAACGGTGACAGGTAGTGGGGCTTGATAAGTCGCTCCGTCAACCGCTGTCTCGTCACCAGGACGCAGGGCACCGAGGTCCCGACGCATACGGGCCTGGTCTGCGATTACGAACGCGTCTTTGGCGTCCGTCTTGCCCTGGCCTCGGTAGGCGGCAGAAGCATGGTGAACTGCCAAGCCGGTGACGTAGACCATCGGCTGGTCGTGGCTGAGCAGGAGGCCGATCAGCAGGGCGGCACCGCCGTGGTTGATGTCCACCGCCCACAGCACGTCCCTGGACAGCGCAAGCACGTCGGAAAGGGTCTGCTGCACGATCGGGTGACAGGTTGACGTGCCCCACGGTTTGGGTTCCAGCCGCAGTGGCTAACTGACGGCGGGGATGGTGTCTTGCTCAAAGAGTAGTTCGTACTCGATCGGGGTGCGGTAGCCCAGTGCTGAGTGGCGCCGCTGTCGGTTGTGAAAGACCTCGATGTACTCGAAGATCGCGTTCGCCAACTCGACCCGGGTCTTCCACCGCCTGCGATTTAACAGCTCGATCTGCATCGAGGACCAGAACGACTCCATCATCGCGTTGTCCAGGCCGTCCCCGACGGTGCCGAACGATGGCAGGAGCCCGGCGTGGCGGACCCTTTCCCCGAAGACCCAGGAGGTGAACTGGGCACCGTGATCGGCGTGAACTATCCCGCCTGGTTCGGGGCGGCGGTTACGAATGGCCATGTCCAACGCGTTGACCACGAGGGTGGAGTCCTGTCTGGAGTCGATCGACCAGCCCACGATCTTGCGGCTGAACGCGTCCAGGACCGCCGCGCAGTACACCCACCCTTCCCTGGTGCGGTGTTGCGTGATGTCAGTGACCCACAGCTCGTTGGGGCGCAGCCGATGGAACGTGCGGTTGACCAGGTCGTCGGCGGTGACGACGCCACGCAGGCGCTTCACTCGCACCGGTCCGGGCAGTCCGAAGATCCCGGCCTGTGTCATCAGCACCGACACGGTCCTCGAGCACACCCGGATTTCCATTCCCATGGTGAGCTCGGCGTGTATGCGGCGGTAGCCGTAGGTGCCCCGTGAGGCTGACATGGACCTCGCGGATCAGCCCGGTCACCCAACCTTGCAGCAGACCCCCGTGTTCTCACGCCCGCTTGGCCAGGCACTCTCCACAGTCGGTCGGTGCCCGACCAAGCCCCACCCGGTTCAGTTCGTGCAGGGCGGCCAGGGCAGTCGCTGCGTCCGCGGCCGTGATGTCCAGCAACAGCAGGCCTGGCCCGGACGCTTGTTGCTCGTCAATAGCGTCCATGGTCCAGGTGAGGCCCGGCAGCCGCCGGGCGGTTCTCCTTGCTTGGCAGATCGCCTGCAAGGGTGAGCGTAAGCCTGCGGGCGCGACGGTGTGTCCTGCTGCCGGGTGCTCAGTCGCAGGCTTCGAGACCGTGCAGAGGCACCTTGAGGGCGAGGCACGCGAGCGCGTCGTGAACAGCCGGATGTACGCAAGTGCCCTATCGAGAAGCGCGGTTGAGGGAAGCCATCTGCTGGGAGGTGCCTTAGCAGAGTCGCAGACATCGGTTGCCGTGCATGATCATCAGCGAGAGGCGTGTGGCAAGCTGGGTGTGGGTGCAGGAATGTGCTCGCGCAACACCATCTAACTGTACGGGGGACGGACGAAGTGTCATTCGATGAGGAATGGGGCCTGCTCAAGGCTGCCGCAACAGCCAAGCAGGACTTGGTGCAGATGTAGTTGAACCACGCGCCGAACGGTGGCGATCACCCTGGCGTTTCAGGAGCCGGCGGCGAAGGATTCTCGGCGAACGCAGCATCCATCAACGGCAGTTCGCATCTGCTCATGGAGATCGCCGGACTCCTCTACGAAGGCCGGATGGACGGCGAGAACGCGACGACGTGCCGCTCTCCGCGCGCGCACGCCGATGTCGCCTCGAACGTCGACACGTTCGCCCGGTTCGCGAAGGACCAGTACAACGACATGGTCGTGCTTCTCGCGGCGCTGTCCACCAAGCTCAAGGCGTCGGGCAACGACTACACGAGGATTGACCAGGACATCCAGGGGCGCATGAACGCCATGCTCGACTGCGGGCGCTACGTCGCCCCCGGGGACAGGTGATCGGCCATGGCATACCGCAAGGACGTGGAGTTCCTCGAAGACGCCAACCCGGCGCTCATCGACCGCAACGCCGCGGAGTTCCGACGCCTCTACACGCTGATCGAGTCGACCGACGATGCCTTCCTCAAGGCATCAAAGGTCGACTGGCAGAGCGAGGCGAGCGACCTCTACGTCAAGCGCCTCAAGGAGAGCAAGAGCATCGCCGACGCCCTCTCAGAAGCCTTCCGCAAGGCGGGGACGGCGCTGGCCTCGTATGCGGACGCCGTCACGACCGCCAAGGGGCACTACAAGAACGGCAAGCACACCGAGGGAAAACTCTCGGACGTCATGTCCCGCGAAGCCGAGGCGATCACCCCGACCGCCCGGGCCGCCGAGCCCCTGCGGCAGTGGGAAGACCTGCGCGGGACGAGCGGCGTGCTGGACTTCCTAGCCGAGATGACCGTGGACGTGGACGCGATCCGTGAAGAGGCCGAGGGCTACTACAACCAGACCAAGGGCCACTACGGCGATGCCCTCCGCGTGGAGTCCGAGGCACGAGAAAAATGCGTCGCCGATATCAAGGCGGCCTACAAGTCGATCCCCGACTATCAGGGAACCATCCCGAACCCGGAGGAGTTCCTCAAGGGCTCGGACCCCTGCAGACCGAGGCGCGGGAGGCGAATGGCAGCCCGAACGTCCAACTGCCGGGATCGGGGCCGAAGGTCGATGCGATCCCCACGGTCGGCAGCAATGTCGTGGTCTCCGAAAGCCTGTACCGCATCTCGACACGGGTCGACGGACTCCCGGACGGCCAGGGCAACAACTACTGGCTGCCCTCGAACTCCGACGAAGGGCGCCGCGAATACATATCCGGCAACAAGGAACTCATCAAGGCCGCGGCAGCAGACTCGGGCCTCCCGCCCGAGATGGTCGCAGGTATCGCCTGGCAGGAAGTCCAGGGCGACCCCGGGGTCCTGGACGATCTGGCCTACGAAGGACGCAAGATCCTTCCGGGCAGCGAGGACCCCGACCGGACCTCCATGGGTCCCATGGCCATCCAGGTCCGCCGGGCCGCCGAGGTACTCGGCTACGATCCCCACAACCTCACCGACACGCAGCGAAGTGTCATCGTCGATGCGGTGAAGGACCCCGCGAAGAACATCTTCATCGCCTCCGAGTACCTGGCCCAGCTCAAGGCCGAGAGCGGGTTCGCCGACGTGCCCCCCGAGCAGATGACCCGCGCGCAGATGCAGGAACTCGCCGCCCGCTACAACGGCGGCCCCTACTACGCCAGCGACGACGCCCAGGCGTACGGTCGTGGCTTCGACAACCGATTGGACCAGGCCAAGGAGGCCATGAGGTGAGCGGCAGCGCGAGCCCTTCGACCCAGCACCACGATGCCTCACGCCCGAACACCTCCGGTCGTTCCGGGGCCGTGGTGTGTGCCGTGATTCTCACCTTGGCGCACCTGATCACCGCCTACGTCACGTTCCTTGCCTACGCGGCCGAGCCGGCAGGTCCCTGGGACAGGGAGACCGTTTCCCACTCAGGTTTCGCGGCGGGACTCGCCCTGGCCGTGGCCGCCGCGACAGCGCTCCCGACAGTGCTATTCGTGAAAGCCAGGTGGCTGCGCACATGGTGGTTTGTCCTCCCGGCCGTGCTGGCCACTGCTGCACTCCTGCGACTAACACTCTTGGCACCTGAGCTCTGACGGCGGCCGTAGGGGACGGCAATGGCACTGGACGATCTGAGCCGTGTCTTGGCGGTCAGTCGTCTGGCCTGGCGAAGATCACGCCCCGGCCTTCCGTCATCCCGGAGCTCTGTACGCGCCGTAGCCCTGGTCTATTGGGGGTTCGTGCAGAGGCGAAGGCCTCACCGCATCCTGTTGATCAGGCTTTCGCGGTGAGGCCTTGTCTTGGGTCTTGAGATGGGGTTGTTAGCCGGTTGGTTGGCCGTGCCAGGTTTGGTAGATCGTGATCACGGTGGTGATGAGCGTGCCGATGACTGGTGTCCACAGCCGCGTGGTCCTGGCTCAGTGCCGGGTCCTGTGCGGCGCCTGGGCCTTGCTGCCGGGTTTCCGCTGTTGCCGGTGCATCCGTCCCCCTCCTTGGTATGCCTCGGGCCCTTCGCTCCCGGGGGTTCGTTGGGTCCAGCGTGGGGTCGGGGGTTTCCGTAGTCAGGGACTGTAAGAAGAACGGCCCTGTCTCGCATTCGGTGGTGACGCAGAGTCTTGAAGGGTCGTTGACATTCGTGTGAAGGATGTCAACGAGCTTGTGCAGACGGTGTTTTCAGGGCTCTCCCCGCTGGTCATCGAGGATGTGGTCGACGAGGGCGAGCGGATTGTGGTGCGGGCACGAACTCCGCAGGACACCGCGGTCTGCCCGGTGTGCGGGGCGTCGTCGGGGCGCGTGCACGGCTATCACTGGCGGACGGTGGCCGACACACCGGTCGACGGGCGCCGGGTGGTGGTCCGCGTACGGCTGCGGCGCCTGGTGTGTCCCACGCGCGGCTGCCGCAACACCTTCCGCGAGCAGGTGCCCGGAGTCCTGGAGCGATACCAGCGCCGCACAGCTCGTCTGACCAGGCAAGTCATGGCCGTGGTCAAGGAGTTAGCGGGCCGGGCCGGAGCACGCTTGCTGGCGATACTCGCTGTGGGCATGTCGCGTCACACGGCCCTGCGCACTCTGTTGCGCATCCCGTTGCCCACCGGGCGGGTGCCCCGCGTGATCGGTGTCGACGATTTCGCTCTGCGCCGACGGCACCGCTATGCCACCGTGGTGATCGACGCCGAGACCCATGAGCGGATCGACGTGCTGCCCGATCGCACGGCCGACACCCTGGAGGCGTGGCTGCGCGAGCATCCGGGCATCGAGGTCGTGTGCCGTGACGGCTCCGCGACCTACGCCGAGGCCATCCGCCGTGCCCTGCCCGACGCGGTGCAGGTCGGCGATCGCTGGCATGTGTGGCACAACCTGTGCGAAGCCGCCCTGAGCGAGGTGAAGGCGCACAGCAGCTGCTGGGCCACCGTGCTGGACGCGCCCCTTTACGACGGGCCCCGGGCACAGACCACTCTGGAACGCTGGCACCAGGTCCATGACCTGCTCGAGTGCGCCCGACGTCTGCAACTGGCCTTGAACACCGTCAAACGCTACGCCCGTGCCGATCGGCCCGAGCGAATGCTCCGCGTCCCCAAGTACCGTGCCAGCCTCGTCGATCCCTACCGCGAGCACCTGCGCACACGCCGGGCCGAAGACCCCGCCGTCCCCGTCCAGCACCTCTTCGAAGAGATCAAATCCCTCGGCTTCACAGGCTGTCCCAACCTCCTGCACAAGTACATCAACCAAGGGCGCGCGGACGCCGACCGCAGCCACATCTCCGCGCGAAGACTCGCCCGGATGCTGCTCACCAGGCCCGACAACCTCAAGGCTGAGCATCACGAGCTCCTGGCCCGGCTCACCGCCGCCTGCCCCGAGATGACCCAACTGGCCACCCGAATCCGGACCTTCGCCCAACTCCTGAAGCCTCACCCAGAAAATGCCGACACGCTCGAGCTCTGGATCGTCCAGGTCCGCGCAGTCGACCTGCCACATCTGCACGCCTTCACCCGGGGTCTGGAGCGAGACCGCGACGCTGTGATCGCCGCGTTCACACTCCCGTACAGCGACGGCCCCACCGAGGGCGTCAACACCAAGACCAAACGGATCGCACGCCAGATGCACGGACGAGCAGGCTTCACCCTTCTTCGCCACCGCATCCTCCTCGGATAACGGCACCCTCCGTCACCACCGAATGCGAGACAGGGCCGTTGATTGGACAGTCCCCTGCTCCGGGTGGCGAAAGTCTGCAGTGATCGTTTCCCACGCTCGTGGTCATCCTTTCCCAGTCCGCTGTTCAGCGCTGGGGCGAAGTCAGGGCTCTACGGCCACACGACCTCGCCGTCTCGAACCACCAGGGACTCGAACCGGTCCGACTCGCAGAACCTGGTCCAGCCCAGGTGGACCGTACCGGTGGAGGGACAGTGCCGGTCGTCGGCCTTGGTCGCCAGCCACCTGAGCAGTTCACCTGTGCGGTCGAATTCGTCAGGGTGGATCTCCTGCCGAACGGTCAGGGCCCATGGCCCGTAGCGGGGGTCCTCTGGTCGCAGCAGCACCGAGACGAGCGCTCCGTCCACCTTCCGGGCCTCCCCGTGTCGGCCTAGCAGAGGCACAGGACGGTCCTCTGCGACGAGTTCGCCGCGGTCGTCCTCAACAACGACCGGAAACTCGGGCACGATGTGGAGAGCCTCTGGCTTGGGGCCCAGCCCGAGATGCCACCGAAGCTCTGTGACCTCCTCGTCGGACAGATTTCCCCCCAGGTTCAGGACGACCGAGAGCTCATAGATGTCAGCCATAACGGCAAGCTATCGCCTGGGTATGACGATTCCACCAGCGATGTGGCCCCGGCCGCTCTCGGCAGCTGGGCTGCATCATGCGTTTGCCCACCTACTCGCGCGCGGAAATCCGGCGGCTGCACGGGCCACCTCGGCCCGCCGATGATGGCCGATGCCAGGGAAGTTGCGCCGCCACACGGCGCTTGGGCGCGGACCAGCCTGGCTGACGAACGGGGTGGTGACGAAATGCGCCCTTGGGGTGACGAAATGTGAGGTGGACGTTCAGTCGGTGGGGCGTCCCTGACCGCCCCAAGGTGATCAACGAGGGTCCTGTTCCGCGTCCCCGTTCGCGAGTCGGGGATGCCTGTCATCCGGGGACCGCTGATTTTCGCTGGCCCCGGGGGATTCACGTTGTTACAACCAGTCGCATGGGAATCTGGACCGACGCGTTCATCGCGCCCGCGGAGCCGAGTCTGCTGTCCCGGGAGGCCTTCGGCCGCCTCGTCGTCGACCTGGCGCGCGAACGGGTGGTCCGTACGCCCTGGACGCTGATCGCGGGCAAGCTCTGTGTCAACGCAAGCCTCAACTGGGGCAGCGTCAGCGGGCAGGCCCGCTGGGACCGCCCGGCCCTGAGCATGCTGCTGCGCTCGGATGAGGTCTCTGAAGAGTTCCAGGACAACGACCCGCCACCCTGGGGCCACTCGCATGAGCAAGCCCGGCTGCTCGCCCGCGGTGACGGGATCCTCGACGTGCTGCCTGCCCTGCAGCAGGCGCCATACGGGGACGAGGACGTCGCCGTTGTCTTCGACTGCCTCGACTTCGGCAACCGGGCCATCGTTGACTACTTCCGGTTCGAAGACCACCGCACCATGCTGGTCTGCTTCGGCCTGGCCCGGCCGCAGAACCGGCCCCTTGCCACCAACGATTGTTGGGAGCCCGGCGGGCCGGTCCACCCGGTGCGCACTTGCGTCGTCCACACTTTCAAGCACGCGACGGAAGACGGTGCCGTGCCGGCGATCGTCTCCGTCGCTGCCCGCCACTTCGGCACCGCCCTCGTCAGCGGCGAGACCTGGGGCTGAGTCGGGAATCAATCGCGCCGACCTAATCGAGGGACGCCGACCGTCTCTCCGGGGCGGATCGCCAGCGCGCTTCGGGTGCGGCTTCTTCGACTGTGCCACCAGACCCGGAGATTGTGCTCCGCACAGACTCCCCATCGGGGTCCGGCCCAGGCCATCAGCGATCAACCCGGGAGGCCGCCTGACTCCGCCGTGCTCGAAGCCCCTGGGAATCCCCCGACATTCTCACGGGACCTTCACCCGCGAGAGCTCAGAAAGCCGCAGGTCACAGAGTTTCGTCGGTGGCACGACTTCTGCTCGTGCCTGACCCGGCGCGGTGACACGCTGTTCGAGATCACGGACGCGATGCTCTGCGAGAACGGGCCGGTGACCTCGCCGGTCGATCTGACGCTGCTGGCCGAACACCGGCGCGGGCACGGCGCGCTGCTCCCCAGGTGGGGTGCGGTTCAGAGAAGTTTCTGCGGGGCCTGGAACTGATCGACAGGGGCGAGGTTGCATGCCGCCTTGGGCCCACCGAGGAGGTGACCGCCGATGCCCTCGCCTTCGGGGAGGGGCACGAGGCAACGGCCATCAACGTTGATGAGCGGCGCACCGTAGGTGTTGAGGATGCCACCGGAATCTCCCGTGATGGCGGAGGTGCCGTTGCCGCCATCATCGGCGGCATGGGCGGAGGTTGGTAGGGCCACCGCAAGCAGTGTGGTCGCGGCGAAGGTTCCAAGGAGAGCGGTCAAGCGCCGGATCTTCATGACCTGACAACGGCCGAGTGGGTGGAACAGTCACGGGAGGTTCAAACACAGCTTCTCACCGCGCCAGCCCCGTGCTGTGCGTCACGCGGCTACACACAGTACGGGGTCGCATGACGCGATCTCCGGGGCGCCGGTGAAGATGTGCAAGGCGAAGTGAAGATCGCGGATCCCGGCGAGAGACCCAAGGTCACGTGAAGTGAGGGTCTCCAATGCTCTGAGGTGAGCTCGGACGGTGACCTCGGACAGGCCCAGGGCTTTGGCGGCCGGCTCAGTGTGCGCGTCACACTTGAGCCACTCTGCGGCAGTGGTGAGCAGCCCACGCCGGTCGTGGTGAGCGTGACGCAGAAGAGCCTGCGCCCAGTCGCTCATCTCGCAGGAGGACAGCAGGGAGTGCAGAGTGGGGGCCGGGCCGGTCTCCTGCAGGGGGAGCGGTTCGCTCCGGGAGACCAGTTCCAGGGCCAGGCTGACGGCCGCCCTGTGGGAAACCGTTCCGAAGTTCACGTTCAGCAGGTCTGCGGCGCGACTCATCCGTCTGGCGACCGTGTTGCGGTGCAGGTTGAGGCGCCGCGCGGCGACCGTGTACGGGTAGGCGAGCGCGGTGGGCAGCGTTTCCCGGATCTGGTCCCACTGGTCATGGGACTGCATCACTGGGCGCAAGCGTCGGCGCGCCCAGCGCTGCGCGTCGTCCGCGGGGAGCAAGCAGACGAAGTCGGTGCTCCGGGTCGACAGCGCGACAGAACCGGGCTGGTGGGCCGCGAAACGCTGCGCCGTGACTGCTTCCCGGTGGGCTTCAGCCAGCAGGGCGAGGGAGTACAGGTCGCTGCCGCCGAGGGAGGCGCCGGGGCCGAGGGCGCCCACGATGCGCGTGAGCTCACTTGCGACGCTGTTGTCACCTTCTTCGCCCGGGGGCACGGGATGGACGACGAGAAGGCGCCCGGCATCGCGTTCGTCATCAACGACCAGTGCACGGGCGGCTGTTGCCGTCTCGCACAGCCGAACGGCGACGTCTCGTTCAGCAGGGGCAGCCCTCATGACGAAAACGCGGACCACGTCGGTGTCCAGCAGGCCTGGCGACAGTCCTGCCATGACGCGCCGTGCTTTGTCAGTCTCTCCTTCCATGAGGAGCTGCATGGTGACCCTGCGGGCTGTCAGCGAGGCGTAGGTGGCTGCGCGGTACTCCCGGCGTGCCTGGTCGACCAGGCCGAGGAGCCTCGCGGCGTGACGGATCAGCCGGATATCGGCCTCGTCATAGGGCGCGATCGACGCGACGGCCAGGACGGTCTCAGCACCGGTCCCGGGTGCAAGGGAGATCAGCTGTGTGTGAGGTGCGGACGCGCAGTCGACGCCGCTGCCTCCGACAGACTGCTGAATGACGGCCTGCGCAAGGTGCTCCGCAGCGGTGGCTGGCGAGGCCGCGAGCACCCGCCCTGGTTCGCTGACAAGCACCTGAGCGTCCAGTACATCGCTCAGCCAGTCCGCGATGCGCTGCATCGCCTTGGTGTCGGAAAACTTTGCTGGCAGTTGCTGCATGAGTAGGTCGAGGTGACCCGCTTGGCGCTCGGCGTACATCATCCGGCAGTGCCGGATGCCTTCGTGCACGCCGTCCCAGGCCTCGGGCGGTGCTGAGGTGACCAGCAGGGGCATCGAGAGTTGGTCGGCCAGATCCCGCAGGGACTGCGGGTAGACCTGATGCGCCTCGGCGTGGGCGGTGACCACGAGTGCCGCGGCCTGGCGCTCCGCCATCCGGTACAGGAGAGCTTCAAGAGCCTCCATGGTGCTGCCGTTGACGCGATTCGACACGCTGCCCGTCACGAGAACGAGGGCGCCGCCCTGCAGCCGCAGGGGTGCCCCGCCTCTGACCTCCTCGACGGAGACGGTCGTGAGGCCGGCGACCTTCCGCGTGTCGTACGCGGCAGGGTTCAGCGGCCACGCGAACTTAAGTTCGAGATCAGCATTGTCGGTAGGCAACGAGCCAAGCGTCGGCATGTTCCTCTCCTCCTTGCGGGCCCGCGTCCTTCCGGCCGGCCTTCCATCCCTGCGGCGGTGTTCCGACTCGGCGGCCCTCGGGCCATGCGAGCGGACCGATATACGGCGGTGTCAGGTCCCTGTGGCCGCCTGACCGTTGACGGGGACGAGAGTCCCGGTGATGTGGGAGGCATCCGGCGAAGCGAGGAAGTTCACGACGGCAGCGACGTCCTCCGGCCGCGCCAGTCGACTCATATCCTCGGTGGGCAGCACCGGGGCGACCACGTTGACTGTCACCCCGTGGCTGGCCAGGTCGCGACCCAGCGAGCGAGCGAATCCGACGAGTGCGTCTGCCGACGAAATGTAGCCGCATGGCCCGGCCTCGCCCTGAAATTCCACAGCGGAGACGATCAGGATGATGCGTCCCCAGTCACCCCAGCGCATTTCCTCAACAACGCGCTCCACCAATGGCATTGAGCCGGCGGTTATCTCCGGAGCGGTGTCGTCCAGCGCTTGCAGATGCAGCAGCGGTCCGTCGCACGTGATCTCTGCATTCGCGACCAGGACCTCAACGGGACCGTGAGCGTCCTCCACCTCGCGGTACGCGGCCTCTACCTGAGAGGTATCAGTGAGGTCACACGGAACGGCGAGCATGTCGCCGGGAGGCTCAATGCCCCGGTACGTGACCGCCACCCAGTCGTCCTGCGCCGCGAACCTCGCGGCAATGGCCTTTCCGACGCCCCGATCTCCACCAGCGACCAGTACGGACCGAGTCATGAGGCAGCTCCAACTTCCCTACCGCTGTGCCTATTTCCTGCCAAACGCGGACGACACGCCGGTCGTGCATCGCGCAAACGCGGGTGCTCGCCCCCGCGATGCACTTGTACAGTGAGTAACGCGTCGCACACCCGTCGCAGGTCAGCTGGGCTGCGCTCGAGGTGAGGGACCCCAGGGCACTCCCTGCGCGGACTGGTCACGCCGATCGGGAGGAGGGGGATGGGAATGGCCGAGACATTCGGCTTGTTGATGCCGTCGTTCGTCCGGCATGGCAGATCCCTGCCTGCTTTTCCCGTACTCCCATAGGTACGAAGCACCCCCGCGCCTCATGGAACGGCGGTCACCGCTCCGGGCATCCGATCCTGTCGGAGGACCGCGGGTTGATCTACGGGAGAGTTCCTGCACCTATTCCATTCCCCGCTTTGCACGCACCACCGCACCACAGCGCTGCGGACAGGGAGTCATGGTGGGCATAGACGCGGAGCATCCGCTCCAGCAATTGCTGGCCCCCAAGCGGGCTCAGATACGCCCCGAATCGGTGGGGCTGCCGCCGCGGCCGCCGGACACTCCCGGGCCCAAGCAAGAAGGCCTCACGCAATCTCACATGGACCTGCTTCTGCAGCGAGCGACCAAGACGTACGGGCGGTTCGAGCGGGGCCGGCTGCCGCACCCTCCTGAGGATCTGTTGGTAGCGGTGGGCAGGTTGCTGCGGCTGACGACGGACGAGTACACGACCATGTGGGTGCACGCGCGTGGACACCAGCCCACGCATCCGCTCGCCCCGGACGCCGGGACAGTGGTTGCGGCCAACTGGCAGGAGGCGTGCGACGGTCAGCGGCACATGATGTACGTCACCGACCTCGCCTGGCGGGTCCTGTACTTCAACCGAGCCTTCGCCGACATGTTTGAGGGACGGCAGGTGCCCGAGAACACTGCGAGATGGATGCTGCTCACCGAAGAGGCGCGCACCACACTCGTGGACTGGGAAGCAACGTGGGCTCCATCCGTCGCGGCGCAGCTGCGAACGGCGTACGCAGAACACGGCAACAACGAAACCCTTGCCGCACTGGATCGCGATGTCCGCGCCGACAAGGCCGCCGGACCGATCTACACCGAAGGCAGCGACGCATCCATCGCGCCCGACGGGGTGGACCGGCGGCTCAGGCATCCGCTGCTGGGGCCCGGACTGGCCAAAATGGTCGCATCGACGCCCTTTGCAGCGCCTGGGGCACGAGCCATCGTCGTGATCTTCGAGCCGGACGCCTCGTAGCACCGGCGGCGATGGCCCGAAGGCCAATCGCCGCCTAACGAAACGTGGGGATCTTCACAACTCTGAACCGGCAGCACCAGAATGCGGGCATGCGTATTCCCGCTGATCTGACCAGAATTGACAATCAGGTTCACGCCTGGCTACCCGTGTTCCCGGGGACCTGGGGCATGGCCAATTGCGTGCTGATCGCCTCCGGCACCGACGCGCTGCTGGTCGACACCCCCTACACCGCGCCGCTGACCACGGCACTGACGGCGGCAGCACACCGCGTGCTGCCGCCGGGCGTAGCAATATCCACGGTCGTCACCACGCACGCCAACGGCGACCACAGTTACGGGGCCGGTCTCTTCCCCGCGGCAGAGGTCATCAGCACCGATGCGAACCTGACGCACCTGTGCTCCGAACCCACACCGTCCCAACTGCAAGCCCTCCTGGACCGATGCCAGGCCGCGGAGCCCTTCGACCGCTACCTGCTCTGGCACTTCGGGCGCTACGACTTCACCGGTCTCGAGCTCACCCCGCCCACCCGCACCTTCAGCAGCCGCCTCGACCTCCGCATCGGATCCCTCGATGTCCACCTGATCGAGGTCGGCCCCGCTCACACCGCCGGCGACCTCATCGTGCACGTGCCGTCCAGCGGAGTCGTCTGCGCCGGCGACACACTGTTCGTCGGAGATGTCCCCGTTCACTGGGCGGGACCGCTCAGCGGCGTGATCGACGCCTGCCAGACCATCCTCGACCTCGATCCGCGCATCGTCGTCCCCGGCCACGGCCCGCTCGTCGGACAGAAGGAAGTCGCCCACTACATGGACTACGTCCGCGAGTTACTCGACCGCAGCCACACCCTCCACAGCCAGGGCGCCTGCCTCGACGCCGCCTCCCACACCCTGCTTGAGGAGCACCGCCGCCCCGACCTTGGCCTGCCCGAACGGATCGCCGTCCTCGCTGCGATGGAATACCGCCACCTCAACAACGCGGCCGACCCCCTCCAGCTTGTCGAGATACTCAGCTCCGCGATCCGCCTCGCCCCCGGGCGGTGCCAGACTCCGTACCGCCGCGGCACAGCCTCGTCGCGGCCTTCGACCGCCTGACCTAGCAGTCGAATCCTCAATCAGGGAGTCTCCGTGACCCGAGCCCATGTAACTCGCCCGAGCATCGCGCTGCCCGAGCATGAGATCACCACGGACGAAATCTGCGCTGACATTCAGCGCGCCCATCCCGACCTGCCCCGGCTCGGCGTGATGCTGCGCTACGCCCGCAGGACGCAGGTCGCTACCCGGCGCTTCACCAGGCCGCTCAGCCACCGCGCCATTTCCGGCGACGCCCCGATCGCCGAGCGCAATCAGGTCGCCTTCACTGACGCGGCCGAGCTCGCCGTACGCGCTGCCAAACAGACCCTCGCCCAGACAGGCCTCACCGCCAGTAATGTGGACTGCGTCGTCACGTCCCACACCAGCTCCTGGACCGTTCCCGGCCTGGACGTCCACCTGATCGAAGAACTCGGGCTGAGGCCCGATGTGAGGCGCATCCCCATGAGCACCCTCGGATGCGTCGGCGGCGCCCAAGCACTCGCCAAGGCCGCCGACCACGTCACTGCGCACCCGGGCAGCACTGTCCTGGTGGTGGTCGCGGAAATGCTCAGCACCGTCTACAACCACGCCGACGCCAACCAGCAGTCGGTGATCTACAAGACGCTCTTCGGAGACTCCGCCGGCGCCTGCCTGGTCACCGACACCCCGCCCGGCCCAGGCCTGCAGATCGACAGCACCTGGGAATATCTCCTGCCTCGCAGCCGCGAGCGCTACTCCGGGCGACTCGACGCCAGCGGCCTGCACTTCGACTCGGAGAAGTCGGCCACCGAGGCACTGAACGACGTCATGCCAGCCCTACAGACGCATCTCGGCGAACAACGGCTGCGCGAGGTCGAGTTCGCGGTCATACACCCCGGCGGGCCCAGGGTCCTGGAAGACGCAGAACGCGGGCTGGGTATTGATCAGGAGCCCAAACTTGAGGACAAGGCCAAACTGACCCGCCACTCATGGTCCACCCTCCGCGAAGACGGCAACCTTGGCGGCGTCGCCGTCCTGTCCGTCCTGTCGCGAACCCACGACGACCCCCCAGCCGACGGGGCCCGCGGCCTGCTCCTCGGTGTCGGCCCCGGCTTCAGCGCCACCGCATGCACCGCCACTTGGACAGCCTGAGCCCTACCCGCACTCCACGGTGACAGTGGCCCGGGCTCGACTACCCCCGCCACCATCCCGCCGCGGACGGCCGTCCCCCGTCCGCGGACCGCGACCCCCTTCGAGGGAGACGCGACCACGACGTTCTCATGCTGTTCGATGAGGCCCTCGACGGCATGGAGGACCCGGGCAGTCACATCAGCCGGGCCCTGGAACGGCAACCTCACTCCTGCTCGATTGGTTCGAGCCCTTCGCCTCCGGCCAGGCGCGACCCTGAGCGGGGATTCAAGACCAGCAGGGTCTGAGGGCCTATCCGACAGCCGGTACGTACGGCGGGAGCCGATCGCGAAGCAGTCCGTGTTCCCCGCTCAAACCGCGTCCAGTTGGCGCGCCCGCCATGTCCTGGAGGCCGAGGCGGGCGCGCCTTCATACGCGGAGCCGCAGGAAGCGGTCATCAAACAGGCCGGTCACGAAGATCCCGCCCGAAGCGGTCCGCCCGGTCGACGTGCGAAGGACTCCCGGGCGGACTCCGCCCTCCACGCTGCCCTGACCGCCGAAGCCACGCCCGTTGACAGGGCCGGTGCCTGAGCCGAACGAGTCGGCCGCAAAACCGCTGCGGTCAGCCACCGCACACCCGGCCACGCACACCGCTGCTCGCAGATGCATGATCTGCCGTGCCGCTCCACTCCTTCTCGATGCCACGCTCTCGACCACCACCGCGACACAGAGGAGGGGGGCAGGTCGGCGAGCAGGTCGTCCATGCGGCAACTGCCCGGGGGTGCCGGAACGTCTTTGGGGCATGATGCATCCGAGCCCCGATCTCCCGCCGCGCTGGCCGCACTGCGGCCACGGTGCGGCGCAGGCCGCCCCGGTTGGCTGCCGCGGCATCCACGTCCCTGGACACGACGCTTGCCTTGCCCACCTGGACGATGTTGATCGCACCGCCTACCTGGCCACCCTGGCCCCCGGCGCCGACATCGACCACCGCGGCACCCCCTTCACCGAGGAACTGTTGAGCGAACTGCTCACCGCGCTGGGGGACTTGGCCACAGGCCGGCCCTGCCTCGGTCGCGCCCAGTTCGGCGGGGCGAGGTTCAGCGGCGACGCCCGGTTCGGCTGGGCGAAGATCGGCGGCGACGCCTCGTTCAACGGCGCGGAGATCGGCGGCGACGCCCGGTTCAACGGCGCGGAGATTCGCGGCGACGCCTGGTTCGACGGCGCGGAGATCGGCGGCGACACTTCGTTCAGTGGGGCGGAGATCGGCGGCGACGCCTGGTTCGACGGCGCGAAATTCGGCGGACACGCCCGGTTCGACGGGACGAAGATCGGCGGCCACGCCGGATTCCGCGGCGCGGAAATCGACGGCCACGCCTCGTTCGACGCGGCGAGGATAGGCGGCCACGCCGGATTCCGCGACGCGAAGTTCAGCGGCGACGCCTGGTTCAGCAAGGCGGAGATCGGCAGCTACGCCGGATTCCGCGGGGCGGAGATCGGCGGCGACGCCCGGTTCGACGGCGCGTTGATCGGCGGCGACGCCTGGTTCGACGGGGCCAAGTTCAGCGGCCACGCCGGATTCCGCGGCGCGGAGATCGGCGGCGACGCCACATTCAGCGAGGCGTTGATCGGCGGCGACGCCCGGTTCGACGGCGCGTTGATCGGCGGCGACGCCCAGTTCCTTGGGGTGGTGTTTGAACGCGCTGCAGTGATGGGGCCGCTGGCGTGCACGGGGACGCTGGATCTGTCAGAGGCGGTGTTCGAGAAGGCGGTGATCATCGAGGCGGCCACGGCGGCCTTGCGCTGCTGGCGGACGCGGTGGGCCCAGACTGCCGCGCTGCGACTGCGGCACGCCACCGTGGACCTGAGCGACGCGGTCCTGGAGTACCCGGTGAGCATCGCCGCCCGCTCCCGGCCCTTCACCGTAGACAGCGAAGAGATGGCCGAAGCCGGCCTGACGGATCCTGGCGTACGGGCCGTATCGCTGCGGGGTGTGGACGCGGCGCACCTGGTGCTCACCGACATCGACCTCACCAACTGCCGGTTCGCCGGGACCATCCACCTCGACCAACTGCGGCTGGAAGGGCGATACACCCTGGCCGCCGCCCCCTCCGGTCTGCGTCGACGTGGGATGCGACCAGTGCGCTGGACGCCGCGCCGGACGCTGGCCGAAGAGCACCACTGGCGCGCCAGCCGCGGCACCAGCACGAGGGGATGGACACCCGCGCCGGAGGGGGAAGAGGTACTGGAACCGGCCGCGCTGGCACCGGTCTATCGGCAACTGCGCAAGGCCTTCGAGGACGGCAAACACGAACCCGGCGCCGCCGACTTCTATTACGGCGAGATGGAGATGCGCCGCCACGCCGACGACATCCCGTGGGCCGAGCGGAGTCTGCTCACCGCGTACTGGGCGCTTTCCGGCTACGGCCTACGGGCCTCCCGTGCTCTGGGATGGCTGCTGGCAGCCATGACCGCCACCCTGCTGGCGATGATGCTCTGGGGCTTGCCGCAGAACGACCCGAAGCCCACCAGCACCGGCACCCTCACCGGCCGCAGCATCACGATGACCACCGAGACACCCGATCCGGTCAACCCCGACGGGCCGTACCGCGAGCGTCTGTTGTCGACCGAGCGGTTCGAGAAGTCCCTGCGGGTGGTGATCAACTCGGTGGTGTTCCGCTCCTCCGGCCAGGACCTGACCACCACCGGCACCTACACCGAGATGGCCACCCGCCTTACCGAACCCGTACTGCTGGGCCTGGCCGTCCTGGCCATCCGCGGCCGCGTCAAACGGTGACAGCTGCCGCTCCCACGAAAAGGGACACCAGACGACCACGGCGTCGGGCACTGAAGCACTCGGTGCGCCCCAACCGTTCGCAAGCCGACCCGCGACATGGTTCAGTGCGACAAGTTTTAGCGCCCCGCGCACTGAAATCTTCTGTGCAGCTCGACAGTCGCGGCCGTGGCTTCGTCGATCTCTGGGGGCTCTGGTCCACTTCGTGTGGTCGTGTACACAGGGTGACTGTCGATCTTCGTGTGATGGCGGTTGAGTTCGCCCGAAAATCGCCAGGCTGGATGGTGGTGTGGTCGACAGTCCTCGCCGTGAGCGAACTGCTGCCGCAGCTGGATGAGCTGCTGTTCTCCTCGGTCGAGGGCGTGTTGGTGGAGTCGGTCCAGGTGACCGACATGGTCGTCCAGGTCGAGGCTCGGACGACCGTCAAGCGGGCGGCCTGTCCGGGGTGCGGATGTTGGTCAGGCCGAATTCATGGCTCCTACCTGCGGTTTCCTCGTGACCTACCGACGGTGGGCAAGTTCGTCGTGGTGTCCTTACATGTACGACGGTTCGTCTGCGCGGAGGACTCCTGCCCACGCAGGACCTTCTCCGAGCAAGTCTCCGGGCTCACCCGCCGGTTCGGGCGACGGACTGAGCGGTTGCGATCGACGCTGGTGTCGGTCGGTCTTGCGCTCGCGGGCCGGGCGGGTGCCCGCATGACGGATGCCTTCAAGGTCCCGGTCAGCAGGAACACCCTGTTGAGGCTGATCGCCTCGCTTCCGGACCCTGCCACCGCCACACCTCGTGTGGTCGGCGTGGACGAATACGCCCAGCGCAAGGGGCGGGTCTACGGAACCGTGCTCGTCGACGTCGAAACACGTCGTCCGATCGACCTCCTTCCCGACCGGGAGGCTGACACTCTCGCGGCCTGGCTCGCCGAGCGGCCCGGCATCGAGATCGTCTGCCGTGACCGGGCCCCGTTCTTCGCCGAAGGCGCCACCCGCGGTGCTCCGCAGGCCCTCCAGGTCGCTGACCGATGGCATCTCTGGCACAACCTGGGCGAAGCTGCCGAGAAGTGCGTCTACCGGCACCGCGGCTGCTTGCACCCCATGCCGGAGCAGCCCGAGGAACCGCAGGAAGGGGCGGAGCCGGCTGCGTCGTCGCCCTGGCCGACAGGGCACCAGTTCGCCGAACGCACCCGCGCCAAGCACGCCACCATCCATGCTCTCCTCGCTGCCGGTCACAGCAAGCGGTCCGTCGCCCGGCAGCTTGGCATGACCCTCAACACGATCTTGCGCTTCTCCCGTGCCACGACTCCGGAGGACATGTTCACCGGTCAGTGGCAAAGCCGTGTGACCAGGCTCGACGACTACAAGCCTTACCTCGATCAGCGTTGGCAGGAGGGCTGCACCAACGCCTGGAAACTGTGGGAGGAGATCAAGGAGCAGGGCTATCCACGCGGTTACGCCAGCGTTCGGGATTACGTCAGCAGGACTCTTCGCGGCAAGCCCCAACCGGTCGGCCCTCGGCCGCCATCGGCCCGCGCCGTCACGCGTGGATCCTCACGCACCCCGACGCTCTACCCGAAAGCGACCAGACCCAGCTCAAAGCCGTCTTGGTCAACTGCCCCGAACTGGCAGCGCTCGCCGAGCACGTGCGCTACTTCGCCCACATGCTCACTGACCTGCAAGGCGACCGACTCCCCGAATGGATCGAAGCAGCCAGCGCCACCACCGAACTGCCCAGCCTCCGCCACTTCGCTCAGCACCTCCTGCGTGATCTCGACGCCGTCACCGCCGGCCTCACCCTCCCCTGGAACTCCGGCGTCGTGGAGGGCCATGTCAACAGGATCAAGATGCTCAAGCGCCAGATGTTCGGCCGCGCAGGATTCGAACTCCTACGCAAGCGGGTTCTATTGGCGTGACCGAGCGTCACCGGACCACACGAAGTGGACCAGAGCCCGAGTTCGGGAGGCACCCGCCGCTGACCCGATGGGTACAGGTACTGGAGTGCCCAGACTCCAGGGGCCGAGCATCGTGAACCGTGCTGCCGACATCGTCACCAGCTACAGCCAGGCCGGCGGCTGCACCCTCAGGCAGGCGTTCTCCAGCCCCTCGGAGGTGTCTGCCGGGCCGGTCGTCCGCCGCTACTTCAAGTGGTCCCCCGACGCGATCGCCGAGCTGACCAGCCTGCTTCCCCCGGGCGACAGCCGCCGCTGAGCACGCGCCGTGCAGCTCACGCCGCTTTGGGCCTGTTGGACCCAAGGCCCCCGACCGGGTCGGCCCGGGGCATCTGGCAGCGCCGGTGGAGGGCTCTGGCGGCGCTCTCCACCGGGTTTCGCTACGCCATAAGCTGGTGAAGGGCGAGCACGGTCGCGCCAGCGGCGCTGAGCCCCGGCAGTACGCCTGCCAGGCTCAGGACGAGTGCGCCCGCCACGACGCCGGCGAGCAGGATGATCGCCCAGCGCTGCGGCAGGGGCTGGGGGTTCTGGGAATCTGCCACGTACTGTTCTCCTTGAAGAGTTCTTCGAGCAGGCGGCCCCGGCTGGTACCCGGGGCCGTTCGCGTCCGTGCGAACGACGAGCCGCCGAGCCCGCGTTGAGCGGGCCTAAGTCAATTTTCAGCGGTCTGGAAGAGCCTTCGTGGGGCGTGATCAACGTTTTGATCCGGGTAAAGAGCGTTAGCGATTCCCTTGGCCCGGATCAAAACTGCGGGATCAAAACGCTAACCAGTTTTTGGGAGCGGTCGTGGCTGATGCACTGGAGACGAACGAGCGCAGACTGCGCCGGCTGCGGCAGATGCAGAAGACCGGCTCGATCACGAATGCTTGTGAGGCCCTGGATGGCATCTGGAAGGCCGGGAAGCAGCCGGGCTCGATGGTCCTGCGCAGCACCCTGCTGCGGGCCGACGGGGAACGGTCGAGGCTCACCAAGCTGGTCCTTTCACGGGGGATAGCGCTGCGCTTCTACCTGCTGGCGGCCTTCGAGGCGCAGTGCCGACTGGACACAGGAGACCCCTGGCAGAACGTTCTCCCGCTGAAGGGGTCCGGATCGTGGTCCGCCCTCGTTGCCATCGACGGTGGGTACGACACCGCGTCGGGTACGTACGACACCGCGTTGGATAACATGCCCCCGGAGCTCCGCAGCAGCGCGAGGGTGGAGGAGCTGTGGCGCAAAAGGAAGCTGGAGGCCCTGCGGCTCCAGCAAGTCAAGGGAGCCCTGAGAACTCTGGAAGAACTCGGCCAGGAAGACGCCCTGGTCACCATGCCTCGGGGCGCGCGCGGACAGCGGTTGTACGAGAACTTCTCGCTCATGGAGGAGAGCGGGCGGGGCGATAAGCAGACCCCGGACTTCTACACCGTCCCCGCCCTTCACTGGGCGGCCCACAAGACGATCACGCTCCCCAAGGACTTCTTCCTGAAGGGCTGGATCCAGGTGCTCAATCCTTCCGAGGTCGCCACCTGGCTCATCCTGAGAATGATGAGCCAGTGGGCGCCCAAGAAGCACCACACGTCGGGCGTCTTCCTCACCACGCGGCCCCGCATGCAGCTCTTCGGCCTACGTGACGAGGCCTGGGAGGACGGCTGCCAGCGCCTCCTCGAATTCGGCCTCATCCGCCACGCCGAGCCGCCCGAGACGGAAGACGCGGCCGAAGGCGCGGACTCCGACCCGGTGATGAGGGCGCTTTTCTCCCAGCCGACTCGCGTCCGCCAGCGTTACGAGCCGCACTTCTGGCAGATGACCGACGGGGGGCTCGCCCAGGATGCAGCGCAGAAGTTCGACCGGGAACTCACCCTTCGGCAACAGGCACTCGACACTGCCGCCATGAAGCGCGCACAGCAGGATCCCGGGCGCCCCGCCGGTGGCCGTCCGGCCGACGAGTGAGGCGCGCACCGTGTGAGTGGGCGCGTTGGTGGCATTGGGTGGGTGTCAGCGGGGTGGGGGTGTTGAGTGCCTGGTCCGGGTGCCGGTACGTGGGTGGGTTCGCTG